>CAZBBK010000006.1:0-130999 GCA_964490075.1 uncultured Gemmatimonadota bacterium | reverse complement strand
GGCTCGCCGATCGGCCGGAGACGCGGTGCAGATGGGATGCAAACACGGGAGTTGTCTCTTCGCCGACCCTGAGGTCGACTCCGCCGACGTGGCGGCCCGGGCCGATCGTGATGGTGTCGCCATCGCAGGCGGCGTCGATCGCCGATTGGACCGTCGGATGCTCGAAAGGAACACGACGAACGACGCCGATCGCCGGGTTCGGCTGCGTGCAGGCGGCCGCCCCGCTACCCATGTCGACGCCGCCCAGGCCCGCTCCGAGGCAAGGCGAGCCGAAGGCCAGGTCGGCGCTCGGGTCCGGGCAGATCGGGTCGCAGAAGAGTGGATCTTCCTCGATGTTGCCTTCGCCGTCCCAGCCGCCTTTGATGTCGCTGTAGTGGATTTCGAGCCCGCTGGACTCGGCCGAGATCGAGCGCTTCACGTTGCCCCAGATGACGCAGTTGAGGAAACGTGCATTCGATTCATCGCCATCCACGACGATCACGCTTCCGTTATCGAAACTGGTGCTGCGGTTGCGGCGAATCGTGCAGCCGATGAAGAAGGGCGCGGCATCCTCACAACGCAGGACCGCCTCTGTCCAACTGCTGGAATTGCCGAAGACGAAGGTGTGGTCGAAGGTCGGGGCGCTGCCGTCTTCGGCGCTCAAGGCCGTGGCGCGCACGCCTACGTTGTCGCGGACGATGCAGCGCACGAAGGTCGGCGCGGCACGGTGGTCACAATGCACCCCCGCGGCTTTCGCCCTGCGGGAGTAGCGCTCGTTGGCGCACTCCGCGACCACACACCGCTCGAAGTGCGGCTCGGTCCCTTCTCCCTGCACCGTCACGCCACCGGCCAAGTCCAGATCGTCGTTCCCGCGCCCCCGCGCCAGGGTCAGCCCTTCCACCTCGGCGGCACGCCCCTCGCCCGAGTGCAGGTAGAGCACGCAGTCTTCCAGGCCGCCATCGAGCACCGTGGCCGCCACCACCGCCGGATCCTCGGGCGCGGTGCCGCGCAGCACCAGCTCGGTGCCGTGGAAGTCGAGGCGCCGCACGGGATAGGTGCCGGGCTGCACCAGCACCGTGTCGCCCCGTGCCGCGGCGTCGATCGCATCCTGGGGATCGGTGAAGTCGCCCGGAACGTGGATCGTGAGGGCCGAGGCTGCTCCGATCGAGGAGAGCAAGACCGAAGCCGCCACCCGGCGGCGCGGGAAATGAAAGCGCTCGGGACGGTCGAACCAGATCATGCGGATCCCTCCAGTTCGTGTGTGGTCCGATGATCACCTCAGCGCCCGAGCGCTGTCAATATGGTCGTAGCGATTTACGGTCGGATCTCCACCTCCGGCGCTCGCGACGGATGATTGCTGGTGGCGGGTCCCGGGCTCGCCACGAACTCGGGATCGACCTCGTAGTAGGCTTGCGGCGCGCTCGGCTCGGCGGGGAACATCCAGAGCATCGAGGCGCTCAAGAGTGTGGCGGCCTCGTCACGGTCCAGGATGCGAGTCTCCGGCTCCAGCAGGCGCACCACGCGCGGCGCGGGCGGCTCGAACCGGCCCTCGCCCGCGGCGCCGTCCTTGGTGTCGCTGGTGGCGAGGTGATACTCCTCCCAGACGTAGAATTGGCCCTCGATCCACTGCATCACCTTCATCGTCGGCTCATGCGAGAGCAGGTTCCGCGGCGCATCGACGATGCCGAAGCGCTCGGGGGGCAGGACATCGATCGCCTCGCCGCGCAGCGTCTCTCGACCGGCCAGCAGCTCGGCGAAGGAGAGGTGGCCGCTGAAGCGGCTCATCGCCGCGCCGCAATCCTCTTCCATCCAGCCGCGAATCAGGTCTTCGTTCTGCGAGACGAAACGTACGCCGGTGCCGTCGTTGTCGGAGTTGTGGTGACCCTGATTCACCGCGATCAGCTTGCGCGCGCCAGTCGAGCCGTTGTAGACCCAGACCCCACCACCGCTGGCGCCGCCGGTCGAGGTCGCCTCGTAGCGTACGGTACGCGAGTAGTTGGTCTTGACGTCGCCGAAGGCGTGCCATTGCTCCCGGGCGGCGCCGGTGCGCGACCGAGGCAGGTCTTCGCTCGGGTAGCCGGCCATGTTGATGTAGCTGGCTTCGTACTCGAAGACCACGGGAATGTAGGTGTCGAGTCCCATGTCTTCGAAGGATGACGCCAGGAAGATCGCACCGTAGTCGTAGCGGGTCCAGCCGGTGCTGACGTAGCTGGTGTTGGTGGCCAGGTCGTGGTCCGGCTTGCTGCCGAAGGGATCGACCGACTCCCAGATATCCTCGTCGTAGTAGCTGCCGGGATGAATGGAGTAGATCTCGCGCCAGTCGTCCGACTTGCGTTTGTAGACCACGTGGCCGTTGGTCAGAATGGTGCAGGGCGCGACCAACACACCGCTGCCGCGGCCCTTGCCTTTGGCACCGAGCTTCACTTTGCAGATCGAGTACCAGGGATAGTAGGTCGGTGAATCGACCACTTCGCGCTCGTCGCTGTCGGCCAGAGCGGAGGTCGGAGACAGCAGCATTCCGGCGGCGATGGCGCCGGCGCCCGCTGCGCGCAGGGCGGCTCGTTTGTTTCTCACTTTGGACTCCTGTGGGAAGGCAGGCGGGACTATTCCAAAGTGAGAAGCCGCGGAGACGCGAGTTCTTGCCGCCGCAGCGCGGGGCTGTCCAGCCAGCGCCGGTTCTCAGGGCCGCCATAGGCGCCCATGTCGGAGTGCGCGCCGTTGGCGTAGCCGGGAGGCCAGAGGGGGTGCCGGTCCCAGAGCGCGTCTTGCAGCGCTGGATCACCGCTGTCGATGCAGGGAGAGCCGGGGCGCGTAGTTGCCGGTAGCGACGATATTCTCCAGTGTCACGTCGGCGCCGGACAGAGCGAGCGCACCGCCGTCGCCGCTGCTGGAGTTGTCGGCGAAGACGCGGCCTTTCACTCCCGCCGACCAGGAATCGCCGTCGAGGCTGGCAGCCCCGCCGCCGGTATGGGCCTGATTGGCGCGAAACACCGAATCGAGCAGCTCGATCGGACCGCTCGACGCGCTGATCGCGCCTCCCGCAGCTGGCGCTCACTGCTCCGCCCTCACCGCTCCAATAGCCCCCCGATGCGCGGTTGCGCTCGAAGATCACGCGGCGCAGCTCCAGCACGGAAGATCCCGCCGCGACCGCGCCGCCACGCGGCGAGCCCACAAACGAATGCCGGGCCACATTGGCCTTCATGACCACGTCTTCCAGGACCAGGTCGGCATCGATCGCAAAGATCCCCCCTCCCGCGAAAGACGCTCTGCCGTCGAGAACGTGGACTCGGTGAAGCCGTGCGGCGGCGTTCGAGCAGCAGATCGCTCCGCCATCGTAATCGCTGTGGCCGCGCAGCAAGGTGAGGCTCTCCAGCGCGACCTGACCCGCCCAGGCCGGCTCCGAGGCAAGGCGAGTCGAAGGCCAGGTCGGCGCTCGGGTCCGGGCGGATCGGGTCGCAGAAGAGTGGATCCTCGTCGATGTTGCCTTCGCCTTCCCAGCCGCCCTCGACGTCGCTGTAGTGGATCTCGAGGCCGCCGGACTCGGCCGAGATCGAGCGCTTCACGTTGCACCAGATGACGCGGTTGAGGAAACGTGCATTCGATTCATCGCCATCCACGACGATCACGCTTCCGTCATTGTAACTGGTGCTGCGGTTGCGGCGGATCGTGCAGCCGATGAAGAAGGGTGCGGCATTCTCACAAAGCACGGCCGCACCGGTCCGGTCGCTGGAATTGCCGAAGATGAAGGTGTGGTCAACGGTCGGGGCGCTGCCGTCTCCGGCGCTCAAGGCCGCGGCGGACCTGCCTACGTTGTCGCGGACGATGCAGCGCGCGAAGGTCGGCGCGGCTCCCCGCCTACTTCTCCTCCGTGTCCGCCCCCCCCAGGATCGTCTCGAGCGGCGCGATCACCGCCAGGGCGTAGAGGAAGCTCCAGATCAGGTTGACGATCGTCTCCACAGCGCCGCCGACCGCCGCTCCCGCGCCGCCGGGCAGACCCTGGCGCTGGAGCTGCTCGAGCATCTCTCCGACCTGCTCGGCGTCGGCGCCCAGCTCCTCCTGCAGCGTCTCTTGCAGGTCGCCCGCCATGCGCTGCAGATTGCCGAGGAAGGACTCGGCCTGCAGCCGTCCCGAATGACGCGACGAGAGCTCGGAGAGCACGCGGTGGGCATGATCCATGGCGCAAGCCCACTCGGGGCTCAGCCGGGCGCGGCGGATGTAGGAGTCGAGCACCCCCTTGAACTGGCCGAGCGCCTCCTCGAACTCGCGCAAGTGGCGGTCGTCGCGCGAGAAGGGATCGGCGCTGGCGTATTGCAGCGCGGCGCGCACCGCGCGCGCCAGGTGCGGGTTTTGCAGCAGCTCGTTGCCGAGCATCGTGAAGTCCACCGGTCCTCCTGGGGGATGGACTCTACGATAGCGCGGATCAGGGGCACGCGGCGGTCTCAGTTGAACGAGCCGTCGGCGCTGGCGTAGGTGTAGTTGCCGCCCGCCGGACCCTCGTAGGTCGTGCCCTCTTTGACCCAGTTGTCGCTGATCCCGTACTCCAGCACCTCGTCGAAGAAGAGGTTGGCCGGCGACGCGCCCCCGTCCTCCGCTTCGTCCAGGTCGGGCGGGAAGAAGCCGTAGTTGGCGTGGTAGGTCATGATGCCGGCGCGCACCGCCCCGGTGATGCCCTCCTCGGCCGCCGCCTGGGCCTCATCCTCCACCCCCTGGTAGCGCGGCAGCGCGAAGACCGCCAGGATCCCGATCACGGCGATCACCACGATCAGCTCGATCAGTGTGAAGCCGGCACGCGGGGTTCTCGGCAAACCTGCAGCCTCGGGTGGTCCGTGACCACACACCCTGCTCGGCGAATCGGCCCAAAAGGAGCTTTGCTGGAGGAGGAATCGCCGCCGATCAGAGAAGCTCGACCACCAGCGCTCCGTAGGCCGTTCCCCCCGCCCTGTCGCCGTATCCGGCGATTCCGATCAGCACGTCGGGCGTTCCGTCGCCGTTGAAGTCGACTCCGCCGCCGTCGGTCGCGGAGCCGTAATAGTCGTCCTGGTCGAGGAAACGCTGCAGCGTGCGGATCACGCCGCCCGTCGCGCCCGAGTAGACGTAGGCGATGCCGGTGGCGGCGAAGGCGGTGTCGTCGTAGAAGGGGACGCCGATGACGAAGTCCTCCACCGAGTCGTGGTCCACGTCTCCCACCGAAGTGGCCGCGGTGTGGCCGAAACCGTCCAGCCGCCCTTCGTTGCCTCCGTCCGCGCCGCGCCCCTTGGCGGCGAAGAGGGTGATTCCGTCGACGCCCGAGTAGAAGCGCACCAGGTCGTTGCCGGGCGCCCCCGCGGAGATGTCGTTGATGCCGTCGCCGTTCAGGTCGCCGACCGCGCCGACGGTGTAGCCGAGCTGCTCCCTCTCTCGCCCGAGCCGGGTGTAGAGCGCCACCTGGCCGCGCGGGGCGCCGGTGCCCGCCGCCCGCCCGTCGAGGACGTAGATCCGTCCCGCTTTGTTCTCGGCCCGTGGTGCGCCCACCAAGATCTCGGGAACACCATCGTCGTTCAGGTCGGCCGCGCCCGCCACCGACTCGCCGAGCCGCGACTTCGCGATTCCGGCATAGCGGACGATCAGCGATCCGTCGCCGCCCGAGAAGAGGCTGACCGAGCCCGCGCCGCGGTCGGTCGGCGCTCCGACCGCGAAATCGGGGACTCCATCCCCGGTGATATCTCCCACCCCCGCCACCGAGGCGCCGAACAGGCCTCCCTCGCCGGTGCCGTAGAAAGTGTGAATCCGTGCGCCGTCGACCCCCGACAGGACGGCGACGCTGCCGTTGTTGACGAGACCGACATCGTCGTTGCGGGCGCCCACGATGATGTCGTCGAAGCCGTCGCCGTCGACATCGCCGCAGTGATCCGCCGACTCGCCGAGCTGATCCTCGGCCGAGTCCCCATTCACCCGCCACAGCACCTGGTGCACGCCGAAAACGTCGGGAGCGCCGTCGAACACCGTGATGCTGCCGGAGTTGCTGCCGTGGCAGTCGCTGCAATGGGCGCCGGTGACGATCTCGGGAATCTCGTCGCCGTTGATCGACGAGATGAAGAATGCCTGCACCCCCATGCCGTCCCAGTTGTGCTGGAAATCCTCTCCCAGCCCTTCGACGAGCAGTCCTTCGCCCAGTGCGGGGACGGCGCTCCCCAGGGCGATGAGCGCAACGAGACGCGTCCGGCGAGCCGGCCTTGCCGGCGTCCACCGACGAAACGATCCAGACATTTTTCGACCCCCCAGCGTCCGGTGCCCCGAACGACTGACGCGAACAGAGCAACCCCGGACCCAACCGAGGTCAAATGCAAGGATGGGTCCGCTCCGGTGATTCCGCCACTCCGGTCCGGATCAAGGATCGCTCACGGTGAAGGCGCCGCCCACGTACTCGCTGTCGCCGAGCCAGGTGCGGAAGCTCAGTCGGGCGCGGTAGAGACCCGTCGTGGCGACGTCCAGGTCGACCACCTCGTAGCTGTTGTCGTAGGAGCTCGACGAAGCGACCACCGCGCCGGCCGGATCGATCAGGTCGAGATCGATGTCGGCCTCCAGCGGGTCGGTGGCATAGCCGGCGTCCGGGTTGGAATCCCAGCAGACCACCACCTTGAGGCGCTGGCCGGCTGCGACGTGGCCGACATCGGTCTCGAAGGTGGAGTCGGGCGCGAAGCTCGCCGCGCTCAGGATCCCCGCCTTCCAGCGACCGAGCACCGCCGAGGTCGCCGCCACCGAGCCGTCGACGCCACCGGTGCCGTCGAGCTCGCTCAGCCGCCGATCGCCCTCCAGGTTGTGCACCCCCGACGCCATGAGCAGCGCCTTGAGCGCCTCGGGCCAGAGCATCAGGGCCGGGTCGGCCTCCATGGCCAGCGCCGCGATGCCGCCGATGATCGGCGCCGAATAGCTGGTGCCGCTGCCGACCGAGCCGGTGGGGCAGGTTCCGGGGCTGGCCAGCTTCAGGCTGATGATATTGGTCCCGGGGCCGGCCACTTCGGGCTTCTCGCGGTCGCTGTGCGGCGAGAGCGGGTCTTTGCCCGACGACGTGGAGGAGACATGATCGTCGCCCCAGTCGCAGCTGTTCTCGTCGTCGAAGTTGGCCACCGTGCAGATGTTGAAGCCGTTGCCCGGGCTGGTCAGGTAGTTGCTGTTGCCGGTGTTGCCGGCCGAGTCGTCGGCGAAGTGGCGGGCATGGCGGATCACGTAGTCGAGGTGGCGGTCGTGCTCGTTGAGCTGGCCGGTGCCGCCGGTGCCCCAGGAGTGGCTCTGCAGGTCGGCGTTGGCCGCGCCCGCGTCGATCGCCCCGGCCATGTCGGAATCGCTGTAGCTGCCGCCATTGGCGCTGTAGAAGCAGGCCCCGTGGGCGATCCCCTTGTAGGTGGCGTGGGCGGAGACCATCATGCCGGTGCAGGCGGTGGAGTGCTGGTCGACGTTCGAGTGGGTCGGCTTGTTGGCCCCGGCGTCGCACTCCAGGCAGATGTTGTCGCGGTCGGCGCGGCTGTCCTCGACGTGGGCGACGATCACCCCGGCGCCGGTCAGGCCGTAGTCCCAGACTTCGGGATCGACGTTGACGGCGCAGGATTGGATGTTCAGTTCGTCGGCGCCCTGGTGCCAGGCGTCGTAGACCCAGTCGACCGCCGAGTCGCGGGCCAGCTCGGCGAGCGCCGCCGCCGGCAGCTCGGCATAGATCAGCGGGGCCAGGGTGCTGGCGTAGCGCAGCTCGCCGCCGCCGCCGCGAATCCGGGCGTCGATGCCGCGTTGTGCATCCTCGGCGACCGTCCGCAGCTCGGCGATGCGAAAGGCGCGCTCGTCATGGGCTCGAGCGGCGGTCCATTCGCGCATCGCGGCGCTCGACGGTGCGTCGGAGATCGGGTCGGCGCGCAGCCAGAGCGCCACCTGCAGCCGCTCGCCGGGGGCGGCCGCCGCCACGCGATCGGCCAGTGCGTCGCTCATCCTGCCGCGCAGCGCGATGCGCGCGTCGCGCTCGGCGCGCAGCAGGGCCTCGGCGTCGACCGGCGAGCCGCTTTCGTCCCAGGCCACGTCGAGCAGTCGCTGGGTGCCGAGGTTCCGCACCTTGGCGCGTTCGAAGCGCAGTCCGGTCAGGGGCAGGTCGACGCTCACCCGGTGCTGGGTGGCCAGGCGGGCGGGATCCAGGCCGCGGGCGCGTGCCGCGGCGGCAACCGCGGGGTCGGCGGCGGCCGCGGCGCCGCCGCCGAGGGTGATGCCGAGGGTGATGCCGAGGGCGGCGAAGACGGGTCTTTGCATGTTCGTTTTCCGAGGTTCGGGACGGGCGCGGGATCAGCGGCCGTCGTGGCGCCCCTGGCCAGTGTAAGCGCCATCGGCGCTCAGCTCGGCGCCTCGACCTCGAATCCCGATCCGAGCTCGCAGCCCTGGCAGGCTGCCACCAGGTCCTTGCGGCCCAGAGCGTGGAGACGGCGGACGGCGTCGATGGTCTCGTGTCGCCAGGCCTTTTCGATCGATAGATCGGGAAAGTAGAAGCCGGTATGCAGGTCGCTGCGCAGATCGGCCGCGCAGCAGAAGGCGTACTCCCCGTCCCAGCCGATTCCCAGCCGCCGCCGCAGCACCGGACAGGCGGGGTAGGGTCCGGTGGGACGCGCGCGGCGCTCGACCGCCGGCTTGCTCCGCGCGTCGGCCCGGCGCTCTGGCAGGTGGATCACCGGTTGAATCTGGATCTCGTCGGTGGGCCGCAGCATCGCTTCCCAGCGCCTCTTCAAAGCGTCGAGCTCGTGCTCGTTGTCGCGCTCGAGCACGCTCCGGAGCACCACCGCCGGGCGCCCCAGCCGGCGCCGCTCGCGCTCCTCCAGGAAGTGCTGGATGTTGGCCATCGTGGCCTCGAACTCGGCGCCGACGCGGGAGCGGTTGTAGGTGTCGGAGCTGTTGCCGTCGACGCTCACGTGCAGCGCGCCGAGGTCGGCGTCGAGGATCGCGGCGGTCTTCTCCGCGCTGAGCAGGGTGGCGTTGGTGATGATCACCAGCTCGCGCAGACCCTTCCCCGAGGCGTGCGCCAGGCAGCGCTCGAACTCGGGATGCAGCAAGGGCTCGCCGAATCCGGTCAGGACCACGGCACAGGCCGGGGCGGCCGCCAGCTCGGCGATGATCCGCTCGAAGAGGGCGAAGTCCATGTGCCCCAGCGGGCGGGTCCGGGCGTGGAAGCGGTAGCACATGGGGCAGCGCAGGTTGCAGTGATTGGTCAGCTCCACGGCGACGACCACCGGGAAGGGAACCACCCGCTGCCAGGGGATCCGTGCGTAGATACGGCGCAGCGCGGGCCGCGCCAGCAGCCGCCGGCCGGCGCGCCGCACCCCCGGATGTCGCAACCAGCGAGTAAGATCCTTGCGTCCCGCCAGGAAGTCTCCGCTGAGCTCGGTCGTGTGCTTGGCCATGATCGATCGTCTCTGCGCGCGGCTGCCGTTGCCCCCCCGGAGAAGAACACGATGAGAATCAAGTTGAACAGTGTGTTGGTCGCCGATCAAGAGCGCGCCCTGCGTTTCTACACCGAGCTGCTCGGATTCGTGAAGAAGGTCGACCTGCCGGTCGGGAAGTTCCGCTGGCTGACCGTGGTTTCGGCCGACGAGCCCGAGGGCACCCAATTGGTGTTGGAGCCCAACGTCAATCCGGCCGCGGCCACCTACCAGCGGGCCCTCTTCGACGCCGGCATCCCTCTCGCCTCTTTCGAGGTGGACGATGTCGCGGCGGAGTTCGATCGCCTCGAGGCCGCCGGCGTCGACTTCCGCGTCGAGCCGAGCCCGGCCGGAGACACCACGGTGGCGATGTTCGACGACGGCTGCGGCAACCTGATTCAGATCTACCAGGGCGGGTGAGGAAGGACCGCCGCTCGCGCTCTCCCGCGTGTCGCGTTGTAGGATCCTGCTATCCGCCCACCGCCCCCGCAGGAGCCGCTCGTGTCCGCCCCAACCTCCACGCCCCTTGCTCCCCCTTCCCTGCTTGCCCGCGTCGCCGCCCGGACCAGCCAGAAGATCCTGCTGCGCGCCCTCGACCTGGTCGATCGCCAGCGTGTTCGGGCGCTGCGGGTCGACACCGATCGCATCGATGCCCGCGTGCTCGGCTCGGGCGAGCGGCCCTACGCGGTCACCCTGCGCTTCGCCGGCGACGAGCTCGAAGTCGAGTGCGCCTGTCCTTTCGACTGGGAGCCGATCTGCAAGCACGCGGCGGCCGCGGCGCTGGCGGCCAGCGACGAGCAGGCGGTCGAGGCCTTGGCCGAGCGCCTCGGCGGCGCCGAGGAGACCGACGCGGACCGTGCGCCTCCGGCCGGCGATCGGGGCGCGGGTCGCTGGGGATCGTACCTGGCGGTGCGGGAGCATGAGATCGAAGTGCGCCTGGAGCGGGGACGCAAGGAGGAGCCGCGCATCCGGCGCTTGGAAGGCGGCATGGTGTTCGGCCGCTTTCGGGTCGCCGGCGAGCAGGGCGCGGCCGACTACGAGGTCCAGATCCGCGACCTGAGGGTGCCGGCCAACCGCTGCACCTGTCCCGACTTCCAGGTCAACATGCTGGGCACCTGCAAGCATATCGAGGCGGTTCTGCAGCGCGCGCGCGCCCGGGCGCCGCACAAGTTCGACAAGCTGGCGCGAATGCGTCTCGACCAGGCGCGGGTGGTGGTGCGTCGCGACGACCATCCGCGCGTGGCGCTCCTGGCCTCGGGTCATCCTTCACCCGAGGAGCGGCGCATCGCCGATCGCTTCTTCGACGCCGCCGGGGTGCTGGCGGCCGACCCGCGCCAGTCGATCCCGGCGATGCAGGCGATCTGCCGGGGCAGCAATCTGGTGACGGTCGACGACGACGTGCTGGCTTTCCTGGAGCAGGTAGAGCGCGACGACCGCGCTCGGCAGCGCGACGAGCAGGTGCGGCGCGAGATCTCCGCCGCCGGTGCGCGCCTGCGCGGCTTTCGCGGCCAGCTCTACCCTTACCAGGTCGAGGGCGCGGCCTTCCTGGCCGGGCGAGGATCGGCGCTCCTGGCCGACGACATGGGCCTGGGCAAAACGGTGCAGGCGATCGCCGCCGCGCTGCATTTGCGCTCGCGCGATGAGGTGGAGCGCGTGCTGTTGGTCTGCCCGGCATCGCTGAAGCACCAATGGGAGCAGGAGATTCGACGGTTCTCGGGTGCCGAGCCCTGCGTGGTCTGGGGCGCACCGAAAGTGCGTCGCGGCCTGTATCGGCGCCAGGCCCCCTTCACCATCGTCAACTACGAGCTGGTGATTCGCGACCTGGAGCTGGTGCGCGCCCTCGACCCCGACCTCTTGATCCTCGATGAAGCGCAGCGCATCAAGAACTGGCGCACCAAGACCGCCACTCGCGTGAAGCAGATCCCGGCGCAGCACGTGTTCGTGCTGACCGGCACCCCGCTGGAAAACCGTCTCGACGACCTCTATTCGTTGATGCAGGCGGTCGAGCCGCGCATTCTGGGGCCGCTCTGGGCCTTCAATCAACGCTTTTTCAAGCCCGCCGAAGGGCGCGGAAGCGGGCGCGGCAAGCCCCGTGGCATCGGCCACCGCAACCTCGACGAGCTGCGGCGGAGGCTGCGCCCGGTGGTGCTGCGCCGGACCCGCGACGCGGTTCTGACGCAGCTTCCCGAGCGCATAGAAAATCGTTTCTACGTGGAGCTCACTGCGCCGATGCGAGAGTTCCACGACGAGGCAGTGCAGCTCGCGGCGATGATAGCCGCCCGTGCCGAAAAGCGTCCCTTGACGCCCTCGGAGGAGAAACAGCTCTTCGCCGCGATCCAGCGCGCACGTATGGCCTGTAACTCCGCCTGGTTGGTCGACAACGACAACAAAGATTCCCCCAAGCTGGACGAGCTGACGCGCATTTTCGACGATCTCGCGGCCGAGAGCGGGCGCAAGGTGGTGGTGTTCAGCGAGTGGGAGCGGATGATTCGCCTGGCCGCCGACCGGGCGCGCGAGCTGGAGTTGGGTTACGAGCTGCTCTGCGGCGCCGTGCCCAGCGCCAAGCGCGGCGCCCTGCTGGACCGTTTCCGCAGCGACCCAGACTGTCGCATCCTCTTTTCCACCGATGCCGGCGGCGTCGGCCTCAACCTGCAGTGTGCCGACACTGTCGTCAACCTGGAGCTGCCCTTCAACCCGGCGCGCCTCGACCAGCGGATCGCCCGCGTGCATCGGCTCGGCCAGAAGCGCCCGGTGCATGTGTTGCTGCTGATTGCCGAACGCTCGATCGAGAGCGGCATCGAGCGGGTCCTGGTGCGCAAGAAGGAGCTCTTTCACGAGGTGCTGGCGGCCGGCGCCAGTGCAAGGGAGATCGACTCGGCGCCCGGAGTGCTGCGAGCGGTGCGACCGATGCTCGAGGCGATGGCGTCCGATTCGTGGCGGGACGATGAGACGCGGCCCGGCGTGGCGGATGGTGCGCAGGAGGTGCCGGTGGGCGACGCGGGGTTGGGGGGGGCCGGAATTGGGGATGAGGTGGGGGACGAGGCCCGGGTCGATGGGGGCCCGAGCGCTGGCGACGGGGAGCGGGAGGGCGCGGGCCACGCGCTGGTGGGGACGACGCCCCGGGTGCGTTCTGCTCCGAAGTTGGAGCGCCAAGCGGAGGCGCCGGACCCGGATCGCGATGATGCGGCGCGCGCCCTGTTCCGCAATGCCCACCGCAAGCTGGCCGCGGCGCGGGCGCTGGTCGGCGCGGGGATCCCGGCGGAGGCGTTTGGCAGGGTGCGGGAGTCGCTGGAGACGGCGCTGCGCGCGGTCGCCGCCGGCCTCGCCGAGCCGGGGAGTGAGCAGCTCCCGGCGACTCGCCTGCTGCACGAGGTCTTGGTGCCCAAGGGGCTGGTGAGCTTCGAGGGGGCCGGATTCCTGGCCAGCGCGGTCGAGGTGGAGCGGGCCTACGGCGCCTCGGACGCGGAGCCGCCGGCGGCGCTGGTCGAGCAGATATTGGAGCGCGCGGAGGCGCTGCTGGCCGATCTTCCGGATGGGCCGCGGGCGGCGGGGGGGCTTTCCGCGCGGAGAGGCGCTCGATTTGACACTTCGCGCACGGAGAGCACCTCGGTTTGACACTTGCCTGGCCCAGGGGTCCAAAATGCCCGAGAAAGGCCGGTTCTGAGCGCCTTCTGCGTCAAGTTGAGCGGGGTTTGTCAAACCGAGTCCTTCTCCGTGCGCGGAGCGTCAAATTGAGCGCCTCTCCGCGCGGGGGGGGGGGGGGGGCCCGGGCCCCCCCCGCCAATTCCCCACGCCTCGCGCCCGCTCGGCGCCTGCGCTTCGGTCCTCCATCCCTCGCACCCGAGTCTCTCTTGCGCCGCTCCGGCACCAGTGGCGATCGTCGAGCGGACGGTGTTCGGCGCGGCGAGCACGCCGGGGGGGCGCCGGGTGACCTTGCATGGGGGGTGAGAGGTGGGGCGGGGATGGGGTCGGGATCGGGTTCCTGAGCAGACTCAGGCGCAGGGGGCCCAATCGCCGCCTGAGGCTGCTCAGTCGCTGGAAACGGCCGCCGGGGGAGGAAGCCGGTTCGCTGATCGCTCGACCCTGCTTTGTTGGAACCGGGCGACTACCCGCGGATCGGGCCAATCCGCGGGCGTGGATTCCGGTTTTCGCCGGGATGACGAATAGGGAGCGGATGGTCGAGACGGGGGCGGCGCGACCAGACATGGCCAGAAAGGCGCCCGGTCCGTAGAGTGGGGCCGTGTGCCCATCTCGAAACAGACCGGGCCCTCGATCCAATCGTCGACGCCTCCTTCCCCGTCATTCCGCCGCCCGCCGGCCACTCGCGATCGAGGCGAATCCTCGCTATCTTGACCAGGCGCGAAACGCAGAGCGGAGTCAACACGTGAATCAACTGGCGGCGGTCGTGACCCAGGCCGCGGATGACGAGGTCGAGGCGACGGTGGCCGATCTGCGGCAGTCGCCCCTGGTCGGAGAGATCTGCCGAGTGGCGACGGGTGCGGGCGGGCCCCCGGTGGCGGAGCATTCGGTGAGGGCCGAGGCGCTCTGGGACTCGGAATGCGTCGTGCGAGTGCTCAACTGGCACCGCGAGCAGGGATCGGCCGACCTGCTCTGGGTGCTGCCTGGCGCCCCGCGTCTGCCGCGCGAGGGGATCGCGCGTCTGGCCGGTGCGTTGCGAGCCAGCGGCGCGGCGGCGGCCTATGGCGACTACGTCGAGGTCGATGCCGGCGCTGCGCCGCGCCTCCACCCGCTGGTCGGATACCAGAGCGGCAGCATTCGCGACGATTTCGACTTCGGCTCGCTTCTGCTCTTCTCCGGCGCGGTGGTGGCCCAGGCCGCGGCGCGCTTGGCGGGCGATCTGCGCCATGGGGCGTTTTACGAGCTGCGGCTGCGCGCGTCCGAGGTGGGAACGATTCTGCATCTGCCGGAGCCGCTCTACCGGCGCAGCGCCGCCCCGGCGCGCCGCAGCGGCGAGAGCATCTTCGACTACGTCGATCCGCGGCGGCGCGATTACCAGGAGGAGATGGAGCGGGTCGCCACCGACCATCTGCGGCGCATCGGCGCCTTCGTCGACCCACCCGATGCACCCCTGATCGATGACCGGCACGACTATCTGGTGCGGGCTTCGGTGGTGATTCCGGTGCGCGATCGGGTCAAGACCGTCGGCGAGGCGGTGCGCAGCGCGGTCGATCAAGAGACGGAGTTTCCCTTCAACGTGCTGGTGGTCGACAATCATTCCAGCGACGGCACCAGCGATCTTCTGGCCGAGCTGGCGGCCGCCGACCCTCGCATCGTGCACCAGGTGCCGGCGCGCACGGACCTCGGCATCGGCGGCTGCTGGGATCTGGCGATCCGCTCCGCCTACTGCGGGCGCTACGCGGTGCAGCTCGACAGCGACGATCTCTACGACGGGACCACGGTCCTGGCGCGCATCGTCGCCGAGCTCGAGCGCGGTTCCTGCGCCGCCCTGGTCGGCTCCTACACCACCGTCGACTTCGACCTCCAGCCCCTGCCGCCCGGTTTGGTCGATCACCGCGAGTGGAGCGACGAGAACGGCCACAACAACGCGCTGCGGATCCACGGCTTGGGAGCCCCGCGTGCCTACCACGTGCCCACGCTGCGCCGGGTCGGTTTTCCCAACGTCAGCTACGGCGAGGATTACGGAGTGATGCTGGCGCTCTCGCGCCGCCATCGCATCGCCCGCATCTACGATTCGCTCTACTGGTGCCGTCGCTGGGAAGGCAACAGCGACGCCGACCTGCCGCTCGAGACCGCCAACCGCTACGCGATCTACAAGGACCGCCTGCGCAGCATCGAGATCGCCGCCCGGCAGCGGATGCGCCCATGAGCTGGAGCCGACGGGTGGTGGCCGAGTTCCGGCTCGGCGAGAGTGTGGCCGAGGCGATCGAAGCGCTCTTCGAGCGCCAGCGAGCCAACTGGCCGCTGCTCGCCGCCAACGAGGCGGCTCTGGAGCGCACCCAGGTGCGGGAGCTGAGCCACGGGGCCGATCGGATCGCGGCGCAACGCAATCCCGGTCGCCGCGGGTCGGTCAGCGCCAAGGTCGATCCCGCTTCGGTGCGGCGCCGCCCCTGCTTTCTGTGCGAGCCGAACCTGCCGGTCGAGGAGCGCGGCATCGCCTTCGGCCCGGAGCTGGTGTTGCTGCCGAACCCCTTTCCTATCGTTCCGCGCCATATCTCCGTCGCCACCCGCGAGCACGTGCCGCAGGCGATCGAGGGCCGATTGGGGCTGCTGCTGGCCCTGGCGGGCGCGGTCGACGAAGAGACTTTCGTGATCTACAACGGCCCACGCTGCGGGGCGTCGGCGCCCGACCATTTCCATTTTCAGACCGGTCGCATCGTCGCGCCGCCGATCGAAGAGGCGCTGCCGCGCGGCCGTCGTGCCGGGCCCTGGACTGCGATCGAGAGCTTCGGGCGCCAGGCGGTGGTGCTGTGCGAGATCGACGCGGCGGCCGCCGAGCAACGCTTGAGCGCCGCGATCTCGGAGCTGGCGACGATCATGGGGGAAGATCGAGAGCCGATGCTGAACCTGCTGGCGCGGCACCGTGGCGGGGAGCTCGAGGTGTTCTTTTTTCCGCGCGCGCGCCATCGACCGGGCTGTTACTTCGAGCAGGGCGAGCAGCGCTTTCTGATCAGTCCCGGCGCCATGGAGATGGCGGGAATTCTAGTGCTGCCCGAGGAGCACGACTTCGCGCGCATAGACGCCGACCGCGCGTGCTCGGTCTACCGCGAAGTGAGCCTCGACGAGGAGCGCTTCGAGCGCTGGTGGGAGCGGCTCCAGTGAGCGTCCCGCCGACTGCCGAGCCGACCCTGGCGGTCGGTCTGGCGGAGGGGGTCGGCGAGCTGCGCCTGCGCCTCGAGGGGAGCTACCGATCGGCGGGCGCGCCGCTGCCACCCGGGAGCTACCGGGCGCGGATCTCGGGCGCTGAAGTGATGCTGGAGCCGGAGATCGGCGACGGTCGCTCCGCGCCAGCCCCGGCGAGGACCATCGAGCTGATCCCGGCCGATCCGAACCGCTCTAGTTTCGAGCTCGCGGCGACCATCGGCATCGGCTTCCACTGGCAGCAAGAGCGTCTGCAACGCTTCCGCGGCACGCTGCGCCTGGCGGCGGCGGGGGAGGGGGGCTTGCGGGTGGTCAACGATGTGCCGCTCGAGACCTACCTGCGCTCGGTGGTCGGCTCGGAGATGAGCGGAAACGCTCCGGCGGCCCTGCTGCGCGCCCACGCCATCATTTCGCGCAGTTGGCTCCTGGCGCAGCTGGGCGCCGCCGGCGCCGTCGCGGTCGCGACAGCGGGACCCGCGGGGCCCGCGGGGCACGCGCGGGACGCGGGAGAGCGGATCCGGATCTACGATCGCCAGGCGCACCACCATTTCGACGTCTGCGCCGACGACCACTGCCAGCGCTACCAGGGCGTCGCGACACAGGGTGGGGAGGCGGCCGCGGCGGCGGTCGACGACACTCGGGGGCTGCTGCTGACCCACGCCGAAGAGGTCTGCGACGCGCGCTTCTCGAAGTGTTGCGGCGGTGTCACCGAGGGCTTTCGCGCCGCCTGGCAAGACCGCGATCTGCCCTACCTTGCGCCCCGCGCCGACGCCGCAGATCCCGCGCTGCCCGCCAATCCGCTGACCGGAGAAGGCGCCTTCCGTCGCTTCCTCGACCACCCCCCGCGCGCCTTCTGCGACTGCGACGATCCGGCGACGCTGGCGACTATTTTGCCTGACTTCGATCGCTCGACTACCTTCTTCCGCTGGAATGAGGAGCGCGACGTCGAGCAGCTCGAGCAGCTCATTCGCGACAAGGCCGGCATCGAGCTGGGCCGCCTGCTGGGTCTGGAACCGGTGCAGCGCGGTCCTTCCGGACGACTGGTGCGGCTGCGCCTGGTGGGCGAGCGTGGCACCGTGGTGGTCGGCAAGGAGCTGGAAATCCGCCGCCTCCTGTCGCCCAGCCACCTGCGCAGCTCCGCCTTCGTGGCCGAGCCTCTAGGGCCGTCGGAACGCCCCAACGCTTTTCGGTTCAGTGGCGCCGGCTGGGGGCACGGCGTGGGGCTGTGCCAGATCGGCGCTGCATTGATGGCGACGCGCGGCCACGACGCGGAATCGATCCTGCGACACTATTACGGTGCGGCCGAGCTGGTGCGGGCCTATCGTTGAACGCGCCTCAGTCGGCGCGCCAACAGTTGTCCGGACCTCCGTAGGCTCCGATGTCGGCCCTTTCCGTTCCGAGCCCGGGCGGCAAGCACGCGTCATAGGTGTCGGGATCCCCCGCGTCCACCGCGGGAGAGCCGCCGGTCACGTGGAAGTCGCCGAGCTGCCGGTCGACGAAAAGGGGATCCGTCTCCAGGTCCCCAATGCCCGGCAGGGCGTATCCTCCGTAGCTGCCGCCCTGGTTGGCCCAGTAGAGGTTGTAGGTCGCGGTGGAGGTGCTCTCCTCGTCCTCGACGTGAAGCCCGGCACCCGAACCGTTCCACGCCATGATGTTGCCGGAGATCGCCGGCGCAACGCCCCGGCGCAGCAGGATGCCACCGCCCCAGCCGGTGCCGGCGTTCTCCACGAATAGGTTGTGGAAGAGACCGCTGGCGCCACCTCGGGTGAGCACCACGCCGCCCCCGAATAGCGCCTCCCCCGCCCAGAAAACGTTGCTGGCGATGTGGGCGTCCCCTTCCCGGATGTGAGCGCCCGCGCCGGCGTTTTCGGCCGTGTTGGCCAGGAAATCACAAGCGACGATCTCGGGGCCGGCAAGACGGCCGCTGATCCCTGCTCCGACGTCGCGGGCGTGGTTCTCGCTGAAAGTGGAGCGGAAGAGCTGGAAGGGAGCGGCTCCCTGTCCGGTCACCCGCACCGCTGCTCCGTCCCATGCGGTGTTCCATTCGAAGTCGCAATCCGTGACCTTTCCCCGAGCGTCGAGGGTGTAGAGGCCGCCGCCGCGAATGGCGTCGTTTTCCTGGAAGATGCACTCGCTGACGGTCAGCCTTTCCCCGGTGCGCTCGAGGTAGATGCCGCCTCCCTCCGTGGCTTCGTTGGCGAACCACCGGCTGCCGTGCATCGACCAGGCGCCGTTGCGCACGAAGACCCCAGCCCCCCATTCCGCGACGTTCTCTTTGAAGGTGCAGTCGACCAGGAGTGTGTCCTCCGGCTCGTCATCCCAGCCCGGCCGCCCGACGTAGAGCCCGCCCCCGCCCCACAGCGCGTCGTTCTCTTCGAAAGTGCTCGCGCTGATCCGGAGCTTGCCTTCGAGGGCTTGTGCCCAGATGCCCCCTCCGGTCTGCGCGGCATTGCCGACGATTTCGCAGGAGTCGAGGACGGCGCTTCCCCCGAGGGTCAAGGCCCCGCCGTTGGTGCTGGAGGTGTTGTCGCTCGCGGTGAATCCGGCGGCGGTTACCAGGCCATAGGACGAGATGCCGCCCCCCCATTGGGCCTGACAGGTGTCCACGCCACAGGAGCGCATTTCCAGAGTGGAGCTCTGGCCCTGATAGATGGCGCCGCCCAACTCCGCCGCGTTGCAGCGCGCGAAGCGCACGTGATCGAGCACGACGGAGGACTGGCAGTCGAGGAACACTCCGGCGCCATGTCTGGCCCCGCTGGTGCCTCTGATCGTGAGGTCGCGAACGATGGGAGGAGGCGAGAGGAGCGGGGAGACCGTGATCGCCGACCCGTAGGCAGAGGGCCGCAGCTCGGTGAGATAGATCCCCGCCCCCGCCAGCGTCACCCCCTCGGTGCTCATCGAGAGTGCTTCGTCGTAGACCCCCGGAGACACCTCCACCCGATCCCCCGGGATCGCATTCGCCAATGCGTCGCTGATGCGATCGTAATCTTCCGGCACGCGGAATGTCTGTCCGCCCCACACCTGCAGGTCTTTGCGTGCGGTCGCCCAGGTCTCCCACGGCAGCGAGCTGCACCAAGAGCTCAGATGGAAGGGGTAGACATCCCCGATGACCGGCGTGGCGAAGGAGCGCTCCGTGCGCACGGTCTCTCTGGGAGCCAGATGGATCGTCCGGGGTGCGAAGAAGGTAGTGTCGGCGCGCGTCTGCAGTGTGTCGGGCTCCAGATCGGGCGGTCCGGTATCGATCAGCGGTGATCCGGGTCGGGGACGGAAGTCCCCGGACGCCGGGTCGACGAGGAGCGGATCGCTGTAGAGCGGATCGATGCCGGCCGACTCGCCACGGTTCTCCCGATCCGGCGCTACGCCGTCCCAGAAGAGATTGAAGCCGCTTTCCCCCTGGTAACCGTAGCCACCGATGCCGGGGTAGGACGGAGCGTCGTTGTCGACGAACACGCAGCCGCGGAAGCTCGTCCGATATGCGTAGGCCCCTCCTCCCTGGTTGCTGCCGTGGTTGTCGAAAAAGACCGCGCGCGTAACGGTCACATTATCGCGGGCGTAGATGCCACCCCGGAGCTCGCGCTGTTGCCGACGAATCGGTCCTCGAGCGAATGCACTTTCCCATAGTAGCTGTACGCCCCCGCACCACAATCAGCGTCATTGTCCGCGTAGGTGTTCCCCTCCGAGTAGATCGAGTCCGCGCTGCCCCCCCGGTAATAGGCGCCGCCCCATAGGAGCTGGCCACGTTGCTTCGGAGCTCATTGGATAGGACGTCGGCGCGACAACCCAAATAGGCGCCGCCTCCATATCGTGCGTCGTTTTCTTCGATCAGATTGCCCCGAACGACGAGCTCGCCCTCGGTCGCGTAGATCCCCCCACCGCAATAGGCCGCGTCATTGGCGGAGATGACGTTATTCTCGATGATGCTGCCCTTGCACAGATTCAGATGCACTCCGCCGCCGTCCCCGTTTGAGCGGTTTCTCTGAATGACATTGCCGATGATCTCGGCCGCCGCCCGCGAGCTCACCCGGATCCCGCCTCCCGAATCACCGGAGCCTCCGCTGTCCAGGATGCTCAGCCCTTCGATTCTGCCGCGGGCCGGTCCGCGCACCCAGATCGCCGTATGTCCGGGGTTGGTGACCACAGTCGCTGCTGGTCCGGCGGCGGAGCGCAGCGTGATGTCGAGTCCATCGATCACGAGCTGCTCTTGCCGGGTGCCGGGTCCGATCAGCACGGTGTCGAGGTCCGCGGCCACCGCCAGAGCGGCGCTTACCGTCGGATGGTCCTCGGGCACCCGCAGCACCCGCTCTCCACTGAGGCCCAGGGGCACGGAGTCGACCGCCTCGAGCCGTTCGTTCTCCCCGAGGAGTCTCGCGACCACGGGGATCACCCGGGCTCGGAGGGAGTCGGGGACCACCACCGTTCCCAGCTGCTCTCCACGGCCGAAGGGGGGAAGCTCCACGTCACGCTCACCAACTTCGTGGCCCCCGACCGTCACGAGCACGCGCCCACTGACGCGCTCGTCGAGCAGATTCTCGATCGACACCGAGTATTCGATCGTCTCTCTCACTCTGGCGCGCGCCGGGAGCGACAACGCGACGGTGGCCCGTGCCGGGTCGGGGGTCAGGCGCTCCCGGGCGCCGATATCTCGCACCGGACCGCCTTGCGGAAGGGGAGGCCTGGCGGGATCACCGGCGTCGATGAGGGGGGAGCGGGCCGAGGGGATGGGGCCACTTGGAGTGTCCTCGATGAGCGGATCGCGGCTGATGCAGGTGCGGTCCACATAGACATCGCCCGCGAAGGGCGAATCCCCTTGCTGCCACAGGGAGCAGTGTTCGAGCGTCGCCATCTGGCTGGTGCTGGCCAGGGAGCCGGAAGCCGATTCGCCCCCCACGAAGAGACAGCCCCGAATGTACTCGTGAGGATTAGTCGATCCACTGTAGGAGAGATACAGGGCGCCCCCTTCGTCATCAGCGTGGTTCTTCACAAAGGAACAGTGACTAATGGCGGTGCTGTCATGTCCCGACGCATAGACCGCGCCGCCGTAGCCGGCGGTACTGTTCTGCCCGAACACGATGTCGGCCAGCTCCAGGGTGTCGACGTAGGCGTAGATGGCGCCGCCGTAGTAGCGGTCCGATCTGTTGCTCTCGAAGGACCCCGAGTCGATGTTCAGTCGGTCGACGCGATACAGGTAGAGCCCCCCCCTCGGTAAGACGCGTAGCAGTTTCGGATCTCCGTCGACGAGAGCAGGAGATGCCGCGCGTAGTCAATGTAGGCTCCCCCGCCATAGCCCGCATCGCAATCACTGATGCGACAATCGTCCATCTGGACGATGCCGGCGGCACCATATCCTTGCCGCGCGTATGCGTATATGTAGAGCCCGCCACCCCCGCAGTACGAATGCGAAACACGACACGAGTCGATCTCCGTCTCGTCGATCTCCAGCCGGCCTTCTCCCAGGCGCACGTAAAGACCACCGCCGTCGTAGTAGGACGTGCACCCGGTGAAACGGCACCCTTCCACGACGATTCCGTCACCATCCAGGTATCCCCCGCCACCCCTGCTGCTCGCCTCGTTGGCGTCGAAGAGGCAGCCGCGCAGCAGCGGATCAGAGGGATAGAGCCCTCGAATGCCGCCGCCGTAGACCGCGCTGCAGTCTCGCACCACCAGGTCGCTCAGCGTCGGCGAGGCCCCCGCGGAGAGGTGGACCCCGCCGCCCATATCCCCGTTGCCCAAACCGCGGCTGATCGTAAAGCTCTCCACCGCACACGCCCGGCTGACCGCCCCCTCGAAGGTCACGACCGTGGTCGAGTCTCCGCCGTCGATCGTCGTGAGCTCCGCGCCCGAGGAGGATTTCAGGACCAGGTCCAGGGCCGGCAGGCGCACCGGCGCCCAGGTGCCCGGCGCCACCAGCACGGTATCCCCCTCGTCGGCGGCGTCGACGCCGGACTGGATCGTGGGCTCGTCCTGGGGAACGAGGATCACGCGCCCCAGGGAGCGGGAAGGGCAAACGCTCAGCAACATCCCCGCGAGAAGGAAGAGAGAGGTCACACGGCGGCCGGTCGATCGAACTTCGTTGCTCATGGACAGCCCCCCTGCCGCCGCGATGCGGCATTGGCGTTGCCGATTCCGTCGAATAGGATCGCTTGCGTGCTGAGCATAACACTGCAGTGGGTGATGTTGGCCGTGGCGGGCGGGGCGATTGCCGGTGATGTCGCGCCGGCGCCCGGCTTCAATGCCCCGGGCCGTTCGCGGCCCGAGTTGGAGGGGACGGCCCACCGGCTCCAGGAGGCGGGCCTGGACGGCGTCCGAAGCGCGCGCTGCGACGCGGGACCCGAGGAGCTGCGAGGCGCGATCTACTTCGAGAATCGAGGCCGGCGGGATCCCGCCGGGCTGGCCGCCGCGGCCTTGGATCTCTGCGCGGACGATCGGATCTCGCTCCTGCCCATGGCGAACGGAGTCGTGCTGGCGTCGGTGTCCACCGACTCGGGCTCGGCCGCGCCGATCGTTCGCTACGAATCCGCGGATGGGCTCGGTTGCGTTCCGATCCGGGTCGCCGACGCCTCCCCCTCGACGCCGCGATCGCTTCGCGGCCAGGTCGATCTCGAGCTGGCGCCCCACCTGGAGGCCAGCTTCGGCCTGGTCGAGGATCCGCAGCGATGGGCGGCGGGGATCGGAGTCTCCGCCACGGTCTACGCCAGCCGAGGCGTACGGGTGGTGGGTAAAGGGGTCTGGACACCCCTGGACGAGCTGGAGCGTGATCTCCCGCCCCTGCGGCCGGTGGTGGTGGCGGCCGAGCTCACCCGGCGCGGTCCAGTCGGGCGCTTCGGGCCCACCCTCTGGCGCCTGGGCGCCGGGATGACCGAGGAAGACCGGTGGGGGGCGCTGCTCGACGCGGTCTGGGTCCACCGGCGGGGCCTCGGGTGGCTGGGCCTGTCGGCGTCGAGCACGGGGCACCTCAGCCTCGACCGCCGCTATCGATGGCGCTACAGCCCGCTGGAGAAACCCCGCCTGATCGGGGAGCTGGCCTGGTGGTACGGAGCGCTGGACATCGAACTCAAAGTGGAAGGTGGGACCTACCTGGCCGGCGATCGCGGCGGGGGTGTCACATTCTCTCGCTCCTGGGGCGAGAGCACGCTTCGAGCGGGGATTCGGGGCACCGATCGGCAGCAGGTGATCCGATTCGCGGCCGAGCTGCCGCTCCCTTGGGGCGGGTGCCTCGCGGAGGTCGGGTCTCGATCGGTCTTCCAGGACGCTTTCCCCTGCGTTATCGTTCCAACCAGGGGGTATGGGCACGCCGGACGCGGCTCGCACCCGATCTCACCGCGCCCCTCTGGGCACTGCGCTCTGGACAGATCGCCGCCCGTCTCGGGCACCACCCATAGCCAAGGAGATCGTCATGGCCCGTAACCACGTCCGCGATTGCCGCGCCGGTCTGGGGCTTCCAACGAACCTGACCCATGGCGCCCCAGTCATCGCCCTCGCCGCACTCCTGATCGCCGGCTGCGAGGCGATTCCGGTTCCGGAGCTTCCGCCGGAATCGGCCACGTCGTCCGTCGCCGGAGAGGTGGTGGACGAGGCCGGACCCACGCAGGAGGTCGAGGTGCGGCTGGTCGATCAGGAGGGGATCGATCTCGCCACGCCCTCGGCGCCGCAGGGGGCGTTCCAGGCCGAGGGTGTGCCCCCCGGCAGCTATCGAGTCCTCGCGACCGGAGCCGGCCACGTGCCGGCGGTCGCGGATTTCACCGTGGCCGTGGTGGTCGCCGGCAGCCGCCCCTGGGATTTCCTGCTGCCTCTGTGGCTGACACAGCGCGCGCCTTCCCGGCTTGCCAGTGCAAGCACGCCCATCGTCGAGGGCGCAGCCACGCTCGTGTGGCCCCCGGCGGCACCCGGGCAGATGGTGGAGCTGAGCGAGGCCATGAGCGCCGCGCTTCCGGCGCTTCCCCCCGGTCGGGTGCTGCTCGCGGCGGCGGAGATCGTCGTCGAGGACGAGCTCCCGGCCGACCACCCGGAGCTGATGCTCGTCCTGCCCATCTCCGCCGGGGAGGAGTCCCTGGAGGCCTTCCACTGGAGCTCGCTGGCAGCCGATTGGCGCAGGAGCGAAGTTCCCGTGTCGAGCGAAGACGGGCGGCTCGCCGTCCTGGTCCCCGACGCGTCGGGGGTCTGGGCGGTGGGAGTCGACGCGTCCTCGATCGGATGGTCGCTCGCCACGACCACGCGCGCGTTCGCCGACACCCTGGGACGGGTCGACGCCACACTGGAGCGTCGCGCGGTCGAAGTCGCCCGCACCTACCAGGCCGCGCGGGGGAGTGAGCTGGAGGGAGAGGTCGATCGCTCGGAACGTGCGTGGCTCGCGGCGAACGCCGGCTACTCGTTCCGCGGCATCGCGAGCGAAGCGCTCGAGTACGTCACCGTGATCGCCGCGGGCTCTGCCTTCAGCGTGGTTCACGAGTGGAAGGAGATGGAGATCGAGCTGCGCTATGTGGCCGAGGGGGCGCCGGTGGTTCGGCGCGGCCGTGTGATCCTGCCGGGGCGCGTCAAGCTCCACCCGATCGATCCGCATGATCAGGGGGGGGGCGGCGGAGGATGAGTTGGATCCCGGCGGCGTTGCTCGCCGGTCTTTGCTTCGCTTTCGACGACCCCTCGGCATTTCCCTCCGCATCGCTCCACGGCGACACCGGGTTGGTGTTCATCCCCACGGTGGAGGTGGTGGGAGATGGCGTGGTCTCGGCGTCTGTGACCCAGATCCCCGCCCCGTACAACCCGGAGGGGTTTCACGCATCCACCGATCGCGTGTTCGCGCTGCGGGTGGGCCTCCTCCCCCGCCTGGAGATCACCGCGCGCGTCACCCAGGTGGAGAACATCCCCTTCGTCTCGGCCAGCTACGGAGACGACAAGGACCGGATGGTGGCCGCCCGGATACTGGTCGCCGATCAAGGCGGCTGGCGGCCGGCGCTGGCCATCGGTGTCCGGGACCCGATCGGCGACTCGAGGCGCTTCCATGCGACCTACGCAGTCCTGCGCTGGAGCGCCCCGGAGCGGTCGCTGATCCGCGCTCACCTCCACTGCGGCTGGGCTCCGCGGCTCTTTCGTGCCGCGTCCAGGGCCCTGGACGGTCCTTTCGGCGCGATCGAGGTGGGCGGTGCCGGAACATGGTGCACAGCCCTGGAGCATGACGGAGATCGGCTGAACGCTTCGTTGGGATTCCGCGCTTTGGGAGGAAGGGCGGCGATCAAGGCCGTCTTCCCCGGCCTGGACTCGGTCGGGGGCGTCCTCTCTCTGAGCCTGCGCTTGGGCAACAGCCGATCGGATGAGCTGCAATCATGATCGCGGAATCACTCCTGATCGCATCGGCTCTCGCGCTGGGCCCTGGAGACAAGGTCATCCTCGAGGTGGTCGCTCATCCCGAGCTGAGCGGCGATAACATCGTGTCGCGGCGGGGGGGAGCTCTTTCTCGGTGAGGCGGGGATCGTCTCGATCCTCGAGGACTCCACGGCCGACCTCGAGGCGACGATCGGGCGCCATCTTGCGCAGCGATTCCCTCGTCCACCGGTGTTGAGAGCGGAGCCGCGATTGCGCGTCAGTGTCGTTGGGGAGGTCGTGCGCCCGGGGAGCTACTACGTCGGACCTCACGACACATTTGCCGACGTGTTGCTCGCGGCCGGCGGCGTGACCTATCGCGGTCACCTGGGCGGTGCCCGCCTCGAGCGCTTGGGCGCCACCATCAACGGGGACCTCGATGACTCGCTGGAGCTGGGCCGGCCCGCCTGGGACGCCGGTCTGACCTCCGGGGGGACGTCATCCACGTCCCTCGCCGCTGGTGGCCGACTCCGGGGGAGTTCATCACATGGGTGTCGGTCGTCTTCGTGAGTATGGCGCTCTATGACCGCGTCGCGCAGGACTGAGACGTTGAAGGCGCCCGCTACGTCGCGATGGCCGCTTCGGCCCTGCTCTTCGGCGTCGCGATTCGGTCGATGCCCGTGCTCTACGAGGCCCGGACCCGGTGCTGGCCATCGCCGCTCGCTTCGGAGCCCTCCATGCCGCACGCAGCCGCGCCGACCATCTTCGCGTGAAGGCCGACGCGACCAGGGCCTCGGCGGACACGATCCTGGCGAAGTGGACCCGGGCCGATCGAGGGCTGGGAGCCGCCACGCTCGAGGCGGTGGAGCGGCGGCTGATCGAGGAAGAGGCGGCGTTGGCCGGGCTGGCCGGAAGCGTCGGTCGGGATCACGCCCGCTACGAGAAGCTCGAGGGACGCGTGAGCGCGCTCCGTGGCCACCTTGCGAAGCTGCGGGCGGCAAGAACGGTGGAGCTCTCCGCGCGCGTGCTGGACTGGAGCCTGGAGGGCAAGCGATTGCTCTCGCGGTTGAACGCGCTGGACGATGAGAAGAACGAGCTGAGCCGGCTGTCGGCGTTGGCTGAGCCCTCCCTGGAGGTGCTCGCGTCGGCCTGGCACGCGCGCCCGACCGGGTCGTTCACGATGTGGTACGGCGCCGCGCTGCTCCTGGCAGTGGGGCTGGGAGTGGCGTTGGCGATCGCCTCGGAGTACCTCGATCCTCACCTCCTGGGCCCCGCCGCTCCTCGTCATTGGTTCGACGCCGCGGCGCTCGTGTCATTCCCCTCGGTGTCGCCGGACAGGGGATGTGGGGCCTGACTCACATCGCGGAGGAATGGTCTCCGCAGTTGGTGGCGTCCAAACGACTGGCCCTCGGCACCGGAGGCAACAGCGCCTGCTTCTCGACGGTCGACATCGCGGATCCCGCGCAGCTTATCCGTTTCTTGCCGGTGGCCGCGGTCCATTTCCTGCTCTCGCCCTTTTCCGTGGCAGGCTCTCTCCAGTCGCCTCGCCCTCTCCGCCATGCCCGAGGCCCTGGCCTGGTACGCGCTTCTGGGTCCGGGGGTGGTCGGGCTTCTGGCGCTCCTCCGAGAGGGTCGCCCGGGCGCCCGCACTCTGGTCCTGATCATGGGGCTCATCGCCGCGCTCTATGCGGTCGTCGAAGGGAATGTGGGGACTTTTTATCGTCACCGCGCGCAATTTCAGCTCTTGATGCTGATTCCCATCGGGATCGGGTTGGGCGAAGTGCGGCCCATGCTGAGTCGCTTCCGACAGCGGCTGGCACTCGGAGCTCCGGCGCGGGTTCTCAAAAGCCGTAGCCGACCGGGCCGTAGCCAGGCACGCTGACGTAGCCTCGAGTGTTGCCGGAATCGTAGTTACCGGCGCTGAAGCGCGAGGACCAGAAATTGTCGCCTCCGCCTCCGCCTCCGCCCGCGCCCCCGGCGTTGCGCTGCGCCGCGGCGTAGAGGTTGTCGGTCGGGAAGGGGCTGCCCTCGTAGCCGGTGTTGCCGGCGGCGTCCAGCCAGTAGGCGCCCGGCATGATCGCGTAACCGAGCAATCGGCTCCAGGTCGCCCACTCCAGGCGCGGCAGCTCGCGGCCGTTGACGATGACCTTGGTGTCGCCTTGCGAGGCGCGCGCGTCGAGCTTGCCGAAGGGGTGCCCGGGCAGCATGAAGCCGAAAGCCGCGTGGCCGGCGACGCCGTAGAGACCGCTCTTGGCGTCGTACCAGTAGCTGCCCGGTTGTGGGGGCTGTCCATAGGACTGGGTCAGCTCGGCGATCTGCGCCTGGTCGAGGGTCATGCCGTTGATGACCACCCCGGCCGGCGCCGCGGCCTCCGCCGGTGGAGCCGCGGGCGGCGCGGCCGCTGCCGAGGCCGGCGGCGCGATCTGCGTCCCGGACCCGTCCGAGCGACGAAACACCAGCGTCTCGTCCTGTCCGCCGCCATCCTCCGCCCCGTACTCGTCCGCCTCCACGAAGCGCATGGTGATCGCGCCATCCGCGAAGCGGCCGGAAAAAGGCAGCTCTTCGTCGAAGGCCCGCATGGTGCCGCTGAGCTTCCCGTCGGCCAGCTTGCCGCGGATCGAGTACATCATCCCTCCCACGCCCATGTTGCCGCTCAGCGTCCCGGAGGGGTCTAGCTCGATCTCCAGTCCGATCGACTCGCCGTGGAGCTGGGCGCTGTAGCGGCCGTCGATCGGCGCGCCGGGCGATTGAGAGGAATAGGCCAGTGCGAGCAACGCGAGAAACAGAGCACGGACATGCATCGGGCGTCTCCGAAGAAGGGTTCGCAGCGTACTATGGGGCCCTCGTTCGGTTCGCGCAATCACCGACGGCGCAATCGGCCCGCTCCCCCAGGTCCACGCCCACCAAGGACGCTCAATTCCGCGCCTCAGGCGCGACAGCTCCCTCGGCTCCTCTCTCGATCCAGGCCTCTCCGGTCAGCAGAAACCAGGCATTCCGATAGCCGATGGCGTGGCGGCAGCTCTCCGGCAGATCCCGCAAGATCGTGCGAATCGTTGCTGCTTTGCCCCGCAGATGGTGGGGGAGGGGGCTGCGGCCGATGCCGTAGTCGAGTCCCACCACGAAGCGGTCGCTGCGCTCCGCCAGCAGAGCCCGATACTCCTGCTTCAGCTCGCCGAGCTGCCCCCCGTCCGGACCGTCCTTCCAGATCACCGCGTCGAAGACCGCCGGATCGTAGTGGACATGCCCCGGAGTGCTGCACGCGAGGTCGTAGTAGAGATTCGGGTGGGTCGTGAGCAGCCGCCGCACCAGCTCCGGCCCGAAGCGTGTGCAACGATCCGGCTTGCGCACCTGCCCGAAATGGGTGGCGATGATCTTGGCGCGCGGGTAGGCGGTCAGGGCCGCCTCGAGATCGTCGATCGAAGCATCCTCCGGCTCGATGTGGGCCGGAAGCGCGATCAGAGTCGCGGCGGAAAGCGCCAGCACGCGCTGGCCGTTGGCGCTCATCAGCGGCACATCGGCGAAGTGGTCGGCCCCGGTCTCGCCCGGTCTCCAGCGCCAGGCCGGCATGTACTGGCGGAAGTTGAGCTCGCCGATGATCGGGTAGGCGCCGCCGCGCAACTGCGTCTCCAGGGCCGCGACGAAGGCCTCGCCGCCATTCCTCCAGTTGAGGCTGCGGCCGCCGTCGGTGGCCGGTATGAAGCGATCGGGGTAACGATCGGCGACCTCCCGGGGGTAGCGGCCCCAGTTGTAGCGATCGACATCGCCGGCGGGGGACTCGGGCTCCTCGTAACCGTCGAAGGCGATCAGCGCGATGCCCAGCTCGTCCATCGTCCACAGCGCCTCGGCCAGGTAGCGCTCGCCGTGATCGCGGTCCAGGCTCGACTGCAGGTCGACCAGGGGGATGGTGCCGCGATCGAGAAAGGCCTGGATGCGCGCCCGCCAGCTCTCCTTGCGCTGCGCCGTCAACCGCGATGCCGGCGTGTGCTCGCCGAGGCCGGCCAGGCTCGGATCTGTGGCGCATTGAAGGGGGGGCGGGGCGCTGCTTTCGTCCTGGCAGGCCGCGATCAGCAACAGCGCCAGCCCGGCCGACATCGTTCGGGACGAGCTACGGTTCAGCGCCAAGTGTCGCCACATTTGGTCACGCTCTTCAGCCAGGCCCGGTTCTCTGGCCCGCCGTAGCTCCCCATATCGGAGCGCGCGCCGTTCGGGTAGAAGCGTGGCCAGCGGGGGTGAGAGTCGAAGATCCCGTCTTCGACGGTCGGGTCTCCGGCGTCACGGAATCCCCGCACCACGGTCGCCGCCACGACCTCGGGATCGGTGGGCTTCGCGCTGGTCACCACGATCGCCCTACCCAGGTAGCTGATCCCCGATTCGACGTAGGTGCCCGGCGCCACCAGCACCGTGTCGCCAGGCGCAGCCGCGTCGATCCCTTCCCGGATCGAATCCCGGTCCTGCGGCACGCGAATCAGAGTCGAGGAGGCATTGCCCACGCTCGATACTAGAAGGACGAAGCAGGTGATCGCTCTCATGGTCTTCCCCCATGAAGGTGGAGGGGAATCGTGGCTGTGAGCTTCCTGTCGATGTTACAACCGTTGAAGAGAGGAGTGCCGACAACGATGTTCCACAGAAGCAGCAGTCTGATCTGCCTGGCCGCGCTCACCACCACCGCCCTCGCCGCACCACCCCGGACCCCCCGCCCGCAGCGACTGACCCATCCCGGCGATGCCCTCGCCACCCATCTGCGCGCCGTCCAGCCCAACTCCGTCCTTCCCCGAGGCGTCGACCTGCAAGCCAAGCTCGATGCCAAGGTGGCGAAGAATAATGGCTTCGGCGGCGGTCTCTATCGTCAGGCCTCCGGCACCGACGGCGTTCTCTTCGAAGGGGTCTCGGGAGACCTCGACCACCGCGGCGGGGTGCCGATCGACCCCCACGACAGCTTCGAGATCGCCAGCACCAGCAAGACCATCACCGCGGTCACCGTGCTGCTGCTGATGGAAGAGGGACTGGTCGGCCTCGACGATCCGATCTCGACCTACCTCGACCCCGAGATCACCACCGCCCTGCTGGTGATCGACGATCACGACTACGGCCCGGATCTGACCCCGCGCCAGCTCTTGAACCACACATCCGGCCTGCCGGACTACTGGTACGATCCGCCCTACCTGTTCTGGGACGTCAACCAGTTCCTCTACGATTTCTACAGCGACGCCAACCACTTCTGGGAGCCGGAAGAGCTGATCGAGTATGCCAAGGAGCTGAGCCCGATCGCGCCCCCCGGCACCCTCTACCACTACTCCGACACCGGCTACGTGCTGCTGGGGCTGATCGCCGAGGCGGTGACCGGCGCCGAGCTGCACGAGATCTATCGCACCCGGCTCTTCGAGCCCCTGGGGATGGGCGATACCTATCTGCCCTATCGCGAGGCCGCGACCTCTCCCTACGACGAGTCGCACCGCTACGAATGGCGCTTCGACCTGCACGGCAAGATCCGCCAGAGCGCCGACTGGGCCGGCGGCGGGCTGGTGAGCAGCACGCGCGATCTGGAGCAATTCGCCGCGGCGCTCTTCGGCGGCGAGATCTTCGCCGATCCGGGCACGATGGACCAGATGCAGCAGTGGGTGCCGACCGGCGCGGTCGACGTCTGGTACGGCCTGGGCATCTTCCGCATCGTCTTCGACGGCGACGTGGGCGAGCTCTGGGGGCACGACGGCTACGGCAACGCCTGGATGTACCACTGGCCGGAGCAGGATGTCACCTTCACCGGCACCCTCAACCAGGCCCTGAACGACTGGTGGAACCTGGTGGTGTGGGGAATGGTGTCGGTGATCCTGGGGGGCTAGTCCGCCACCGGGCAAGCCACCAGGTGCCCCGGCCCCACCTCCTTCAGCGGCGGGATCTCGTCGGCGCAGGAGCTCTTCGCCAGCGGGCAGCGCGTGCGGAAGGCGCAGCCCGAGGGCTTGGCGAGCGGGCTGGGGACCTCGCCCGTGAGTGCGATGCGATCGGGCCGGTTCGCGTCGGGATCGGGAAGCGGCACCGCGCTCAAGAGCGCGCGCGTGTAAGGGTGCACCGCGTGGTTGTAGAGCTCGTTCGATGAGCCGACCTCGACCAGGTTGCCGAGGTACATCACCGCGATTCTGTGACTGATGTGCTCTACGACGCTCAGATCGTGGGCGATGAAGAGATAGGTGAGACCGAACTCCTCTTGCAGATCCTGCATCAGGTTGATCACCTGCGCCTGGATCGACACGTCGAGGGCCGAAACCGGCTCGTCGGCCACCACCAGTCGCGGCCCGGTCGAAAGCGCCCGCGCGATTCCCACCCGCTGGCGCTGCCCTCCGCTGAACTCGTGCGGATAACGATACGATTGCTCGCCCGTCAGGCCGACCTTCTCCAGCAACCAGGCCACCTTCTCGTCCCGCTCCGCCACGGGCAGCTTCGGCTGGTGCACCATGAGCGGCTCGGCAATGATCTCGCCCACCGACCAGCGCGGATTCAGCGAGGAATAGGGATCCTGGTAGATCATCTGGATCTCTGCGCGGATTGGTCGCATCTCGCCACGATTCAGATCCACCAGATCGATCCGCTCCCCGCTCTCTCGCGTGAAGTGAATCTCCCCCGCCGTCGCGTGAACCAGCCTCAGAACCGCCTTGCCGATGGTGGTCTTGCCGCAACCCGACTCTCCGACCAGCCCGAGTGTCTCCCCCTCGTTGACCAAGGCGCTGACACCGTCCACCGCCTTCACCTCGCCGATTCGGCGCAGCAGGATTCCCCCGTGAATCGGGTAGTGAACTTTGAGGCCGTTGAGCTCGAGCAGCGTTCTTCCGTTCGCGGATGCGTTGGCGGCCATCATGCACCCCCCTTCGCCGCGCCATCGGGCTCGACCAGATGGCAGCGACAAAGCCGCCCCGGTCGCACTTCGATCAGGCGCGGCTCTTCGACATCGCAACGATCGAATCGCTCGCGACACCTTTCCGCGAACTTGCAGCCCGGCGGCATTCTCAAGATGCTTGGCACGATTCCGGGGATTGTGTCGAGCCGTTTCTGTTGCTCCCGGTCGGGACGCGGCAACGAGCTCATCAGTCCGCGTGTGTAGGGGTGCAGCGGCTCTCGGAAGAGGGGAGAGACTTCGGCCACCTCTTGGATCTTGCCCCCGTACATCACGGCCACCCTCTCGCAGGTTTCCGCCACCACCGCCAGGTCGTGCGTGATCAGCATGATCGAAGAGCCGTCGGTCTTCTCCCGCACGTCGAGCATCAGCTCCAGGATCTGCGCCTGAATCGTCACGTCGAGAGCGGTGGTCGGCTCGTCCGCGATCAGCAGTGAGGGGTTCATTGCCAAGGCCATCGCGATCATGGCGCGCTGGCGCATCCCCCCGCTGAACTCGTGGGGGTAGTTGTCGAGGCGCCGCGCCGCGTCGGGGATTCCCACCAAAGCCAGCATCTCCACGGCACGCTCACGGGCCTCTTCCTTGCTCATCGTCGCGTGGTGCGTGATTGCCTCCAGGATCTGAAAGCCGATGCTGAAGACAGGATTCAGAGCCGTCATCGGCTCCTGGAAGATTATCGAAATATGGTGGCCGCGGATCTTCCGCATCTCGTCGTAGGGCAGATCGAGCAGGTTCTTCCCCTTGAAGATCAGCTCGCCGCCGACGATATCGCCCGGCGGATTCGGGATCAGTCGCATGACCGAGAGCGCGGTCACCGACTTGCCGCTGCCCGACTCGCCCACCAGGCCGAACACCTCGTTTTCGTAGATGTCGAAGCTGACGCCGTCCACCGCCTTCGCGGTTTGTCCTTCCACGTCGAAGTAGGTCTTGAGGTTCTTGACCTCGAGCAGCTTGTTTCGCGCTTGATTGTCCATCTGCTTGCCTACCTCAGCCTGGAGAACACTTTGGGATCAAAGGCTTCACGCACCGCTTCGCCGACCATCACGACGCTGTAGAGCGTCGAGGCAAGCGCGGTGACGGGGATGAACACCAGGTACGGATAGAACCTCACATTCTCGAGTCCCTGTCGCAGCAGAGCTCCCCAGCTCGGAGTGCCGGGGGGCAATCCGAAACCGAGGTAGTCGAGACTCACCAGCGAGCTGATATAGGCGACGATCCCGAAGGGAGCGAAGGTCACGACGGGTACGAGCGAGTTGGGCAGGATGTGCTTGGTGATGATCCTCCAGTCCGAGACGCCGGAGCCGATCGCGGCTTGAACGTAGTCCTTCGCCTTCTCTCTGTAGAACTCGCCTCGCACATAAAAGGTGATTCCGAGCCAGCTCCTCAAGATCACCATCAAGAAGGCGAGCACCGCGAACGAAGGGGTCACCAAAGACGCAATGATCATGATCGTGAAGAGGAAGGGGATGCTGCCCCAGATCTCTTCGAAACGCTGCGTGCCGATATCGACCCAACCCCCGTAGTAGCCTTGGACCCCCCCGGCGATCACGCCGACGGCGTAGCCACATACCGCGACGATCAGGGCGAAGGCGAGCGAGATACGAAAACCGTAGACCAGCAGCACCAGCACATCGCGCCCGGCGACCGTCGTTCCCAGTGGAATCCCCTCGCCAAATGACGGCTTGTTCGGCGGCGGCTTTTCGAGACTGTGGCGCAGTGAGTTCGAGGAATAGGGGTAGAGGGTTGGAATGATCGACGCCCTTCCCGCCTCGAAAACCCCTTGAGCATGCTCCAGATCGAGGAGCTGTTGGGCCCGCTTGTCGTGCGTGACCTTGCGTTGCTCGTAGCGCGACTTCTTGAACTCCGAATCGTCGGCCGCGGGCGGATCGAGCTTCTCGAATCGCGACCTTGCCCGCTCAGCCTTCTCCCTCGCATCGGTGATCCGTTCGTCGAGCAGCGAAGGATCTTCGCAGGAGCGTCGGAAGAAACCGTAGTCCACCTCCCCTCCCCCGCTCTGTCCAAACTCGTTCTTCGGCAGGAACACGGGGAAGTCGACGAAGAACAGAACCTTGTTCGTCCAGTCCCTGAGAGCCGGGAACTCGGTTCGCCCATCGAATCGGATCACCAAGGGTCTCTCGTTGACGATCAGCTCCAAGAAGAGCGAAGTTACAAAGAGCGTGGTAATCGCTACGAATGACCAGTGCCCTCTACGAATGCTCCGAAACCGAGCTACACGCTTCTCGGTGATCGGTGTCATCTTCATCGAGAAACCGAAGCGCCGACCCAGGTGGGTGTAGATCCACGGGATACCCCGGGTGGTGAGCTGATAGCCCCCGGCCAGCACCAAAACGAGATAGAGCGTCTTCCAAACGAAAGTCACGACAGCCGCCTCTCTCTCAACCGAACCGAACCCGCGGATCGACCAGGGCCAATACGATATCGGAAATGATGTTGCCCGTCAGTCGGATGATGACGCCGATGGTCAGGATGCCCATCAACACCGGGTAGTCGCGTTCCACCAGCGAGTTGAAGCCCAGTAGACCCATGCCGGGGATATTGCAGGTCTTTTCGATGAGGAACGAGCCCGCGAAGAGCAGGCCGATCGCATGCCCCACTCCGACGCAGATCGGGATCAGGGAGTTGCGCAGCGCGTGCATGAACACCACTCGCCTCTCGCTCAACCCCTTCGCGAAAGCGGTGCGCACGTAGTCGGCTCCGAGGTTGTCGAGCAAGCTGTTCTTCATCAAGATGGTCATGGTCGCGAAGCCGGCGAGCACGTAGGCGATGAGCGGAATGATGGTGTGGCTCACCTGGTCCTTGACGCACCACCAGATCTCGCCCTGGGCCCACATCTCGTCCCACCCCTCCGACCGGAAATCGCCGAGGGGCAAGATCTGCATGCCGAAGTTGTCGGTGGCGAAAATCAACATCAGCGCCAGGGCTGCTACGAATCCCGGAATCGAGTAGCCCAGGAACACCGCCAGCGACGAAATCGTATCGAAAGCAGAGCGATGTTCCAGCGCCTTTTTGACGCCCAGAGGTATGCACACGAACCACGTCGCAATGTAGCCGATCAGACCGAAGTAGATCGAAATCGGGAACTTCGAAACGATCGTATCGAGAACAGGATCGGAGTAGCGGTACGAGGTCCCGAAATCGCCCTGCACAATCCCGCTGAACACACCGCCCTTCGTCTCGTCCGGCCAGACACCCAACCAGATCATGTAGCCGAGATAGATCGGCTTGTCGAGCTTGTAGTAACGCTTGAGCTGATCCATCGCCTCTTGCGGCAGCTCGAATTCCTGCCCCATGCCGAGCGCCGCGCTCCCGCCGCCCTCGGCCATCGCCGCCTGGCGGATTTGATGCTGCGCCTGCTCGATCGGGCCTCCCGGCGCCAACCGGATCACCGAGTACACCAAGAAGGTGATGCAGATGAATGTGACCGGAACCAGGAGCAAGCGTCGGATGAAGTAGCTCGTCATTCCATGCACGTCGTGGCTCCTAACTTAGTGGAGTTCCGCATGAGAAGAGGCGCGGTCCCTTATTCCCAAGGTCTGACCTCGATCTCACTCTGAGGCATCTGCCGCCCCGTCGCCATGGCCTCTTGCAGCGCCGCCTCCTTCGCGGGGTCGAACCACCAAAGCATCGCGACCTGCTCTTCGGGAACATCTCCGGTCCGCGTCACATAGCGATCGGGGTGGCCGAAGCGGTCCCAGAAGAGAAGCCTGAAGAAGCCGCCGTACCATGCGAGAGCGTAGGGATGCTCGTTGAAGACGATCGAGTCGACCTCGCGAATGATCTCCTTCTGCTCCGCCCGATCGAAAGTAACATCGTATTTCTTGCAGAGCTCATCGACCCGCTCGTTCTTGAAGCCGGTGAGATTGTTGTTGTGCGGCTGGTCGGCCAACGAAGAGCGCCACGAGGTCTCCGGATTCGGGAAGAGCAACGCCCCCCAGCTCTGGAAGACCACGCTGAACTGGCGTTCGCCCATCTTCTTGATGAGGGTCGAGGGATCGATCAACTTCAAATTGAACTTGATTCCCGCGTCTTCATAGTCTTCTCGTACGACCAACCAAATCCGTTCCCACGACTGCGCGCCATAGTTCAACGTGATCTCGAACTGCTTGCCGTCCGCGCCGACCAAATAGCCGTCGTCGTTTCGGGTCTTGTAACCGGCCTCCCAGAGCAACTCTTCCGCCCGATCGGGATCGAAGCGGATCTTCGGGTTGGTGTCGGCGCTGCCCCAGTCCCGCCCCGGAAAATACGAGTCGATGAATTCGTACTCATTGAAGAAGAGCTTGTCCATCAAGCGCTCGCGATTGAAAAGATGCGAGAAGGCTTGCCGGACGCGGCGGTCGTCGAAGGGTGGCTTGCGCATGTTCATGCAAAAGCCCGAGAAGCCCTGTGGCGCCTGATTGTAGATCTTGCGCTTCTGAATCCACCCTTTGTCGATCAGCGGCTCTCTCGGAATATCTTCGACCCAGCGCTGCGCCCGAGTCACGCGATAGTAGTCGAGCTCGCCGGCCTTGAACTTCTCGAACTCCAGCTCTTGATCGCGAATGACGATGAACTTGATCTTCTGGAAGTTGTAGGTGTTCTTCGAGAGAGGCTCGTCCTCGGCCCACCAATCGTCGCGTCGGGTCAGCGTCAGCGATTGCCCCTTCTTCAGATCTTTCGGCTTCATCGAGTAGGGGCCCGAGCCGGGCATCAGCTCCCAGTTGTAGCGCTCCAGGTACTCTTTCCCGGGAATGTGGATGTACTTCTCCGGGTAGATCAGCATGCCGCCGAAATAGAGGAATAGCCTCCAGTTGAGCTTCTTGGTGGTCACCTTGATCGTGAGATCGTCGACGATCACCGGCTCTTCGTAGCTCTCACCGAAGACCATCATGTTCGACGGATCGTTTCGGTCCTCCTGAACACGGTGCCACCACGAGTAGTAGACGTCCTTGGCGGTTACTGGCGAATCGTCGGACCAGCGAGCCTTCGGGTTGATGCGAAACCAGAAGGTCTGCGTCCCCGCCCCCTCGTTGTTTTCGATCTTCCATTCCTTGGCCAGTGAGGGGATGAACTCCTCGGTCTCGGGGTGAATCGTGACCATCGACTCGTAGCAGAGACCGTGCACTGTCGAGATCGTGACCAGGTTGGAATTCGGCCCCTCCCGACGCAGCGTCGGGGGAAAGGCCCGCCAGACCATCGGCAGCGCCCGATCTTTGACTTCGCGGCTCGCGCGCGGATCGCCGAGCAGTGGGAAGTTGCCGCCATCCTGCCAACCCTCCTCCGCGTGAGCGGTCGTGCCCTCGAGGGGCAGACCGGTCGACACGGCAATCGCCAGGGCAGCCGAGATCGATGTAAAGATGCGGAAGCGCCGTTGGGCGAGGCGAGCGGTGAACATGGAAGATCCTGGGCTGGGCGGTGGACGATGTCCGGCCTCTTGCGGCGGTGCTCCGCGACCCTCGGGTGCGATGCCCGCCCGGCTTCACGCCTGGAGGCGAATCCGCAGGAGTCTATCCGCCCGGCGCGTGGGCGGCAATTGGGCATTGGGCGTATGATCGGCCCGGCCGAAGCCCGATCCCCCGCCCTTCGGCCGCCTACCGTCCACGTCCCGCGTCCACCCGCCGGACCAGGTTGCCCGCGCCGTCGAGCACCAGGAGCTCGCGCGGCTCCCCGGCGCAGAGCAACAGGCGCCGGTCTCGGATCGAGACGCAGCGCCAGCGCAGCACCGAGCGCAGGTCGGCGGGGAGACCCGCGGGGATCATGGTTTCGGCAGTGGTTCGCGGCACGATGGGGGCCTTCGCCAGTCTGCTGCACAACGCGCACAGCGAAGGCCCCGGCATGCAGCGGTTGCAGTAGTGCTCGCCGCACGAGGCGCAGAGCAGGGCGTGCCCCTGGCAGAGGGTGCTGCCGCAGGGAGCGCAGGTATGGGAGTGGCGCTCGCAGGCGGTCGCACCGCAGGTGGCGCAGACCGGCGAATGGGCGCGGCAGAGAACGGTGTCACAGATGGAGCAACGGGTTCCGTCGCGGGCACAGACGGCCCGGGCGCAGGTCGTGCATTTCCCGGAGCAGCCGTCGCAGATATCGCGGCCGCAGACGGCGCACTCGTGCACGTGCTCGATACAACGCGGCGATCCACAGCTCGAGCAGGAGGAAGCGTGCTCGTCGCAGCCCTGGCGGCTGCAGGTCGCGCAGCGCGATCCGTGGTCTCGGCACACCACCGAGTCGCAGAAGTCGCAACGCAGCACGCACGAGCGACAGTGGGTTCTGCCGCAGCGTGCACAAGCGGTCGACTCGCTCTGACACACCGGCTTCCGGCAGCGCGCGCAGTCGAGCGCGCAGCTCCGGCAGACGGCGCCGGCACAGGTGGCGCAGTGGGTGTGGCAGCGGCCGCAGAGGGCGGTGTCGCAGCGCCGGCAGCGGGCGCCGCAAGAAGTGCAGCTGGTGCGCCCGCAGCGACCGCATTCCAGTGCGTGGCTCTTGCAGGTGCCGCCGCGACAGTCATCACAGGTGCGCTGGCAATCGGCGCAGGCATCCTGGGTACATACCGCGCACGCCTTGGCGCCGCACAAGAGGCAGGTTTCTCGGCCGCAGACCGTGCAGACACGCGCGCAGCTCGTGCATACCACGTGGCCGCCGGAGCAGAGCGACACCACGGAGGTCGGCACCGCGCAAGCGGCGCAAGGATCCGGAGTGAGCAGACCCGTGGTCTGATCGAGCGCCACGCCGTGCTCTCCCCGCACCCCGTCGCGGGTGAGCTCCATCGTCGCCTGGATCCAGGGCACCTCGATCTCGGCGTAGCTGACCAGGCGGATGACCACTCTCTGGCGATGGTTCTCGACCTCCTCGGCCAGCTTCATCTCGTACTCGTCGTCCACCTGCTCGGTGGCGTCCCGCCAGCGCGCCGGATCGCCGCGCGGTACCTCCGCCAGGCGGTCGGAGTAGTAGCTTTTTAGACGGATGACCGTGTGGCGCAGGCGATCGTGAATGGCATCGGCCATCTCCGCCGCGCGGTCGCGCGCCACGCGAGCGGCCAGCCGCGCCGCGACCTGGAAGCGCGCCTCCAGCTCGCCGGTCGACGCGTGACGCCTGAGCAGCACCTTGGCGCCGGGATCGAGCCAGGCCCATGGATCGACCTCGCGCGCCACGTCGGCCTCATCGACAGCCACGTTGATCAGGTCGTCGATCCTCTCGTCCGACAGGTAGACCAGTCGCATATGGAAGACCCATTGACGCTTCCGACGGCGCTCGATCGCCGGCTCGTGCGCTTCGGCGTCGAGCGCCTGAATCGCCCGCCGCAGCAGCCCCTTGCGAAGCGGATGGCGCACCGGCAGCCGCAGGCGCAGACGCTCTCCCCGGCCCTTCATCTGCTTGAGGATGCTCTCCAGAATGAAGCTGCCGGGGGCCACCGACTCGGCGTCGTCGCGCGCGCCTTCGGCACTGAATACCAGCTTCAGCTCGGCGCGCCCGAAGACTTCCTCCAGGTCCGCGCCGACGACGACCTTGCTGAGCTCCCCGCGCCGCGTCACTTCGCCACCGTGCTGCAGAAAGAATGCCTCGACGAAATCCCGCAGCCCTCGGAAGGGTGCGAGATCGCCCGCCGGCGTACCTTTGCCGGTGCGGTCCGCGCTCACCTCATACCTCCAGCACCGAATCGAGAATGCGATCGGCTTCGCGGATGTGGTGGATGCGGTGCCGGGCTTGGTCCAGGCGATCCGCCAGGGCCTCGAATCCGTGATCCAGGGCCTGCTCGTCGGGGGCGCTCAGAAAGAGCTCCCGCACCAACTGCTCGAACGACTGCTGCTCCTGCACCTCGCCGAGAATCAGGTCGAGCTCGCCGATCACCAGCTCGAACATGCGGATCTTGTGGGCCAGTATGTCTAGGACTCGCGCCTCGATCGTACCTTCCAGGGAGAGATTGATGATGCGCACCGGCTTCTCCTGGCCGAGTCGGTGTAGCCGGCCGATGCGCTGCTCCACGCGCATCGGGTTCCACGGCAGATCGAAGTTCACCAACTGGTGACAGAATTGTAGGTTCAGTCCTTCGCCGCCCGATTGCGTGGAGATCATCACCCGCGCCTCGTCGCGGAAGCGCCGCAGCGCGGCCGACCGCTGGCCCATCGTTGCCAGGCCGCCGTGGAAGATCGCGACCGACTCTCCACGCGTTTCCAGCAGGCCCTTCAGCAACGCCATGGTCTCGAGAAAGTCGGTGTAGATCAGCATCTTGCCGGGGAAGCGATCGAGGATCTCGTAAACCGCCCGCACCTTTCTGGTTTCGGTCGGAACCGTTGCGACCTGCTCCGCCATCGACCGCAAGCGCCGGGCGCCCGGTCCGGCCATGTCGGGACGCGCGGCCATGGTCAGCAGCGTCTTCTTGAGCGCCCCGGGCGACGATGTCATTTCTCTCTGCAGCGTCACCAGGGTCAGCAGGCGCAAACGGTTTGCCTGACCGGCCCAGAGCTCGTCACGAATGTAGCGGGTGACGTCATCGTACACCTCCTGCTCGGCCGGATCGGGCTGCAGGTGGAAGATGGCCGCGCGGCGCGGCGGCAGCTTGATCCCCACGCTGGCGCGACGGTTGCGAATCATGACATCCGAGAGCACTCGCCTGAGCTCGTCTCCGCGCCGGGGCAGCCGCGGATCCTCCTTCGATACGTGGCTCTTGCGGAACTGCCGAACGGTCCCCAGAATGCCCGGCTTGAGTATCGTCAGCAGCGAGTAGAGCTCCGTCAGATCGTTGTGCACCGGCGTGGCCGTCAGCAGCAACACATATTTTCGCTTGATCCGATTGACGAAGCGGAAGCGCCGGGTGGCCCGGTTCTTGAGCTTGTGGGCCTCGTCGACGATCAACAGGTCGTAACGGTTGCGGAGGATCCGTCGGGCGTTGCGTTCCGACTGGGCGGTGGAGAGCGATGCCAGCACCCGGTCGGCTTCCCAGTCCCCCGGCTTGCCGGCTATGCTGAACTCTTCGCCGAACTTCTCCCGCATCTCCTCTTGCCATTGCGCCACCACCGAAGCGGGCGTCAGGATCAGCACCCGACGGGCCAGACCACGCAGCAGCAGCTCTTTCATCACCAGGCCGGCCTCGACGGTCTTGCCGAGTCCCACCTCGTCGGCCAAGAGGGCCTGGCCGCGCATCCGCTGCAAGGCATCCTTGGCGGCCCGCACCTGGTGCTCGAAGTGCAGGATATCCACCTCGTCCAGGGCGATCAGGTGGTCGAAACCGGGAGTGATATCGTGACGGGCCGCCTCCAGGCGCAGGCGGTAGATCTCGATCTCGGGCGCCATCGCGCCCGCCAGCACGGAGCTGTAGGAGCGATCGACGGCGACGCTGATCTCCGGGATCTCGATCCCCTCTTCGCGGAAGAAAGCCGCGTGCAGACCGCTGCCGGAGAAGGGCTCTCCGCAACGGAAGCACTCGTTGCGAGTTTCGGGATCGAGCCAGGCGCAGCGCGGGCAGCGTCGTCCCAAGACCGGCGGCGGCAGGTCTACGGAGTCCTCGGGCTCGTCGCTCGGCTCGGCCGGGATCTCGAGCCACTCGAAGCGTTCGCCGCTCTTCATGAGGCGATCGACGCACGGCGGGCGCGACCGCGCGCCCAGTCGCGCAGCGCCGAGACCTCGTGGTCCATGGTGCGAGACAGGGGAGCGGTCGCCTCGATGTTGCGGAGAATATCGTCGTCAGTGAGCGGTCTCTTGGCCTGAAATGCGTCGAAGAGACCGCCGATCACCGATTCCTCGATTTCGGCGCCGCTGAAGCCGTCGCAGGCGTGGGCCAGGCGCCCGAGGTCGAAGCTCTCCGGATTGCGGTCGCGCTTTCTGAGGTGGATACGGAAAATCGCTTCGCGCTCGGTGGCCGAGGGCAGGTCGACGAAGAAGATCTCGTCGAAGCGCCCCTTGCGCAGCAGCTCGGGCGGAAGTTGGCGTACGTCGTTGGCGGTGGCCACGACGAAGACCGCCCCTCGCTTCTCCTGCAGCCAGGTCATGAAGGTGCCGAATACCCGGGCGGCGGTTCCGGCGTCGGAGTAGTTGGAGGATCCGGTTCCGGCGAAGCTCTTCTCGACCTCGTCGATCCACAGAATGACCGGCGCGATCGAGTCCGCGGTGCGGATCGCCAGGCGCATGTTCTCCTCGCTCGAGCCCACCGTTCCCGCGAACACCCGGCCCACGTCCAGGCGCAGGATCGGCTGACCCCACTGCGCGGCGATTCCTTTGGCGGTCAGCGATTTCCCGCACCCTTGCACGCCCACGATCAGCACCCCTCGGGGCGGCGGCAGGCCGAATTCACGGGCGGAATCGGAGAGCGCGTCGCCGCGTTTGCGCAGCCAGTCCTTGAGCTCGCCCAGCCCGCCGACCTGGTCGAGCGTCGCCTCGGGCTCGTAGTACTCCAGGATCCCGGACTTGCGGATGATCTGCTTCTTCTCTTCGAGGACCGCGTTGACCGCGGAGTCGTCGACGGAGCGAGCACGCACCACCGCCTTGGCCATGGCGTTCTCGAACTCGCCCAGTGTCAGTCCCTGGGCGGCGCGCACCAGGCGCTCGCGGGTGAGCCGCGGCAGGTCGATCTCCACGTCGCCGCGCTTGTGCAGCCAGCGCAGCAGATCGTCGAGCGCCTTGCCGAGCACCTCGCGGTCGGGAAGCTCCAGGTCGAGCACCTCGATGTCTTTGGCGAGCTCGGTCGGCAGCTTGAGCAGCGGCGAGACCAGCAAGAGCGACACCGGGCGGGTGCGCAGAGTCGCCACCAGGTCGCGCAGCTTGCGGACGATGCGGGCGTCGCTCAGATAGGGGTGGAAATCGAGCAGGACCACGATCCGCGCGCCCTCTTCGTTGGCCAGCTCGTCCAGCACCGCGCGCGGATCGGCGGTGTCCGGTCCGCTGCGGGCGGCCGGCACCGCGGGCTTGCGGCCGTCGCGTCGCAGGCCCTCGGTGGCGGTCCAGAGCAGCAGCTCCTTGCCGACCGTCTTGGCGACCTGGCGGATCGACTCGAGGGCCCGCTGCTCTTCCCACGAAACCACGTAGAGCAGGGGGTAGCGCGCCCTGATCGAGTCGACCAGGTTGGAGGTGAAGTTGTTCATTCGCTGTTCTCGCGGCGCGCGACGCCGCGTGGGTTGGGCCGCCACTCCTCCGATTCGCGAAAGAGCTTGGCCAGGTAGGCGTGATATCGGTCGCTGTCTCTGGGCACCAGGCGCCGGGTCGCGGGGTAGCCGAGGGGGTTCGGCTCGTAGCGCCAGATGCCGGTGACATCGAGCCGCTCCGGGAGGCGGTCGATGGCCGCGCCGATGCGCGGAAAGGACAGCGCCGGACAGCCGTTGCGCTGTCGCAGAGGGCTCAGGAATGCCTGCATTCGGTGGCGATCGAGCAGCCACTCGCCGCGTGAGAGCGGTCGCGCGAAGTCGAACCAATAGGGACGCCGGGAGTCACGAAGCTCGGGGCCGAGACGCAGGCGGATGTGGTGATCGCGACAGCCGAGGTGGGCCGGGTAGTCGCCGTGGTCGGCGCAAGAGCGCTCCTCCCGGCCCTCAGAAAGCACATGATCGACGTAGCGATCGATGAAGGCGTCGATTTCATCGCGGTCGGTCGGCTGCCCGCTCAGGTAGGCCTGCGTCCCGGGCCATTCGCTCGCCAGGCGCCAGAGGTCGCGGAACAGGGCGAGGTCGGGCGGCCGATAGATGTTGCGGTAGATGCAGGTGCCTCGCTCGTCGAGCATCCGCACTGCCCCGGGCTGGCGCGCGTGCAGGGCGATCGCCGCATCGATCTTCTCCACGTCGACGCGCCTGAAATCGAGCACCAGAACCCAACCCCGATCCGCTGGGGACCACGCGGCGTCGGGCTCCTCGTCCTGGGGGAGGTGGGGGGCATCCATGGCGCCCCAAGGATACCCACAGTCAAAGATCCACGCGAATCTCGCATTCGCCCATCTCGGCGATGAGCGCGATCGGGAGCTTGGCGCGCCCGCGCAGATCGGTCTCCAACACCGCGATCCGAGCGCCGTCGGAGACCCGCGAGATGGTTGCCATCACGCCCTGGGCCGGGCGCCGCGCGCGGCTCGCTCGCAGCAGCAACGATTCACCGCGCACGCTCACCAGCAGGGTGGAGTCGTGGTCCAGGTCCAGCTCGGTCATGTTCGCGGCCTGTGCACCCGCCGCGCCGCGGACACCGCCGGCCGCGGCCCTGGGCAGCGGCTCGCCCTGGGGCGTCATGAACATCGGCATCGGCTCGAGGCGCAGCCGCAACACTCGGCCCCTCACCGGGTTCCGGTGCTCGTCTCGGAGCCGATCCCAGAGCTCGGCGTCGAGCTCCGCCGACCCCTCGGCGTCGGGCTCGTCCGCGGCCAGACGATCGAAGAGCACCATCACCTCGCGCCGGCAGCGAGGGCACGAGTCGATGTGCCCTCCGACCTCCAGCGCCCCCTCGGGACCGAGGTGCACGTAGGCGGCCAGAGCTTCCGGAGCGGGACAGATCGAGGGCAGGCCGGTCATGGCACCAGCTCCTTTCGGTCGCCAGCGACCAGGGTGAATCGGGCCCGCGCGCGGCCGCGCCGATGGATGCGCCGCAGCTCGGCGATCGCTCGATGGCGCCGCCAGGTCACGGTGTTGGTCGGCATGTCGAGCCGCTCGCTGATCTCGCGATCGACCAGCCCTTCCCAGAAATAAAGCGCCACGATCTTCTGATCGGTGGGATTGGGGAGTTGGGCGACCAGCCTTCGGGCGAGCTCGGCGACGGTGGTTCGGGCGTGGATCTGGTCGGGTTGCTCCCCGAAGCCGGAGAGCCACATCCCGAGTCGGTGCGGAACGGAATCGTCGGCGCTCAAGGTCGTGGCCAAGACAATGTCGCTTTCGTCGCCCAGCGCGGCATCGATCGAGACCCGGCGTCGCACGTCACGCCGCTTGCGACTCAGGCTACGGTTTTCGCTGATGCGCACCCGGTCGGCGATCAGGTAGAGATAGCTCTTGAGCGCGATATCGCCGCGATAGCGGGCCAGCGCGCCGCGCGCGCAGAGGATGAAGACCCGCTGCGTCAGATCCTCGACCGCCTCGTTGTCGCTCAGGCGATAACCCTGGCGGATCCATGCGCGCACTCCTGGAGCGTAGCGCGCGAAGAGCTCGGTCCAGGCGTCGTGGCGCGGCGGCGTCTCCGCGCAGCGCCGCGCCAGGAGCTGCTCTTCGCCGCGAGTATCGGGCTTTGCGGCCACGCAGGGGCTCATCGTTCGGCGCCCTGGTTGGCGGGATCGGCAGGCGCGCCGGGGTTGGAGGCAAGAGAGTCGAGCGCTGCCGCCGCCTCCAACATCCCGTTGCCCCAGTGAGGATCGAAACCCTGTTGATGGTGGCTTTCCACGGCCGCCGCGCAGAGCGCATCCTTGATCGCGGCGGGGCTCGCGGTCTGGTACTGGGATCGCAGGATCGCCGCGCTGCCCGCCACCTGCGGAGCGGAGTACGAAGTGCCCTGGGCGCCGAAGGCGGTGCCGGGGGCGGTCAGCTCCGGCTTCGGCTTGCCGTAGGGATCGGGGCCGTGGTTCGACCAGGGGAAGATCGAGTCGTCGAGAGTGCCCGCCGGATCGAGGCCCATGTCGTAGGCGCCAACCGTGATCGCCTGTGCGGCCGCCGCCAGGTCTCCGAAGCCGTTCATGTACAGTCCGCAGTTGCCGGCGGCGACGACCACCGGAATGCCGCCTAGCACGACCAGAGAGTCGGCCGCCCTGGAAACATCGTCGCTTCCATTGGAGGGTGCGACCGTTGCACAGCCCGCGCCGCCGCCGCCCGGCACGAAGCGGTGGGCGACCGGACCGCTGTCGGCGTAGGAAATATTGACTGCATCGATTCCCACCAGGTCGATGCCGGGCGGCCCGGTGCCCGGGATGTTCCAGGTGTTGTTGCGATTCAGATAGAGCCAGTCGAAGGCCGTGATCACGATGTCGGAGGTGGTCGTGTCGCTTCCTGCGTCGGCGATCCGCACGTCGATGGTGCCGGCGAAGGGGGCGACACCGAGGGTCTCCGGGTAGAACGCCAGCCCGCTGGCGACGTACGAGACGCGGGTGCCGTGCCATAGCCCGCCGGGGAGGGCCGTGACGTCGCTCGAATCTCCCTCCACTTCGTGGAACGCGTCGTAGCCGCCGGCGACCTTGATGATGTCGTTGCCCAGCGATTCGACGCCCGAGTCGACGATCGCCAGCAACCCCTGGTAGCCCTGTGTGCCGGCGAAAATGGTGGCGGGATCCCAGAGCTGCGGAACCACGTGGTCGGCGCTGAGGAAGTCGCTGATTGCCGATGGAACGAACTGGTGCAACGCCTCGACCATCACCACGCCGAGCTCCTCGTTGTCGAGCAGCTCCGCCATCAGTGGGTCCAGGTAGCCTTCGTAGGGGTTCCACAGTGGGGACGAGACCTCGACCTGGAGCACCACCAGCGTGGGCAGCAGGGTGAAGTCCCGATCGACGCCCTCACCGTAGTCACTGGTGATGGCGTGCACCTCCGCGACCAGGTCGGCGCGGCTTTGGTTCCAGTCTTCGCGCCGGAAGGTGACCATGAAGTCGACCAGCTCGGCGCCTTGATCGACCAGGTCCTCCAGGTCGTCGTCGATGCGGTTCTCGTTGCCGTCTCGGAACCAGTCGCCCGACCAGTGGATTTGCGGCGGCCGCACATCGTCGACTCGCTCCGGCGGAGGATCGGCGGGGGCGGCGAGCGGGGCGCCCAGCAACAGGGTGCCCGCCAGGTTGATGGGTTTGCTGATCATCGCGGCGCTTCCGTCCAGGTGGCCTCGCATGGCCCGGCGATTCCGGGTCGTTCACCTTCTTGGTCGCGCGCCGCGGCGATCTGGATACACACGCCGGCTCAGCATCCGCGTCGAACCACGCCCGAAGCAGCCGAAGCCGGCCCAGAAGTAGGGGTGGGCGTAGTCCTCGGCCAGCCGCCGCTGCGCGCTCCTCAGAGCCCCCGCCACCGTCGCCCCCGCGGCCAAGGCGCCGTAGAGGTGCTCCATGAGCCGCGCCGACGCGGCATCGTCGACCCGCCACAGGCTGGCCACGACCGCCTCGGCTCCGGCCAGGAGGAAGCCGCGCAGCAGCCCCAGCAGCTCATCCCCGGGGCGCACCCGGGAGCGACCGGTTTCGCAGCCCGAGAGAACCACCAGCGGTGCCCCGATCGAGATCGCGTAGAGGTCGGCGGCACGCAGCGGTCCGTCCGCCAGCAGCAGCGCCGAGGCCATCGGCGAGTCGCCCGCGAACTCCCCGTGGCAGGCCAGGTGCAGCGCCTCGGCGCGTGGCGCGCGATCGCGAAAGGCCTGGGTGGTGGCGCCCGCACCCTCGAGCAACTCGCTGCCGGGGAGCAACTCCGCCACCCGGCGCGCCTCGGCGGCGATCAGCGGTGCGTCGCGATCGGCGGCGCCGACCACCAGCGCCGCGCCGGTCCCGGTCGCCGCGGAGCGTCGCCCGAGCGTGCGCAGCACCGACCCGCTCGGCACCACTACCGTCTCGAGCTGCTCGACCAGGGAGCGCCCCTCCCAGCGAAGCGCGGGCAGCGGCAGGGCGTGCAGCACCCCGTGCGGAGCCACGATCACGCGCTCGGCGCCGCGCAGGCTCGTGGTGAAGGGGGCGAGAATCGACTCCCCCAGGGCGTCGAGCGTCTCCTGGGCGGCGTCGAGGAACGCCGGCAGGTGGCGGTGCCTCGCGCCGGGGTCGAGCAGACCCAGATCGGCCACGTCGCCATGCCAATCCTCCACGATCCGCTCCGCCAACTCGCGCTCGTCGCCGCAGTCGGAGGTCTCGACCGAGCCATCCGGCGCCACCAGAGCTCCCACTGCCCGCCCGTCCAGGAAATAGAGCTCGAGGAAGCGGTCCCCCGGCTCCAGCAGCGCGGCGATTCCCTCCCGGTCGATCGGGTCGATCTGGTGCAGATTGGCCAGATCGCGCCGCCCGATCCTCTCCAACTCGGCCTTCAGCTGGTCGTAGCGGCTCGCCAGGTGCTCGGTGCGGCGCGCCGCCAGCAGCAGTGGCGACATCGGCTCCGCGGATTCCCCGGCTTCCTCCCCGGCTTCCTCCGCGGCCGCCGCGGCGGAGATCTGCGCGCTGTAGTCGCCCCGCACGCGCGCGAACTCGGTCCAGATCTTCGCCTCGTCGGCCGACAGGTCGGAGGGCGTCGTGTCGCACTCCACGCGGGTCGAGATCAGGTCGGCCAATGCCGCCGACTTGGCGGCCTCGATCGCGCGCAGCGCCGCCGGTGGATCGTCCGCGGCCAGGTGCAGGCGAACAGCCGAGCACAGCGCTTCTTCCTTGTCCTTCAGAAAGGCCCGCTTGGCCAGGTCCCCCGCGAGCCCGGCGCGCGCTCGCTCAATCAGCCGCACCGCGGAGTCGGCCTCGGCTCTGGCGCGGCACAGCTCTCCAGCGGCCGCCAGCAGGATCGCGGCCCGGTGCCGCGACCGGTACTGGAGCCAGATCAGGCCGTGTCGCGCGCCGATCGACGCCGCTTCCTGGTGGAGCTTCAGCGCGGAACCGGGGCTTGCGGCCTCCGTCGCCCGCGCCTCCACCAGCAACGCATATGCCGCGTAGGGCGTGTGCGCCGACAGAGTTCGGCGCGCGCCGCGGGCACGCGTTGCGGCGGCCGCGTGGTCTCCCTGCTCGAGATCGATCACCGCCAGGTCGACATCGACCAGTCCGGCGTAGATGCGCGAGCCCTCGGCGCGAAAGAACTCCCCCGCTGCCCGCAGCTCGGCCCGGGCCTCCGCGACGCTCCCGCCCCGCGCCAGCGCCCTGGCCCGATTGATGGCCACGATCGCGTGGTCGTGCTCCATCCCTTCCGCCCGGTAGTGATCGGCCGCCGACGAGGCCACGGCGAGGGCTTCCGTGTCTCGATTCAGGTCGAGCAGCACCTCGGAGAGATTGGTCTCGGCGAAGGCCGCATAGCTGCCCTGGCCGTGGGACTGGAAAACGGCGCGGGCGCTCTCCCCCGCCTGCACGGCCTCGTGCAGCTCGCCGCGCATCTGGTGCAGGATCGCCCGGTTCAGGTCGCAGATCGCCGCCCGCCGGTCGATTCCGGCGCGCCGAAACACCTGCTCGGCACGCCGGTATCGTTCCAGCGCCGCCCCGTGCCGCCCCTGGTAGGTGAGTGCGTTGGCGCAAGATACGTCGGCGCGAGCAGCCCGGATCTCGGCCCCCAGCCGCAGCAGGGTTTCCCGTGCTGAATCGAAGACCTCGCGCACTCCGGTGGCGTCCAGATCCTGGTGATGGATGTTGGCCAGAATCACCTCGACCCAGGCCACCCCCAGCCGATCGCCTAGCGCCTCCAGCCCAGTTCGCGCCGTCGCCCCGCAGTCCCGCGCCTCGTCGTGCCGCCCCAGAACGCCCAGCGCCTCGGCCCGTCCGGCCGCGCAGAGCGCTTTCTGCCGCGGCTCCGACAACCCCTCCGTGGCTCGCGCGAACGCCTCGTCGGCTTCGCGGAAGCGCCCCAGGGCCAGCAGCGCCAGCCCGCGATCGAGATCCAGCTCCGCCCGCTCGGCGTTCTCGCCGAGCCCTTCGAGCGCGAGATCCGCGCGCACCAGGGCAAGCGCGGGGTCTCGCTCCAGCGCCAACGAAGCCTGGTCCGCGAAAGGGGAGAATCGGATCAAGGAGCGGTAGCGGTCGTCCCCATCTCGGCCGAAGCCCCGGGCACATCGATTCCGTGCAGGACGACCTCCCTGTGATCGGGCAGGAAGAAGCGCATCTCGTAGTGCCCCGGGGGCACGGACTCGAAGCGAAAACGACCGCGGGAGTCGATCTGCCCTTGCGCCTGCGGCTCGCCGCCGCTCGTCAGGTAGACCTCGATCTGTTCGGGCACCGATACCAGCAGCAGACGACCGCGGATCGATCCGCCGAAGCCGTCATCGCAGCGGATTCGCAAAGTAGCATCGAATCCCGCCCCCCGGAAGATGCGAAGCGTCTCGCCGTGTGCGCCGCGCTGGCCGACCGCCTTCTCGCCCCGTGTGTCGTCGACCTTCCAGCGTCCCAGGCGCCTGGAAAGCTCGCGCACCGCCTTGTCCGTGGAACACCGCTCCGCGTCGTCGGGGACCGGCGGAGACTCGAGCGCGGCCGCGGCTGCCAGGGTGGTGCCCGCGTCGACCAGCGCAGCCAGCTTCTCGGCGCATTCCTCGCACCCGGAGCTCAGGTGCTCGGCGACGTTCGGATCGATATCGTCCGGGGCTTCCAACCAGCTCAGCAGCCGGGCCTGGTCTGGGTGTTTCACGATGAGCTCCGATCGGCTGGACGCCTGCGCACGGTCATGTCCTCCAGTTGCCCAGGGGTCGTTCCTTGTCGCTCCTTGGATACGTCATTTCTGCGGCACCGGGTCGTCGATCCGAATGCGCACCGGAGCGGCGAGCTTGGCCAGCGCGCGGGCGATCGTCGGACCGATCGACCCGCGCGGGATTCCGGTCCGAGTCGCGATCTCGTCGTAGGATAGGGAGTCCCGGTAGCGCAGGCGCAGCAGGAGCGCACTGCGCTCGCCGGCGGACGAATCGGGAAGCAGGCCGAGGATCTCGTCGAATGCCGGGAAGCGCATCGCCGCCGGCTCGTGACTGGGTTCGGAGTCGATCTCGCGGCTCAGAGCCTGGCGCCCATGAAGGTCGCGGTAACGCTTGCGCAGCCGATCGGTTGCCCGCCGCCGGGCGATGGTGAGCACGGTGCCGCGCAGCGCACTGGCACCGCGCATCCGCAGGAATAGCCGCGGATCGGCCAGCGACAGAAAGGTCTCCTGGAATGCGTCCTCGACCTCGTGCGGGTCCTTGATCACACCCCGAATGACCGCTCGAACCGGGCCGGCGTAGCGCACGACCAGCGCCTCGAGGGCTTGCGGCTCGCGCCGTCGGCAGCCGGCCAGCAATGCCTCGTCGTCCATCGGCGTGCCGGGTTCAAGGCGTGGCGGTGAAGGAGACGTTGTCCAGCCCGATCTCGGTGTTGTCGTCCATGGCGTAGAGCACGATATCGAGCAGGTACTCGGTGTCGTCGTCGACCGTGAATCCGTTCTCCGTCAAGAGCTCGACCAAGTCGACGCTATGCAGGGGGACGTTCAGCCGTGCTTCGATCGGATCGGCCCAGGCGAGCTCGAAATCGGCGATTCGGTAGCGCGGATCGCTGGAAACGTTGTCATCGTTGGTGGCCAGCAGGAAGGTGCCCTGCTGGGTCTCCTGGCGGTCCTTGATCACCAGGTACTCGCGCAGCATGCCGGCCGGCGCCACCAGCTGTTGCTTCAGGTAGCGATAGTCGGTCTCGAGCTCCAGTCCCGACATCACCGTCAGGTCGCTGTGGATCGCCGTCGGCGCCCCGACCAGGTCGTCGTTGTAGCCGAAGCTGTACTCGCCTGAGATGATCACGCCTTCCCGGGTGGTGTCGCCGAAGCGCCGGCCCGGATTGATGTTGCGCCCCCAGAGATCGTTGTCGTAGCTGAGCCACATATGCGCGGAGCACTCGAAATCCCAGCGCTTGGGAGAGACCGTCGGGAGGTTCGGAAAGCGCAAGGTCGGTCCCGGTGGCGCCATGATTCGTGGTGCGCTGAGCTGCTCCTCCACATCTTCGACGAAGGCCAGGGGATCGATTCCTCTGCCGACGAAGAACACCGGCTCCGTGCCCATGATCGGCCGCGCCAGCCGGTTTCCCCACATGTCGTAAATCAGTGCCGGCTCGCGGATGTCGAAGGGCACCTCCGGCATGCTCGGATCGGGGTGGAAGACCACCACGATGTCCTCGGTGTCGTTCTCGAAGAAGAGGTAGACCCGTTGCGACTCCGGGTAGCTCTGTGCCACCAGCTTCGCGCCCGACAGGAAGCGCACCACGTTGTAGTAGGCCAGAAGAGCGGCTCGAGGCGAGTTGTAGACGTCGGTCAGCGAGCGGTAGGGCGCGTTGAAGATGCCGCTGAACTCGGCGTTCTCGAAGCTGAAGTAGAAGACGCGCTCTACGCCGATGGCCATGGAGTTGGCGAGCATCTGGCTGACCAGGCGGGCGACCTCGCGATGGGAGTCCACGCGCCGCCCTTCGGATCCGTAGTCCGCCGCGTTCACCACGTTGTACTTCTGGTACCCCGATCCCGACATGTAGTTGGTTTCGGTGACCCAGAAGGGGAAGCCCGAGTGGTCGGGGTCGTAGGCGTCGATCAGCCGGTTCACCTCGGTGTGCAATGCTCGACCGCAGTAGGCCAGGCGCATCGCCAGCCCGTGGGTGTATGCGGAGTCGGGATAGGTCTCGATCTCCACGGTGTTGCCGAAGCGAATCGAGGCGGCGTCCATGTGGTTCAGTCCGCCGGCGCGAATGAACTCACCGAAAAGAGCGTCTCTTCCTTGCGGGAACCACTCGGTGTACATCAGTCCGCGCGGGCTCATTCCGGTCAGTCCGAAACCGACCACCTTGGAGCCCGGATCGCGCGCATGGAAGATCGTTGTGGCGAGGCTGTCGAGCTGAATCAGCCGGTTGATGGGAATATTGTTGCGGTGGCTGGTCGGTTCGTTGAACGCTTCCCAGCCCTCGACCAGGCCGGGCAGGCTCTGGGTGAGCTTGATATAGGCCTGGAGATTGCCTTCGAAGAACGCATCCCATCCTTCCGGTCCTTCGATCGCCTCGGGGCTCATCCACTCCGGGTAGCCCACCGCGGCGGAATTCGAAAGATCCTCGACCTCGCTGATGTCGTCACCCAACATCGCGTTGACGCCCATATCGTACTGGTCCGCGGTCTCGGCGAACCATCGGGTCTGGATCAGATTCCACTCCCCGTCGATGCTGTCGGTGGGGGCGTAGCCGACCGGCACGAAGACGTGCTTGATGCGCACGTGGTGGATTCCGAGTCGTTTGAGGATCGTGAAGGTGATTCCCGGATCGGGTCCCATGACGAACAGACGCTTGGTGGTGCAGCGCGGAGTCCCTTTCGACACCCCTTCGCATTCGGGAAGATCGTTGCTGTCCAGGCCGTCGAAGTTGCGCCCCATGTGCAAGTAGCGGAAGTTGGGCACTTGCGCCCCGAAGGCGATCTGGTCGGGATCGGCGAGCATATAGGGGCTCTGGGGCTTCAAGATGCCGAAGATCAGCTCCTCGCTTTCGCCCTTGGTCGGCGCTGCGACCACCAGCTTGTAGACCCCGCTGCCGGTCGCGAGCGGTTCGCTCGGCACCTCGAAGGTGCCGATGCCGTCTTGCGGATCGGGGAGGAAGACGTGGTGGATCAGAATCTCGGGGCGTCCGCTGTCGTTCAGGCGGTAAGCATCGACCACGCGGTAGCCGATCGGTCCGGGCCGGGGGTTGCCGAAGGTGGCGTGGACCCAGTAACGGAAGTTGAGCGGCTCCGACTGCTCGAAGAGCTTGTAGTAGCGCAGCGCCCGCTCGTCCATCGGATCGCCGACCACGGTCTCCATCGCGTCGATGCCGATGTCGTAGCCGCCCGCGGGCTGGTAGGGAGTGGCGGCGCTGCCCTGCTCGAGCTGAACGGCGTCGACCAGGATCTGGTAGGGATGCTCATTCGACCAGGACTGCTTGGTCGAATCGAAGTTCAGCTTGAAGCTGTAGCGGCTTTCGGGGTGCAGGAGCTGCGCGGGGATGTCGCCGGTGTTGAATTGGAACACCAGCTGTGACCAGCACGACGCCACGGTCCCCGACACCATGCGCATGGTGCTGTTGGTGAGCGCGTTGCTGTCGCCGTTGCTGACCCTGAGCTCGGAGTAGATCCCGAGCCCCGGGCAGCCTTCCACCGGCTGCCCTTCGATCACGCCCTTGACCATCACGCTGAAGGTGTAGTCGGTGTTCGGGGCCAGGCTGACCATCGGCCAGCGCAGAGTCTGGCGCTGCATCCAGGAGTCACCCTGAACCGCGAGCATGGTGTTGCCCTCGGGCACGGTGTCGAGCTCCGCCCCCGCCAGCACGGCCACGTCGGCGTACTCGGTCGCGGGATTGAGCGGGTTTTGGATGAAGCGTCCGGCGAGCACGTCCCAGCCGTCGGGACCAGTCTCGAAACCGCTGCCGTCGACCAGGAGGTTCTCGGCGAAGGCGGTCGATGCGCAGACCAAGGACAACGCGATGCCCGCGAGCGACGGGCGCAAGGTTCCAGCAGCCATGGTTTTCCAGTTCGATTCGACGTTCTGTCAGCGGTGATCGGCTGGCTCGTCCCCCCAAAGGACAAGACAAGTCAACCCCCCAAGTGTAAGCAATCTCTCGCCCTCTTTCCTTCACTCGAGGCGGTTTTCAGCAATTTCATCTCCGCGCCGGCGCTCCGCGCGGCCCTTCCTTTCCACCCGGTCCCGCCCACCGGGCCGCAACTCCTTGGCGGGGACCGAAATCACAGATACCCAAGCGCCCGCAGCGCCCGAATCGAGCGTTCGTCGAGACGGTCGATGGCGAGCGGCTCGGGCCTCAGCAGCAACTCCGCGGCGGCGTCCCCTTGAGCGGCCAACCAGTCGTCGAGGGCGGCGCCCAGGGCCTGCAGGGTGTCGGGTTCGAATGCGCTCGTTTCTCCTGCTTCGCCGACGTGGAGGAGAAGATCTCGGGTTCCCCCCGGGCTCACCTCCCGGATCACCTTCCATCTGCCCCGGACCAGTGCGATTCTGCGGATCGACCCGTCGGCGGACTCGATGATCGCGGTGCCCGGTCGGGGCGCGCCCGCGTTTCCGAGCATGCGGTCGACGGCGGCTCTGGCCAGCAGGTGCGCCAGGCTCTCGCCGGCGGGAGCCTCCACGCCGAGCAGGTCGAGCACCGTGGCGCCGAAGTCGGTCAGCTCGACGGCGGAATCGATCCGGATCCCCGCCGGCAGCGAGCCGCGGGCGGCGTCGCCGGAGAGCAGCCAGGGAACGCGCGCCAGGGAATCGTGGACGTGGGGTGGATGCCGGAATGACTGCGAGTGCTCGTGCATGTTCTCGCCGTGGTCGGCGGTCATGGCCACCAGGGAGCCGCCCGAGGCGGCTCGACGCCAGGCGGCCAACAACCGGCCGATGGCGTCGTCCACGTGGCGAATCTCGGCGTCGTAGCGGGCGACCATGTGGGCCGCATCGGCATCGTCTAGCGCCAGGCGCCCCTCGTTGATGGCGTCGATCTGAGCGCGGGTGCCGCGCAGCTCGCCCTGGTAGGGAGCGGGCGCGAAGTGTCGCAGCAAGCGCCGCGGCGGGCGGTAGGGCATGTGGGGGTCGACCCACTGCACCACCAGGGCGCGGGGGGCGTCGCCAGCGCCGCGCGGGTGGCGCTGCAGCCATTCGATCGCCATGGCGGTCACCGGCTCCTCGTCGCGCAGGCGGTCGAGCAGGCGAATCAGCGGCAGGCGCCGCAACCAGGCCGCGGGGGGGCTACCAGCGAGCGCGAGGTCCGATGCCTCGACGAACAGGTCGAAGCCGCGATCGAAGCCGTAGCGGCGACCGAGAAAGGGGTTCGAGAGGAAGGCGACGCTACGGTAGCCGGCCTCCGAGAGCGACTCGGCGAGCAAGGGCAGCCGCTCGGGCAGCCGCTGCCCGTTGGCGATCAGGCCGTGCTGGTGGGGATAGCGACCCGAGAAGAGCGTCGCATGCGAGGGCGCGGTGCGCGTCCACTGGGCGTAGGCTCTCTCGAAGAGCACCCCCGATGTGGCGAGCGAATCGAGGGTCGGGCTGGTCTCCGCGCTCGCCCGGTAGCCATAGCAGCCCAGGTGATCGGCGCGCAATGTGTCGACCAGCAGGAGGAGCAGGTCGGGGGGGGACGCGGATCGGCTGGTCGGGTCGAGGTCGGGAGCAGGCGGCAGGCTCGCACGCGCGGCCCATCCACTCAGCGGCAGCAACGCGCACGCCGCCGCGACGCAGCTCCACGAGCGGCGGGCGGTCGCGGGCACGATCGGCCGGGCGCTGCGCCAGAAGCCCGCTCCGATCGCCAGGAAGAGAGCGCCGGCACGAGCACCGAGATGCGCGACGCCGAGGGGATCGTCGAGCGCCAGCTCATCGCCCGCGACTCCGCCCACCAGCAGGAACACGAAAATGCCCCAGGCCAGTGCCGCGCCGCGTGATCGTCCGGAACCGCTCCCCCCGCGCCCAATGCGGGCCGCCGACACCAGCAACAGTATCGCCGCCCCAGCGCTCAGAGCCAGCGGCAGGTGCAGCACCGCCACTCGCGCGATCAGGTGGACGAGATCGCCGAGCGAGGGCCTCTCCCCACCGGCCGCCAACACCTCGCACGCCAGGATCGCGCCGCGCCCGAGCCCGGCCAGCGCGCCGGCCGCGGCACAGGCGCCCAGGTCGGCGGTCCACGACGGCCGCGCGCGCGTCACTCGCCTCCGGTCAGCTCGGCCCGCAGGAACTCCTGGTTCAGCTCGGCGATAACCCGCACGTCGATCTCTTTGGGGCAGACCGCCATGCACTCGTAGTGGTTGGTGCAGTTGCCGAAGCCTTCGGCGTCCATCTGCTCGACCATGCGCCGCGCCCGCCGTTCGCGCTCGGGATGGCCTTGCGGCAGTTGTCGAAGCTGCGACACCTTCGCCCCGACGAAGAGCATCGCCGATGCGTTGGGACAGGCCGCGACACAGGCCCCACAGCCGATGCAGGCCGCCGCGTCCATCGCCAGCTCGGCGTTGGCCTTGGGAATCGGAATCGCGTTGGCGTCCGGCGTGCCGCCGGTGTTGACCGACACGTAGCCGCCGGCCTGGATGATGCGGTCGAAGGCGCCGCGGTCGACGATCAGGTCGCGCAGCACCGGAAAGGCGCGCGAGCGCCAGGGCTCGATGTAGATCGTGTCACCGTCGGAGAAGCGCCGCATGTGCAGCTGACAGACCGTGGTGCCGGAGTCGGGGCCGTGCGCGATGCCGTTGATCACCAGCGAGCACATGCCGCAGATTCCCTCGCGACAGTCGTGATCGAAGGCCACGGGCTCTTCGCCGCGCGCGATCAGCGACTCGTTCAGGATGTCGAGCATCTCCAGGAACGACATATCGGGGCTGACGTCGCTCAGTTGATACTGAACCATGTCGCCTCTGGCAAGACGATTGACCTGGCGCCACACGTAGAGAGTGAGGTTCATCACTTGTAGCTCCTGACACTCGGCTTCACGAGCTCGAAGGTGAGAGGCTCCTTGTGCATCGCCGGCGCTTGATCGGCGCCCTGGTACTCCCAGACCGTCACGTGCGCACCGCCCTCGTCGTCTCGCAGAGCCTCGCCCTCGGCGGTCTGGTACTCCTCACGGAAATGGCCGCCGCACGATTCCTTGCGCTCCAGCGCGTCGCGACACATCACCTCGGCGAACTCGAGGAAATCGGCCACCCGCCCGGCCTTCTCCAGCGAGTCGTTCATATCGTGCTTGCCGCCCAGCACGCGCACGTTGCGCCAGAATTCGGCACGCAGCTCCGGAATCAGCTCCAACGCCTTGGTCAGTCCCTGCTCGTTGCGGCCCATGCCGCAGTATTCCCACATGATCAGGCCGAGCTCGCGGTGGAAGGAATCGACGCTGCGGCCGCCGCGCACATCGAGCAGGCTTTGCGAGCGATCGCCGGCCTCCTTCTCCATCCTCGCGAACTCCCCGTGATCCTCGACCGCCTCGAAGCTCTTCGACGCGAAGTAGTGCCCGATCGTATAGGGAATGACGAAGTAGCCGTCGGCCAATCCCTGCATCAAGGCGCTGGCGCCCAGGCGATTCGCTCCGTGATCGGAGAAGTTGGCCTCGCCCAGCACGTGCAGCCCTTCGACGCTGCTCATCAGGTTGTAGTCGACCCACAGCCCGCCCATCGTGTAGTGCACCGCCGGGAAGATGCGCATCGGCAGGTGGTAGGGATCCTCGTCGGTGATCTTCTCGTACATGTGGAAGAGGTTGCCGTAGCGCTGGCGGATCGCGTCTTCGCCCAGGCGCTCGATCGCGTCGGCGAAGTCGAGGTAGACCGCCAGGCCGGAGCTGCCGACGCCGCGACCGTCGTCGCAAACCTGCTTGGCGGCGCGCGAGGCGACGTCGCGCGGTACCAGGTTGCCGAAGGATGGGTAGCGACGCTCCAGATAGTAGTCGCGATCGTCTTCGGGGATCTGCGGCGCCGGGCGTGAGTCACCGGCGTTCTTCGGCACCCAGACCCGCCCGTCGTTGCGCAGCGACTCGCTCATCAGCGTCAGCTTCGACTGGTGATCGCCCGAGACCGGAATGCAGGTCGGGTGGATCTGCGTGAAGCAAGGGTTGGCGAAGCCGGCGCCGCGCTTGTAGGCGCGGTAGGCGGCCGTCACGTTGCTCGCCATGGCATTGGTCGACAGGTAGAAGACGTTGCCGTAGCCGCCGGTCGCCAGCACCACCGCGTCGGCGGCCGCCGAGCGGATCTTGCCGGTCACCAGGTCGCGCACCACGATGCCGCGCGCCTGCCCCTCGATCACCACCAGGTCGAGCATCTCCGAGCGGGTGTGCAGGGTCACCGTGCCCAGCGAGACCTGGCGCATCAGCGCCGAGTAGGCGCCGAGCAAGAGCTGCTGGCCGGTCTGGCCGCGCGCGTAGAACGTACGCGACACTTGTGCGCCACCGAAGGAGCGGTTGGCGAGAAGTCCGCCGTACTCTCTCGCGAAGGGCACGCCTTGCGCCACGCACTGGTCGATGATCTCGTTGGAGAGCTGCGCCAGCCGGTAGACGTTGGCTTCGCGGGCGCGGAAGTCGCCGCCCTTGACCGTGTCGTAGAAGAGGCGGTAAATGCTGTCGCCGTCGTTGGGGTAGTTCTTGGCGGCGTTGATGCCGCCTTGGGCGGCGATGCTGTGGGCGCGGCGCGCGCTGTCTTGAATGCAGAAAACCTCGACCCGGTAGCCCAGCTCGGCCAATGAGGCGGCCGCGGACGCTCCGGCGAGACCGGTGCCGACGACGATTACCTTGTATTTCCGCTTGTTGGCGGGGTTGACCAGCTTCATCTCGAAGCGATGGGTGTCCCACTTCTGGGCCATCGGGCCCGCGGGGATCTTGGCGTCGAGATTCATGTCACATCGCTCCGTAGGGAAGCTCGAGCAGGCCGAGCCAGCACGCCAGGGGAATACTGAGGTTGCCGAGCAGCACCAGGGTCCCGATCGCCGGCCCCGCCAGGTCGACCAGCGGCCGGCGCAGACTCGGCGTGGTTACGCCGAAGGACTGGAACATGCTCGAAACACCGTGGCTCATGTGCAGCGCGAGCAGCGCGTTGGCGATCACGTAGCAGCCGGTCACGAACCAGTCCTGGAAGCCGAGCACGACCATCGCGTAGATGTCGTGGCGCCCCAACTCGTCGTGGAAGCCGAAGAGCTCGGGCTGCACCCGTCCGGCGGTGAAATGCGCCAGGTGATAGACGATGAACGCCAAGAGGATCATGCCGGTCCACGGCATGGTGCGGGCCGCGAATGCGACCTGCACGTCGGCGCCGTGCACGTAACCGATGGGACGCGCCTGCCTGTTGAGGATCACCAGGCGGGCGGCCGAGGCGACGTGGATGACCACGGTCGCCAGCAGAACGAGACGGATCAGCCACAGCAGCTCGCCGAGCCCCTGCAGGAAGGCGCCGTAGCGATTGATCGCCTCCGGCCCCAGGAAGATCTGCAGGTTGCCCACCATGTGGCCGAGCACGAAGACCGACAGAATCAGTCCCGTGACGGCCATCACGACCTTGGCCCCGATCGAGGAGCCCACGAGCTTCAGAGGGCCGGATAACGCGCGACTCTGCGTCGCGCCGGCAGCCGACGCCATTGCGTACTCCATGTGGTTGTTGCTGGACGAGGGCAGCGCGAAGCGATCGACGGAGGGCCCGCGCCCCGGAGGGCTCAGGAGTATAGGAATCGGGAGTGCGTCATCCCAAGCATCTTCTTGCGTCGCCTTTCGACGCGACAATGCGTTGCACGCTCAGTCCCGGTCGGTCACCATGCGCGCCAGCGCGGCACGCGCGTCACAGCGCCAGGCGGGAGCCAGGGTCCGCTCCAGGCGAGTGGTATCGATCACCCAGGGATGGACTACGTAGTCGAGGATTTCCGGAGGCGCAGGCGTGATCGAGCGCATCCCCAGGCGCCACGCCGCGGCCGTGATGCCGCGCATCAAACGGCGATCGATGGGCACCAGGCGCGCCCCCGTCAGCTCGGCCACGTCGTCCAGCGTCACCAGCCCCGGCGCCGCCACGTTGAGCACGCCTTCCATCCCGATCTCCATCGCCTTCGCCACGATCGCCGCCAGGTCGTCGACGTCTACCAGCTGAAAAGGCGGCGCGCCCGGCCGCGGATCGGCGATGCGCGGCTTGTCGAGCAGCGCTCGAAGGTAGTTGTCGAGCCCGGGCCCGACCACGGCGGTGGGACGCACCATCAAGAAGCTCGTCTCCGGGAAGGCGCCGCGGCGCACGGCGATGTCGGCCTCGACCAGCGCCTTGTGCCGCGCGTAGCTGAAACCGCCGGTGGCGCGCAGTGGGGCGCTTTCGCTCAGTAGCGGGGGATTGTCGGGATGTGCGCCATAGGCGGTGGCGCTGGATAGCATGGTGATGTGGGCGATGCCGGCGGCCTGCGCCTCGTCGAGCACGTGGCGGGTGCCGCCGACATTGATCGCCGCCATGGCCCGCTCGTTGCGCAGGGGATCGACCTGGAACGCCAAGTGCGCCAGGTGGTCGATCCCTTCGGCGCGCAGGAAGGGGGCCAGCGGCGCGCGCATCTCCCAGTAGACATGCCGGTCGAGCTCGATCTCGGCGGGCGGCGAGCGGCGGTCGAGGCCGATCAGGTGTGCGCCGGGCACGCGCGCACGCAGCGCGGCGGCGAGCGCGCGGCCGATGAACCCCGACGAGCCGGTGATGGCGATGCGCATGCGGGCGAGTGTGCCTCGATGCCGAGCTCCATCGCAACACTTTCGCCGGGCGCCCGCTGCGCGTCCTTGGGTCGATCTACGGCAGCCAGCCCCAGTTCCCCGGTCCGCCGTAGGCTCCCACATCGGAGCGCGGTCCGTTCGGCACTCCCTCGGGCCAGCGCGGATGCCAATCCGAGATGCCGTCGGTGAGCTCGGGGCGCCCGTGTCGATGCAGAGAGATCCGGGCCCGAGGAGCAGCTCGAATCCGCCGAACGATGCGAAGTGCGGACTGAGATCGATGTTGCCCTCTCCGGGCCATCCCCTGAACATCGCAATAGTATATCCATGGGTGACTGCCCTCTACCTCGTCGGGAGCGATGGCCCAGAGTATGCAATTCGTCGGGACCGGCGAATTGTAGAAGCCGGGGGAGCGCGCGCCCCTTGTTCCAGCGGCATGGTTTGCCACGATCGTACAGTTGGTGAAGCGCGCCTCCGCATCTCTATCGCAGTTGATCGCGGCACCGGTCGCCGCCCGACTTCCGGAGATCGTGCAGCCAGCGACCTCCGGCATTCCATAATCGCGACAGTTGACGCCTCCTCCTTTGAATTGCCTTCGATGACGCACTAGCGCACGGCCGGTGAGGCGGCGTCGGCCGTCTCGAGCGCAAAGGCCATGTCGCGGCGGAAGCATCGGAGAGGCTTACGATCCCGCGCCTGACCCCTACTCGCAGAACACCCGCACCACGTCGCCGTCACCCGAGTCCACATCGACCTCCAACTCCGTCAGAGCCTCGAGCAGCTCTTCGCCTTCCAGCTCCGCCAGTCGCCCCAGGTCGAGGCCGGTCTTCTCGATTTCGTCGTGGGCCTGATTCGGGAGCAATGCCTTGAGCTTGATGCCGGCCTTGATCAGACCGAGCGGCACTCGCACGTTGACTTTGTCGCCATCGCCGCCGTCGACGCGCACCCGCAGATAGCGGCGCTTGCCTCCCGTGCCTTTGCGCGGCCCTGCATCGGCGTCGCCCTCCGAACCGCCATCCGACCCTGCCGTCCCGCCTGGGGACCGAAGGGAGCCCGCGGGACCGATCCTCTCGAGCAAGCGCTCGGCCTCGTCCGCCGAGATCTTGCCGCTGGCGAGCATCTCCAAAATCTGTCGTCTTTCGGTTCTCATGGTCCGTTCTCCGGTGTTCCCGGCGGCTTCAATCGTTGAAGCGCCTCGTCCACCGAGATCTCGCCGCGTGATAGCCGCGCCAGGATCTCGGAGTTGGAGCCTAGCGAGTCGCAGCTCCGATCCAGGATCTCCACGATCGAACGCAGTCGGTTCTTGACCGTGGGGTAGCTGATATCGAAGAGGCTCTCCATCTTGCGAATCGATCCGTGATGCCGCAGGAAGGCCACCACGAAGGCCTGATCCGCTTCGGTCAAGAGCCCCAGTGCCGAGCTTTCGAACTCTCCATCGAGACCGACGCCGCAACCCGGGCAGCCGGCTCGTGTCAGACGCATCGCCTGGCCGCAATCTGGGCACCTGGCTCTTGAGATGTCCATTCTGGTCTCCTGTTCTCCCAAGATTATGCGCACATATATTGAGTTTATCAAGTGATAAATTCAAGATATTCATTCATCGATTGAGTTCTCGTCTCGTCGCCCCCCCCTTACACCCGCCTTGGATCACACCACGAGCGCGTCAAATGCCAGTGGTGAAGGTCGGCGTACCAGCTCGGGGAGACGTGGTCGGGCGCGCGCGCCAGTAGCAGCGGGTGGGCCTGGCTGCGTCCGGCCAGGAAGCCGGCGGCTCGCAGCAGGCGGCGCGTCGTCGGATGGGTCGGTTCCAGCGCTTTCAGAGAGACCGCGCCCAGACGGCGCGCCTGGGCGAGCGCGGCGTGCAGGGTGAAGGCCAGAGCGGCGGGGTCGGTTCGGGCGGAGAAGAGGTCGCTCAGGCCGGCGTGGCGCCGTCCGTCCTCTCCCTGGTAGCAGTCGATGGCGGCGAAGCCCGCGGGCCGCCCCCGGCGCTCGACCAGCACCAGGCGGCAGGGGGCGAGGGGGTCGTCGGCGTAGAGCCAGTTGCAGAGCGCGACCGAGCGCGCCAGGGTGATCGGCCAGCCGCGGGTGGCCGCCCGGAGCCAGTCGTCCCAGTCGGCCTCGAGTCTGGACGCCGGCCGCGCGCGCAGGCCGAGCGCGGCGCCGAGCGACCTTCCGGCGCCCTCCTCGCAGCGCCCGGGCAGCTCGCGCAGGGGGCGCGGCAGGTGGCGCGGCGCGGGGGGCGCGACCAGGCGCGACCAGAGCCCCAGCTCTCCGGGAACGAGCAGCTCACGGTGCCGGTCGACCTTGCGCCAGAAGCGCAGCATGCGCGCCGTCGGCAGGCCGGACGAGAGCGGCAGCTCCTCGCGCACCCGGCCCATGAGCAGGGCGGCCGCTCCCCGTTCGCCCGGTAGCAGTGTGGTGGCGCCGATCCAGTGCACGACCACCGAGCGATCCCACACCCAGAGCGGCATCGGCACCACGACCATGCAGCCGACCAGGCTCCCCTCCCGCTCCAGTACGAAGGGCCGCGCCGCTCCCTCGAGCCCGCGCGCGGGACTCTCCTCCAGCAGCCAGCGCCAACGCCGCTCCCGCTCCGCCGCTTCCAGCGGACCGAAGCTGCGCGCGAAAAGGTCGACCACCGCCGGGCGATCCTCGGGTTGGAGCGGGCGCACCCGGGGAGCGCCGGGCTGCGCGGGCGCCACGGCGCGAAGACCGGGCGGCACTGGCTCCTTGCCGCTCGCGGTGGCGGGGCGGCTCGACCGCTCTCCGGCGAGTAGGCGGGCGAGCTCCGCCGCGCAGCGCTCAGCACGCCGCGTGCGCTCGACGACGGCGCGAGCTTGCCGCGCCAAAGCTGCCCGCGCGGCCGGATCACCCAACAGGCGCTCCAGCGCGTGCGCCAGGGCGCCAGCGTCGTCGGGCGGCACCAGGAGCCCGGTCCGCCGGTGACTCACCAGCTCCGCGACGCCCGAGATCCGCGTCGCCACCACCGGAGCTCCTCGCGCCATCGCCTCGACGATCGCCACCGGGATGCCGTCTTTCTTGCCGCTCGGCTCGACCCGACCCGGCGCGGCGAAGAGGGTGGCGGCGTCCAGGCGTCGTCGAACCTCGCCGCGATCGCGGGCGCCGGCCAGCTCCACCACGCCGTCCAGGCCGGCGCCCCGAATCCGCGCCTCGAGCGCCCGCCGCCGGGACCCCTCTCCGACGATGACGAGACGCAGAGCGACGCCCCGGTAGCGCAAGATCGCCGCCGCGTCGATCAACAGATCCAGCGCCTTGTAGCGCTCGAGCTGGGCCACCGCCAGGATGGTGGGGGGCGATTCCGGGCGCGCCGCGGGCGGCTCGAACCAGTCCTCGGTCAGTCCGCAGGGGACGACGCAGAGCGCCGTGGGCCGCGTCACGCCCTGCGTCAGACGCGCCAGGTGGCGCCGGTTGTGCTCGCTGATCGCACGCACGAAGGCCGCGCCCTCGATCTTGGCCTTCAGTCCTCGAGTCCCCTTGAAGATGTCGTGGGCGTGGGCCGAGGCCGAGTACGGCACCTCGGTCAGGAGTGACGCCACCGCCGCAGCGGCGGCTGGCGGGCCCAGGTAGGCGGCGTGGATGTGTCGGGCGCCGGAGCCCAGCACCGCGTCGGCCGCCGCGGGACCCAGTCCCCATGCGATCCAATGACGCAGCCGCGCCCGCGCGCCCGCCGGGCGGCCGCGCCAGCTCCCGCGAGTGGCGAGGGCCATCGCGCGCGGCGCCCGCAGCCACCACCGAACCCAGGCCCCGATGGCTCGCGCCGCATCGGGGATCGCGACCCCCGGCTCCAGCGCTCGCGCGCCCGGCTGCAGCACCGGCACCGCCTGGCGACGCAAGGCCCAGGGCACGACCTCCACCCCGGCGCTTCCGAGCGCCGCGATCTCGTCGTAGAGGAAGGTCTCGGTCACGCTGGGGAAGCGCGCCAGCAGATAGAGCACCGGACCACCACGCCGATCCCCCGCGGTGCGCCGCGCCGGCGGCCTCATGGCGCGAGTCCGCGTGCCGACAACGCCCATCCGGTAGAGTTGCCGCCGTGATTCGAGCTCGTAACATCTTCGGGGATACCGCCGCCCTCGCGGCATCCGCGGCGGCGACCACGCTGATCCGCGGCATCGTCGCGCTGGCCCTGGTGCGCTATCTGGGCCCCACCGACTACGGCGCCCTGGCCGCGGCGATCGCGCTGGCGACCCTGGCTTGCCATTTGGTCGACCTGGGCACCGGCTACCACACCGTGCGCCAGGTATCGCGCGCCCCGGACCAGGCTCCGACCTACCTGGGCAACGCCCTGGTCACCACCGCACTCATGCTGGTGGTCATGACGGCTTTCCTCAACGGCGCGGTCTGGTCCTTCGAGTACCCGCACGGCGCCCGCATCCTGATGCCGCTCCTGGGCGTCGGGGTGCTTCTGCAGGCCGCGCGAGCGCCCCTCCACGGCGCGCTCAGGGCCCTGGGACGAGTCGGCCGCTGCGCCCTCTCCGAGCTCTCGGGTGCCTTGGTGCTCGCCCTCATGTGCGCGCTCGGCATCCTCTGGGTGCGTCCCCTGCCCTTCTTCGGCCTCATGCACCTGGCGACCGGCCTCGGCGGCATGGCGGTCGCCGCCGCCCTGGTCGCGAAGCTGGTGCGCCCGCGCCCGCGCCTCGCGGAGGTGCCCGCCTACGTGCGCGCCAGTCTGCCCTTCGCCGCCTCCAGCGTCTTCTACGTGATCTACGGCCAGATCGACACCGTGATGCTGGCCAACATGCGCAGCACGCCCGAGGTCGGCATCTACTCGGCGGCCTTCAAGCTGGTCGCTCTCATGAACCTGGTGCCGGTCGCGATGTCGGCGGCGCTGCTGCCGGCCGCCTTCGCCCTCGGCGAATCGAACGCATCCGAGCTGCGCCGCATCTTCCGCCTCAACATCCGCTACCTGGCCGCGGTCTCGGTGCCGCTCGCGGCCGCCATCTGGATCTTCGCCGCGCCGATCCGCGTGCTGCTCATGGGGCCGGACTACGCCGGCGTGGAGCCGCTCTTGCGCATCCTGGCGGTCCAGGTCGTGCTCCGCTACCTCTCCTACGCGCCGGCCGACGCCCTCTACGCGCTCGGCAAGGAACGCCAGCGCGTGGCGATCCAGGGGCTGGCGTCGTTGGTCAACGTGGCGCTGAACCTGGTGCTGATCCCGCGCGCGGGCCCCGCGGGCGCCGCCCTCGCCACCGTCGTCACCGAGCTGCTGGTGCTGCTCTTGATGGCCTGGCAGGCCGCCCGCTGCCTCGGTGGGATCGGCCTGGCGCGGCCGCTCCTCCGCCCGCTCGGCGCCGCCCTCCTGCCGGTCGCCACGCTGCTGATCCTGCAGCCGCGGCAGGCCACGGCAATCACCGCGGCGCTCGCGCTGGCCGCCGCCGCCTACCTGGTCGGACTGCTGGCGCTCGGGTTCTTCGATCGATCGGAGCGTCGCTGGCTGCGCCGGGCGCGGAAGAGGATTCACGCCAGGGTGCGCAGCAAGCGCTCGTGAATCCCGTCGAATCCGCCGTTCGACATGACCAGCACCGAGTCGCCGCCGCGCGCGATCTTCCCCACCAGGTCGACGATCGCGGCGTTCGAAGCCGGCGCGTCGGCGTCGGTCCCCCGGTCCTGCAGCCCCTCCGCCACCCGCCGCGGCTCCAGTCGAATCGCCGCGTCGAGCTTCTCCGGCCGGTATACCGGCGCGATTATCACCCGGTCGGCCGCGCCCAGCGCGTCGACCAGCTCGCCCTCGAAGAGCCGCCTGCGCAAGGTCCACGAGCGTGGCTCCAGCACCGCGATCAGCCGCCCCGAGGTGACCCCGGCGATCGCCTCGATCGCCCCCGCGATGGCGGTCGGGTGATGGGCGAAGTCGTCGTAGACCCTCACCCCGCGCACCTCGCCGCGCAGCTCCAGCCGCCGCCGCACCCCGCGATACTCCGCCACCGCCGCCCGCGTCGCACCCCAGTCGAGCCCGGTCCCCTCGACCAGCGCCAGGGCGGCCAGCATGTTGCGCACGTTGAAGACCCCCGGCTCGCCGATGCGCCAGCGTCCTCGATCCTTGCCCCGCACCCGAAGCGCGAATTCCACCCCCTCCGGGCCGCTTTCCAGCTCCAGAGCCCAGAAGTCGGGCTCCGCCGCGCCCGTCGCCCGCGGCCCCACCCCGAAGCTCAGCACCTCGGCCCCTGAGCCCTCCACCACCCGCAAAGCCCCCGCGTCATCGGCGCAGGCGATCACCACCCCCGAACGCGGAACGGTGTTCACCAGGCGCCGAAACTGCAGCTCGATCGTCTCCAGGTCGCTGTAGATGTCGGCGTGGTCGAACTCCACGGCGTTGATCACCAGGCGCTGGGGACGGTAGTGAAAGAACTTCGCGGCCTTGTCGAAGTAGGCGGTGTCGTATTCGTCCCCCTCGATGACGAAGGGATGCCCCGGCCGACCCACGCGGTGGTTGGCCGGCAGACCCAGCGGCAGCCCCCCCACCAGCCAGCCGCTCTCGGGGTCGGCGCGGTGCAGCAACCAGGCGGCCATCGCCGTGGTCGTGGTCTTGCCGTGCGTGCCGCTGACCACCAGCCGGGTACGCTTCCACAGCACCAGCTGCGCGAGCAAAGCCGGCATCGACCAGTAGGGAAGGTCGCGCTCGAGCGCCGCCTCCAGCTCGGGGTTGCCGCGCGGAATGGCGTTGCCGACCACCACCGCGTCCGGGGGCGGATCGAGATGGGACGCGTCATAGCCCTCGAAGACCCTCACGTCGAGCGCCGCCAGCACGTCGCTCATCGGCGGATAGATCGGCCCGTCCGAGCCCTGCACCTGGTGCCCGAGCTGGCGCAGCAGCCCGGCCAGCGAGGCCATGGCGGTCCCGCCGATGCCGAGCAGGTGGAATCGACTCCCTCTCTCCAAGCCCACTCCTTTCACGTCCTCGCCTCCACCAGCGCCTCGTCGAGCACCAGACGGCCGCCCTCCAATCGCGCCCGCAATCCCATCGGGACCGGGAAATGCGGCGCCGAGACGACGTGGCCGACCGGCAGCCCGGCCAGGATCGGCACCCCCAGATCACCCAAGCAGTCCGCCAGCACCTCGTCGAGCTCGTAGCCCTGGTCGGCATTCTGCGAGCAGCCCGGCATCTCGCCGAAGACCACCGCCCGCACCCCGTCCAGGCAGCCCGCCCGCCGCAGCTGGACCAGCATTCGATCGATCCGAAAGGGCCGCTCCCCGACGTCCTCCATGACGCAGATCGCGCCCGCTGCCAACAGCGCGTCGGGGGTCCCGGCGGCGGCCGCCAGCAGCGACAGACAGCCCCCCTCCAGCACCCCCTCCACCGCCTCGTCCCCGCCCTCGACCACCGTGCGCAGCGTCGTGCGGCCGATCTCGAACCCCGCCCCGCGCGTGCCGGTGAGCAGATCGAGCACCAGGTCGATGCCGGCGCGCTGCAGAGGTGGCTCCGAGGCGACCATGGCGCCGTGCAGGAAGGTCGACCCCCGGCGCCTCAGCGCCAGCGAGATCGCCGTCAAGTCGCTTGACCCCACCACCGGGCGCCCCGCCAGCGCCCCCAGATCGAGACGGTCGACGATGCGCCCGCAGCCGTAGCCGCCGCGCGCCCCCCACAGCACCCGCACCTCGGGATCGCCGGCCAGCTCCGCGAAGCCCGCCGCCCGGGCCGCGTCATCGCCGGCCAGGTAGCGCCGCCGATCGTCGATTCCGCGCGCCACCCGCACCGCGAAACCCCGTGTCTCGAGCAGCGCCACGCCCGCGTCGAGCATCGGTCGCTGGATCGGGCTGGCGGGGGCGAACACGCCGATGGTGTCGCCGGGGCGCAGCGGGGCGGGTTTCGTGGGTTGCCGGGGCATCGTTGGAGAGCGGTTTGGATGGGATGAATGGAGTGGGCGGATTGTCGCACAGCGGCCACATCGACTGGGGAGCGGCGCTGGCGAGGGGCAGGAGAAGGAGCATGATTGGCTCCGATCAGGAGGGGGGATGAGGAATGCGGACCAGGACGATCGAAGCGTCGCCGTACGATCCGTCCAGCTCCAGTCTCCAGCGGGTGATCGGCTGATGGGTGTCGGTGCCGATCCCGGGATGCCACGACTGATCGGGGGTCTCGCTCTCGGGGTGGATCTCGATCTCGGTGCTTTCCCCGCTGGCGCTGATCCACTTGTGGGCGTCGTTCAGGTTGACGACGTCGAGCCATGCCTTGCCCACGGCGTCCTCACCCCGCCCCAGCGCCAACCGCGTCACAACCCCGCACTCTCGTTCGAGAGCGGTGAGTTGTGTCTCTAAAGGGCGTCATGACTCGCTCTTCTGATCGTGGAACCCGGTCCTATGTCGAGCAAGAGGGCGAGTGGCGAACCGCCATATCGAAACCCCAGCGTGGAACCCCCACCCTTGACACCCCCCACCGCCCACCAGACCCTACGCCGCAGCATGACCCCGTCCCCACCCTCCCCCGCGCTCGAGATCCGCCGAATCGAGCCCCGCGACGATCCCGCCATCGCCGCCATCATCCGGCGGGTGCTCGGTGAGTACGGCGCCGACGGCCCCGGCTTCGCCTTCCACGACGCCGAGATCGACGCCATGAGCGCCGCCTATGCGGCCGCCCGCGCCGGCTACTGGGTGGTCTGCCGCGCCGGGCGCGTGGTGGGAGGTGCAGGCTTCGCGCCACTCGAGGGTGGCGCCGCCGAGGTCTGCGAGCTGCGCAAGATGTACCTGCTGCCCGATACGCGTGGCCTGGGTGCCGGCCGCCATCTGCTGCGCCTGATCCTGGAACGCGCCACCGCCGCCGGCTTCTCCCTCTGCTACCTCGAGACCCTCGCCGCCATGGATCGGGCTCAGTCCCTCTACCGCTCCGTCGGCTTCCGGCCGATCGACCGGCCCTTGGGCGCCACCGGCCACTTCGGCTGCGACCGGTGGTTCGTCAAGGATCTCGTCGACGCCGATTCACGGTAGCGCCCAGAACTCCCTCTGCACCTCCAGCGCCCGCTTCAGGGCGGCCCCGCCGCGCTTCCCCGGCCCGTCCGCTCCCGCCGCCGGATCGTCCCCGGTCAGCACCCGCACGCAGGCGTGCACGCCGCGCGCCAGCCCCGCGAGGTCGTAGCCGCCTTCCAGCACCAGCACCAGCTTGCCACCGGCGTGGGTCTCGGCGATCCGCCGCGCCGTGGCGCAGAGAGTCGCGAAACCTCGATCGCTGAGCGCCATGCCGCCCAGAGGATCGTCTCGATGGGCATCGAATCCGGCCGACACCAGCACCAGCTCCGGCCGAAACGACTCCGCGACCGGCGCCAGGAGCTCCTCGAAGATCGCGTTGTAGTCGTCGTCGCGGCGCCCAGCCGGCAGCGGCACGTTGATCGTGAACCCGCGCCCCTCGCCGGTCCCCGCCTCTTCGACCGCGCCGGTCCCCGGAAAGAAGGGGAACTGGTGGGTGCTGAAGAAGAGCACCCCGGCATCGGATTCGAACATATGTTGGGTGCCATTGCCGTGGTGCACGTCCCAGTCGACGATCAATACCCGAGAAACATGGTGCACCGCCCGTGCGTGCGCCGCCGCGACCGCGACGTTGTTGAACAGGCAGAAACCCATCGCTCGACTCGCCTCGGCGTGGTGTCCGACCGGCCGTACCAGCGCGAAGCAGCTTGTCGCGTCCCCGCGGCACACCGCATCGACCGCCTCGATTCCCGCCCCCGCCGCCAGCCAGGCCGCATCGATCGATCCGGGCGAGACGATGGTCTCCGCGCCGATGCTGGCGCGGCGCCCGCGCAGCGCGTTCATCGCTTCGATATGAGCCGCGCTGTGGACGCGGGCGACCGCTTCCAGCGACGCCGGTTCCGCGGACTCGACTCGCGTCCCCGCCACCGGCTCCTTGTCGAGCAGCTCCCAGATCGCCCGCAGCCGGTCGCTGCGCTCCGGGTGACCGTAGCCGGTGTCGTGCAGCAGGAATGCGTCGTGGGTCAACAGCAGCGTTTCATTCATGCATGCAGAATAAGGCGCGCGCCAGCTCGGCTCCGGAGCAATCCCCACGAAGGGGGCTAGACACCCACCAGTTGTTCCCCCAAGCTGGGAGTTGGAGGGGCGTGCCCCCCCGCACCAGGCATCGGACTCGTAGCAACCATGACCGCAGCCCCCTCCCCCGTCACATCTCCCTCGCGCTCTCTCCGGGCGCGCCGTCTCGGCCATGCGAATTGAGTTCGGGCACCACGCCGATCCGGCCCTGCGGGAGAGGTTCGGCGATCTGACGATTCGCCCTTCCCAGCCCGAGGACCTGCCGGCGGTGGCCTCCTTGGCTGAGCGGGTCTTCGCCGAATCCCGGCCGGGGACCCGGAGCGAGTGGCTGGCGGAGCTGCGCTGGATGTTCCAGGGGAGCCACCTGGGGTGCCGTGCCTCGAGCGTCGCCGTCGATGGCGAGGGGCTACTGGTCGGCCACTACGGAAGCCTGATCCGCCGCTTTCAGGTCGGCCGCAAAATCGTCCGCACGGGGGTGCCGGTCGACAACATGATCGATGAGGCGCATCGGGGCGGGCGCCTGCAGTGGTGGCTCTTCGAGAACCAGCGCCGCTGGGCCAAGCTGGTCGACGTGACCTGGGGGATCGGCGCCCCGACCGAGGAGGCCTACCGCATCGGCCGGCGCCTGCTCGGCTACCGGCGCCTGACGACGATGAAGGTACTGCGGGCCAACTTGGCGAGCTTCCCGCGCCACCGTCTGCATGCGCTGGGTCGCTGGCGCACCCCGATGCGCCATCCACGGCGAGCACGGATCGAGACGCTGGATCGCTTCGACAGCCGTTTCGCGCCGCTCTGGGAGCGCTACCGCGACGACTACCGATGCACCGAGGAGCGGTCGCTCGACTGGCTGCGCTGGCGCTTCGACGAGGCCCCGCGGCGGACCTACACCCGGCTGGCGCTGGTCACCGGCGGCGAAATCCTGCGCTACGCGGTGATTCGCCATCCCCCACCCGGGGACGGAACCTGGGTGATCGTCGACCTGTGGGGCTCCAGCGAGCCGATCGACCTGGCGGCGATGGCGCGCGGGATCATGCGCTGGGCCTCCGGGCGTGCGCCGTGGCTCGAGATCAGTCTTGCGGCGACGGAGCCCCATCTGCAAGCCTTGCTCGCCGCCGGCTTCTACTGGGAAGGAAAGGAGCGGCCACTCGTCTTCACCGTCTTCGAACCCGACAAGGTGCCGGAGCGCGTCGTCCAGGAGCCGTCTAATTGGTACGTGACCGAGGCCTTTCACGACACCTTGTGAGCTCCGAAACGCAATGACCCGCGCCGGCCCCCGCACCCTGTTCCGCGGCGGTCCCATCCGCCCGATGAAGGGCCCGCCCTTGCGGCGCGGCGTGTTGCTCTGCAGGGGACGGTCGATCGACTACGTGGGACCGGAGGAGGCGCTCGATCCCGCGCGGGCACGCGGCGCCGAAATCGTGGAGCTGGACGGCCGCCCTCTGCTGCCGGGATTCTGCGACAGCCACGTCCACCTGGTGCTGGCGGCGCTGCAGCGCGCGGCCCTCGACCTGCGGGACGTGACCACGACACGCCGCCTCACCGAGGTCGTCGCCGAGCACGCGGCCGCCCGCTCCCCGGGGGGCTGGATCACCGGCCACGGTTGGGAACGCTCGGTCTTGCTGGCCGAGCACTCCGCCTCCCCCGCGGTCCTCGATGCCGGCTGCAGCGCCCATCCGGTGTTCCTGGTCAGCAAGGACTGGCACTCCGCCTGGCTGAATACCCTGGGGCTCGAACGCCTTCAGGCGTTGCCGCGGCTTCCCGCCAAGAGTGTGGTCGAGCGCATGGACGGGCGGCTCACCGGACTGGTGTTCGAGGAGATCTTCGAGCTGCGCGAGATGTTGGTTCCCGCCGCCTCGGACGCCGACAAGGAGCGTCTCTTGCCCCCCTTCGTGCGCCACCTGTGGAGCTGTGGAATCACGGCGCTGCACACCCAGGAGACGCGCGCCGACTTCGAGCTCGTACGGCGCTATCAGAGGAACGCGCACGACCGGGTGCGCGTGCTCTGCAACCTGGTCTTCGGCGAGCCGGCGGAGCTGAGGGCCACCGCGGATCTGTTCCGCTCCGGCGTCCCGTGCTGGCTGAGTCCCGCCGGAGCGAAGATCTTCCTCGACGGCTCCTTCGGATCGCTCACCGCCGCCGTGAGCCATCCCTACGCGGGAACCACCGATCGGGGGATTCTGAACATGGGCGACGCGGAGCTCCTCGAATGGCTCGACGCCTGCGCCGCCGCGCGGGTGCCGGCTGTGTTGCACGCGATCGGCGACCGCGCCGTGGAGCAGGCGCTGCGTTGCCTGGAGCAGCGGCCGCGGAGCGCCGGCCGTCGCCACCGCCTGGAGCACGCGCAACTGCTCTCGGAACGGATCCTGGCGCGCCACGACCTGCGCCCCGTGGTCTTCAGCGGACAGCCCTCTCATATGTGGACCGACCGCGAAATCGTCGAGCGCAACCTGCCGAACCCCACCGCCCGGCGTTGGGCCTACCCTTTTTCCACTCTGCAGGAGCGCGGCTCGCTCGTGGTGTTCGGTTCCGACGCCCCGGTCGAGGGCGCCGATCCGTGGCGAGGGATCGAGGCGGCGGTGACCCGTATGGAGTCCCAAGGGGTGTCTCCTTGGATCGCCGAAGAGAGGATCACGTTGACCGATGCCCTGGCGGCCCACACCTCACGACCCGCGTCGATCCATGGCTACGCTTTCCCCTGCGGCGTCTTGGAGCCGGGACACTTCGCCGATCTGGTGATCCTGGAGCGCGACCCTTGGGAGGTGCTCGATCGAAATGCCACCGCCCTGCGGCACATGCGGGTCGACCAGACCTTCGTCGACGGACAACAGGTCTATTCTCGAACCGACTGATCGGAACCGGGCGACGCGGATGAGACCCGTCTGCTCGGCTGGTAGGGTGGGCAATGCGGCCCGGCGAGTGTGCGGATCCGATGTGTGCAGCGACATGCGCGATCCGCTCGCGGAGGATCGAGACAATCATGTCGGCGGTCGCGCCATCGGTGCCCACCACGTCGGGCTGTCGATCGTCGCCACCGATGTCGGCGGCGGCTTCTCGATCGGCCTCGGTGGCCTCGGGTTCGCGATGGGACTGGCCGGGAGCTGGCTGCTCTTTGCCGGCTTCTGGGCGCCTGGCTCGCCGCGATCTTCATCATCCCGCGCATCAAGGCAATCGACGCGCGCCACGGGATGCTCACCTTCCCGGATTTCCTGCGCTGGCGCTACAGCGATCGGGTGGCCCTGCTGGCCGCCCTGATCTCCGGGTTCGGCTATCTCGCCTTCACCGGCGCCCAGATTCTGGCCGGGGCCAAGCTCGCCTCGGTGACGCTCATCACCGCCGCCTACACGGTGGCCGGCGGTCTGAAAGCGGTCATCTACACCGACACGATTCAGTGGGTCTTCTTGCTGGTCGGCCTGGCGTCGATTCGAACGCCGAGCAAGCCCAGCGGGTGCTCGCTGTGGCGGAGCAGAGACAAGGGGAGGGGATTTCGGATGGCGCGAGCGCGCCGCCGAATATCGTGCGGGCCGGGCCAGAGCTCGTCGAGGAGATCACCCATATCTACGCGGACGTCTTTCGCTCCTACCCCTTCCCGATCCACGAGCCCGACTATCTGCTGGAGACGATGCGTAGCCGTGTGAACTACTGCTGCGTGCTCCAAGATGGCCGAGTCGCCGCCGTCGCGTCTTCCGAGATGGATCCTGATGCTTGCAATGTCGAGATGACCGACTTCGCGACTCCGCCCGAACACCGTGGCCGTGGGCTCGCGCCGCACCTGCTCCCGGTGATGGAAGGGGAGATGAGGATGCTCGGCATGTGCACCGCGCATACCATCAGCAGGGCGATGTCGGCCGGGATGAACATCACCTTCGCGCGTATGGGGTAGCGCTACGGCGGGCGCTTGATCAACAACACCAACTTTAGCGGTGGGATCGAGAGCATGAATGTGTGGTACTAAGGACTTGCGCGAACCCTAATCCGCCACCCGATTCGCGATTCGCCCGTTCCATGCGCGCGATCGCCTAGAATCCCGAGCCATGAAACCACGCTCCCCTCGCATCCGCCCTGTGCACGCGCTCCTGGTGGCTCTCGCCGCCGCATCCTCCGCCCTCGCGCACGACTCGATCGAACGCTGCGGGCGCGCTGCGCTCACGGCCGCCGGCGACGATCCGCCCCCGGCGCGCTACGCGCCGGACCGCGACTTCGACCTGCTGCACACCGCACTCGACCTGCGCATCGATCTCGACCAAGGGAGCATCGCCGGGACCTCCGCGATCACCGCGGCCTCGCTGCACGACGATCTCGAGCAGGTGCGGCTGCACGCCATCGATCTCCAGATCGAGCAGGTGCGCCTGGTGACGACGCCCGGCCCTCTGCACGGCCCGCTTCCTCTCGGGACCGCCGTGCCGCTGCCATTCGAACATCGCGGCGAGATCATCACCATCGACCTGACCCGGCCCTTCGCGGGCGGCGAGCGCTTCACGCTGGCGGTGGACTACCGGGGCCGCCCGCGCCGCGGACTCAACTTCATCGGGCCCGCGCCGCACGCGCCGGATCGAGCTCCCCAGGCCTGGAGCCAGGGCGAGGAGCAGGAGTCGCGTTACTGGTTCCCCTCGTGGGACTACCCCAACGACCGCGGCACCAGCTCGGCGCGTTACACCGTCGACCGTCGCTACACGGTGATCGGCAACGGCGCCTTGCTCGGCGTCGACGAAGGACCGGACGACACCCGAATTTGGCGCTGGTACGAATCCCAGCCGCACGTCACCTACCTGATCAGCGTCGCGATCGGCGAGCTCGACGAGTTCCACGACACCTGGGGAGAGATCTCGGTCGACTACTACGTTCCGGCGGGTCTCGCCGAGCGGATCCCGCGCAACTTCGGCACCACACCGGCGATGCTCACGGCACTCTCCGACTACCTCGAGTTTCCCTACCCCTACGAGAAGTACGCCCAGGTGGCGGTCGACGAGTTCATGTTCGGAGGAATGGAGAATATCAGCGCCACCACGCTGAACGCGGCGTCGTTGCGCGACGCGACCGCCTACGACGAAGGACGAATGGACGACCTGGTGGCGCACGAGCTGGCCCATCAGTGGTTCGGCGACATGATTACCTGCCGGGACTGGTCCCATATCTGGCTCAACGAAGGGTTCGCCACCTACGGCGAGGTGTTGGTGACCGAGGCGCTGGACGGCTGGGAGGAAGCGACGATTCGGTCGCTGGATGCGCTCGACGGCTACCTCGGTTCCGGCGAGCGCCGCGCCATCGTCGAGCGGCGCTACGAGATCGCGATGGACCTCTTCGACGAGCATGCCTATGCCAAGGGCTCGCGCGTTTTGCACCTGTTGCGCTTCGAGCTCGGCGAGGAGCTGTTCCAGAGGGCGCTCGCTCACTACACCGAGAGCCGCGCCTGGAAAAATGTCACCACCCAGGATCTGGTCGACGCGATCGAGGAATCCACCGGCCGTTCGATGGAGCGTTTCTTCGACCAGTGGGTGCGCGGCCCCGGGCATCCCGAGCTGGAGATGAGCTGGAGCTGGGACGAGGCGCTGTCGGTTGCGCGCGTCGAGCTGCGCCAGACTCAAGACGTCGGCGACGGCGCCACGCTCTTCCAGACCGACTTCGAAGTGGCCGTTCTGGCGGAGGATGGCGAACCGAGCCTGCATCGCGGTCGCATCGAAGGCGCGCAGAAGGAAGTGTCGCTTCCGCTCTCCGGTGCTCCAGCGTCGGTGATTCTCGATCCCCGGGGTTGGCTCCTGGCGGCGATCGAAGAGGATCTGCCGGCGGACGAGCTGGCACGGCGCCTGGAACGGCTCAGCGAGCTGGCGGCCACGGCCGGCGGCGCCTATCCCGTTGCGCGGATTCGCACGGCGCGTGCGCTGGGCGAGGCGGGGGAAAGCCCGTTGGGGGTCGCCGCCCTCGATGCCGCGCTGACCGGCGATCCGCATCATCGGGTGCGAAGCGCGGCGGCGCGCGCTCTGGGAGCCGTGGGCGGCGCCGCGGCCCGCGATGCGCTGCTGGCCGCCGCCAGCGACCGCGACCCACGGGTGCGTGCAAGCGTGGCCGAGGCGCTCGGCGCATTCGTTGGCGATGACGAGGCGGCGCGCGCGTTGCGCCGCATGGCGAAGAAGGACCCGGGCTACGGCCCCCGCGCCGCGGCCCTCGAAGCACTGGTCTCGATCGGTGCGCCGGGTGCGGCCAAGGCCTGTCGCAAGGGGCTGGAGATGCCCTCCTTCCAGGAGCAGATCCGGCGAAGCGCCCTCGATGGACTGATGGCGGTCGGCCAGACGAACACCGCGCTGAAGGCGGCGCGCGAGCTCCTGCGCGACGAGCCGAGCAGCTGGATCCGCAGCCACAGCGCCACGATCCTCGGCCGCTGCGGCGCCCGGCTCGACCCCGAGACCGAGGCCCCCCGACGCCGCGCGTTGCGCCTGGAGCTGCAAGCGCTCACCACCGACTTCAACTACTACGTGCGCGAAGATGCGGTCGCGGGCCTGGCGCGGCTCGGCGACCCCGCCGCGATCCCGACTCTGCGGCGCGTGGCCGTCTCCGATCCCGACCCGCGCATGACGCGCGCCGCAGAGGAGGCGATCGCCGAGATCCACGGCTGGCACGCGCAAGAAGACGAGGGCCCCTTCGAGCTCGGCCGGCGCCTCGGCGACCTGGAGCGGTCCCACGAAGAGCTGGAGCAGCGGCTCGAGCGACTCGAGGGGCTGCTCGAGTCGCTCCACGGCGAGACCGCCGGCGAGGCCGAAGAGTCCGCTGGCGCCCCTTGACCAAGGGCCTACGCTACGCCTGCGTCTCCTCCTCGACCGCCTCGGCGATCTCCAGGAAACGATCGTAGCGGATGGCCGGCCAACTCTCGGCGCTCAGGGCGCCCGAGGCGCGCGAGATCAGCGACACCTTGTGGGCCACCTCGTCGTCGGGGGCCTCGTAGATGTCCATGAAATCGTAGGGGCCGAGCAGCGCGTAGTGCTCGATCCAGCTCACCTCGGGACAGAGATGGTCGACGCGACGCTTCCACTCCTTCCCGATCGCCTTGCGGCCGCGCGGGTCCTGCATCAGCTCGGGGCTCAGGCGGGTCATCAACACGTAGCGGGGCATGGCTTTCCTCCTCTTGGGTGCGGGGCTTGTCTCCATCTTACTCGGTCGCTGGACCGGAGTGGATCGCGGGACCGGGTCAGAGCTCCTCGCGGGTCTTCCGTGTTCCTTGGTCCGTCCACTGGCTGAGAAGGACGGGCGGCAGCGCGTACTCGGTAGGCTGGATGCGCAGCGTGTTGTCGAAGCCGCAGCCGGCCGCGAGCGCGCCGCGGATCGGGGCGACGTCCAGGCTCGTCAGCACCCCATCCGGCCCGACGTCCCGGGCGGCGAGCCAGCCTTTGCAGGTGTGGTAGGCGGCGTTGTAGTTCCCCAGGACCAGCGATCCACCGTGGGTCGCCATCGCCTCGACGTTGTCGTCCGTGCGCATCCACTCGACCGGCTGAAGCGACTCCGAGCCAGCGATCCACGTGGCGAGAATGGCCGAATCGAAGTCCTCCGCCGCGAAGACCCCCACGTCTCCGCCCGCCGTCACGAATCCCCCGCTGTAGCTGTACGAATCCCCTTCCGTCGCCCGTCGATCCCATCGACGCCGCCCGCCAGATGGCTGCCGTCTCTCCAAAGCGCATGCGAAGCACGGCATTCCTCCTCGTGTGAGCGCACACCGATGGTAGCCGGTTTCCGGAAGATGTTGCGGAATCGGGCCGGGGCAGCCGAGATCCCCCGGGACCATTGGCCGTCGCCACGACATTCCGGAGTGGCCCCTTTCGGGGGACAGACCTTGGCCGCTCCTCGTTGCCAGGAGCGGCATCGCCCCCGGCCTCGGGGAAGATCGCGCAGCAGGGCGCTCGGGCCGCTGCCGGGTCCCCCCGCCTTCTTTGGTGACCGCCCGGTGCCGGTCACGATCCGCGCCCGGATCACCAAGCCCGCGCCCCCCTCCCTTCCGCCGGTGCGCTGCGTAGCGGCGGTCGCGTACCCGGAGGACCGTCCAGGCACCAGCCCCGTCATTTCGGCGAAAGCCGGAATCCAGTCTGCATCCAAGCCGGCCGCATACAGTGAAGCCGAGAACCTGTAGAAGGCCACCGGCTCACAGCCATGCTCCGCCACCCAGCCTGGCGGAGCCGGAGCCAAGAGACCTCGCGCGATTCACCCACTTGATACGCGGACGCACCAGGAGTAAGAATACAACAGGTATTACACCTACCCAGGAAGGCCCACGATGAAGATCACCACCAAGGGGCAGGTCACCATTCCGATCGAGATCCGCGAACGCTTCGGACTCCTGCCTGGCGCGGAGGTCGAATTCCACGTCGAAGGCAACGCCGTCCGCATCGTGCCCGCGGTGAGGGAGGAGTCCCGGGGGCGGCGCATCGTCGCGCATCTCCGCGGCCGTGGGGGGGTGGCGATGACGACCGATGAGATCATGGCGCTCACGCGGGAGTAATCGTGGTCACCACATTGGTCGACAGCAACGTTCTGCTCGACTTGCTCACCGATGACGTTCGTTGGGCTTCCTGGTCGGCGGATGCTCTCGCGCGCTGCGCGGATGAAGGCCGGCTCGCGATCAACCCGATCGTCTATGCCGAGCTGTCGGTTGGATTCGAAACGATCGAGGAGCTGGAGCTGGCGCTGCCGGCGCATTCGTTCCACAGGCTGGCGCTTCCGTGGGAAGCCGCGTTCCTGGCCGGGAAGGCCTTCTTACGCGATCGCCGGAGCGGCGGGGCGAAAGGCTCGGTGCTGCCCGACTTCTACATCGGCGCCCACGCCGCGGTGTGCGGCCTGCGCCTGCTCTCGCGAGACGCGGGTCGTTATCGGACCTACTTCCCGCGACTCGATCTCCTGGCTCCATAGCCATCCCGCGCGCTCAACCACTCCCCCGCACCACCCGCACCAAGCCCTTGCCGGTATCGAGCGTCACCGCGACCCCGTCTTGCAGCTTCTCCAGGGCCGCCGCAACCCCCAGCACCGCCGGGATCTCGGCCGCCGTGCAGGCGCGCGCGGTCGCCCCCCCCGCTCCCCCGCGCTCGGTGATGATGCCGGCGCAGCCGGCCAGGGCGTGGACGGCGTCCTCGGTGAGGTCGTGGGCGAGCACGACCTTGGCGCCCAGATCCTCGGCGGGAGCTTCGTCCACGGGCGTCGTCAGGCGCAGGATCGTGCCGCTCGCGCGGCGCCGCGCGCCGGCGCCGTAGCCACGCAGGTAGAAGCCGTCGGCGATGCGCACCGTGATGGTGTTGGTGCTCACGCCCTCGTTCGCCGGCACCCCGGCGGTGATCACCAGAAGGTCCCCCGGCTCCACCGTCCCGCTTCGCTCCGCCTCGCGCAGCGCGTCGTCGAGGCGCCGGCCGTCATCGGCGACGGCCGGCAGCACCAGCGGAAACACACCGCGCACGATCGTCAGGCGCCGCGCGACGGCCTCGCTCGCCACCACGGCCACCACCGGGGCTACCGGCAGGAAGCTCGCCAGGTTGACGGCGGTGCGACCCGAGCGGGTCAGGGCCAGGATCGCCTCGGCGCCCATCGAGCGGGCGATCTCGCGGGTCGCTCTGCCGAAGGCTTCCACCGACGCACTTCGTTCGGGGCCGGTGTGGTCGTGGGCGGTGTCGCGATCCCCCCGCATCGCTTGTTCTACACGGGCCGCGGTCGACGCCAGCGTCGTCACCGCCGCGACCGGAAAGGAACCCACGGCGGTCTCGGCCGAGAGCATCAGCGCGTCGGCGCCGTCGAGCACCGCGTTGGCGATGTCGGTCACCTCGGCGCGAGTCGGTTGGGCCTTCTCCACCATCGACTCGAGGATCTGGGTCGCCACCACGACCGGCTTGGCGGCGGCCCGTGCCAGGCGAATGATGCGTTTCTGGACCAGCGGCAGCTCCTGGACCGGGGTCTCGATGCCCAGGTCGCCGCGCGCCACCATGACGCCGTCGGCGGTGTCGACGATCGAGGCCAGATTGGAAACCGCGAGCGCGGTTTCGATTTTGGCCAGCAGCGGGGTCTTGGCGCCGAGGCGCTCGACCAAGGCACGCACCTCGCGCACGTCGTGGGCGCTGTTCACGAACGAGATCGCGATCCAGTCCACTCCCACGCGCACTCCGAAGGCCAGGTGGCGGCGGTCGGCATCGGTGAGGCAGCTCAGCCCCGCGGTGGCCCCGGGGAGGATCACCCCCTTGCGCGACGCCAGCGGGCCGCCGCGCAGCACAGTGGCCGAGGCGCGCTCGGCGCTCGCCTCGTCGACATGGAGCTCGATGTTGCCGTCGTCGAGCAGCAGTCGCGATCCGGGGTGCAGCGCCGCCAGCAGCTCGGGCCAGTTCACCGCCACCCGCCGCCGGTCGCCGGAACGCGCGAGGTCTGCGTCGATGGCGATCCGAGCGCCCGGGCGCAGCCGAACGCTGCCACCTTGTATTTCGCCCAGGCGGATCTTCGGGCCCGGCAGGTCGATCAGGATCGCGACGTTGCGCCCGGCCGCTCGAGCCTGCTCGCGAATCCGCCGCGCCGCGCTGCGATGAAAGGCATGCGACCCGTGGCTCATGTTGAGCCGGAACAGGTCGACACCCGCGTCGATCAGCGCGCGCAGTCGGGCGCTCGCGCTGCTTACCGGTCCGACCGTGGCGATGATGCGGGTTTTGCGCCGGACGCGCGCCGGCTCGTTCAGTGCCATCTCAGCGACTCCCAGATCTCGAGAAAAGCGCTCGGCGGCGACATCCAGAACGCCTCGGCGGCACGGCAGCCCGCGCGTCCCAGCCCCCGGTAGGCGGCAATCCCCAGCGACGCGCCTTCGATGTTGGAGCGCCCGGTCTGCGAGGGGAAGGCGGCGATCGCCCGGCGCTTGGCCTCGAGGGTCGCCGAGATGTCGATCAGCCGATTGGGCAGGATCGGCGACCACACCTCGAAGGCCGCGACCTGGTCGGGCGCGGGGGCGCCGCGACTCAGCGTCAGGGCCAGCAGATCGTTGGCCAGCGCGTGGTCGGGGTGGAAGTCGATCGGCGAGGGCAGGTAGATCACCCGCGGGCGGAGCCTCTCGATCAGGGCCCCGAGCCAACGGGCCTCTTCGATCCGTGCCTCCGGCAGTCCCTCCGCGGCGCGCCCGAAGTGGATGTCGTGGAAGCCGATGCAGTGCACGGCCTGGCGCGACTCCGCCTCGCGAATCGCCACCAGGCGGGTCGGATCGGTGCCCGGCTCCCCCCCACTCGCGCCATCGGTGACGATGGCGGCCTCGACCCGGTCGCCGCGCCGGGCGTGCAGGGCCGCGGTGCCGCCGGCGCCCAGGATCTCGTCGTCGGGATGGGGCGCGAGGACCAGCGCCGGGCCGGCTGGTGGCTCGACCCAGCTCGCGGCGGGGCGCGATCCGGCGCCGATGGCGCGCTGGTAGGTGAGCTGCCGTTCCAGGCGCGAGGTGATGAAGCGGCGTCGGATGCGGTTCAGCACGGAGAACGTCGTCGTCGTAGGCCAGCGGTGTCTCCTCACGAGGACACGCGAGGGTGCCGTGTCATCTTGGCACTGTAGCGCTTCACCGCGGCCCGAAAGCTGCGATTCGGTCCCCCGGGCGGCGCCGGGCAGCGTCGAGCCGATGCGGGTGGAACGTTTTCCGACTATGGTGCCTATAGATAGTAGATCGCGGGCCGAACCGACAGGACGCTTTGTCCGATCGGCACGATTTTTGCAACGCTGTTAACTTCGTGCCTGGGTTCGGCCGGGATCCAGGATCGCGCTGCGAACGGTGCTCCGGGGAGCTCCGCCGTGACGACATCTGCCCGAAAGGAAACAGACGCCATGGCACTCATTCAAACGAGCTCGGTTCCTTACGAACCCGTCGACATCCTGAGCCAGTATCTGAACGAGATCGGCCGCGAATCGCTTCTCGATCGCGAGACCGAGGTCCGCCTGGCGCGCAAATGCCGCGCCGGCGACCAGGCCGCTCTCGATCGCCTGATCACCGCCAATCTGCGCTTCGTCGTCAAGGTTGCCAACCAGTTTCGCAACCGTGGGTTGCCGCTCGAGGACCTGATCAGCGAGGGCAACTACGGCCTGATCAAAGCGGCGCACCGTTTTGACGAGGCCAAAGGAGTGCGCTTCATCTCCTACGCGGTCTGGTGGATCCGTCAGTCGATCTTGAAGGCGCTTTCCGAGACCGTCGGAGTGGTGCGCTACCCCCAGTACAAGTCCCAAGAAATCAAACGCGTGAAGCGGATTGCGCGCGAGATCGAGCGCAGCGAGCATCGCGAGGCGAAGGTCGAAGAGATCGCGGCGCGCCTCAGCCTAGACCCCGACATCGTCGCCCACGACCTGGTGCTCGGCCGCGCCCACCTGTCGCTCGACGCTCCGGTCTCCGCCGATGGCGAGAGCTCACTGATCGACTTCTTGGAGACCGGTTTCGAGGACTCGGTTGAGGCCAAGCTGACCGAAGAGGCTCTGGGAGCAGACGTGCAGCGTGCGCTGGGCACGCTCACTCCGCGCCAGGCGCGCGTGGTCTCGCTCTATTTCGGATTGGCCGGCCAGCCCCGACACACCCTGCAGGCGATCGGAGACCAGTTCGGCTGCACCAAGGAGAATATCCGCTTGATCAAAGAGAAGGCGTTGGGGCGCCTTCGGATGCAGTCCCGGAGAGCGATCTTGGAGAGGTACTACGAGAACTGACCACGGAGCGAAGATCGCCTGCACTCCCTGCCGCCCACCGGAGATGTTGCCCTCCGGTGGGCGGCCCTTTTTCAATGCACGATCCGAATCAGGTAGTCCTCTTCCACACGCCCGTTGCCGGGTGCGTGCAGAACCAGGCGCGCGCCCTCGATCTCGTAGTCGGCGAAGGGGACGCCGTTGCGCTGCACGGCATCGACCGTGCCCTCGAGCCCGATCAGCACCAGGTCGATCTCGTCGAGCCGCAGAACGCTGAGGGCGAGGTCGGAGCCGCCGTTTAGGCTCGAGTCGGCCAGGTAGAGACCGGCGCGCAGCGCCCCTCGGATCTTGAGGTCCCAGGTATTGGCGGCCGGCAGCAGCTCGCTCTGCAGTCGCGCGAAGTCGTTGTCCGGAGCGCGCGGAGCCACGTCGAGGTAGTGGTAGCGCAGGTCCTCGTCGACGGTGAGCTGCAAGAAGTCGGGGGAGGGCAGCAGGACCTTGTCCTCGAACCACTCCACGGTGCGGGCGAAATGCCGCGGAAGGATCCAGTGGCTGCCCCAATGCCACAGGATGCCGTCGTAGTAAAGCGGGTCCCAGGAGCGGATGGCGGCGTCCAGGTCGTTGGCGTGGTGGGGGTAGACCAGGATGTCGGTGCGTCCGTGGCCGATCTTGAAGGGGACGCTGCGCAGGTTCATGGCGTACTCGAGGGCAGAGCGCCGGCGATACTCGAAGGGCTGCTCGGTCGGCTCGCCACCGCACTCGATCACGGTGTCGTCGGCGAGACCTTGGAACAGGAACGAGCCGTCGATCTCGTACCAGATCACCTCCAGATCGGCCGGTCCCATCCATTCCCAGGCGGCGGCGAAGAGATCGGGGTACTTGGCGGCGCTGATCGAGGTCTGCAGGCCACCCATCGAGCCGCCGCTGAGATAGATCCGGTCGCTGTCGATGTCGTAGTGATCCAGGCAGTACTGAACCAGGTCGATGACGTCGTGCTGGGCGGCGCGAGCGGCCAGCGAGGTCTCGCCGCCGGAGCGTTCGCCGTGGGTGTGCGGCGCGGCCAGGATCCAGCCGCGCGGGCCGGTGTGGGACGCGAAGCCGTCGATGGCGCTGTAGGCGTCGCCTCCCATGCCGTGGCAGCCGATCACCAGCGGGGTCGGGTCGCCCGGGGTGTAGGCGTCGGGGATGTGGACCAGGGACCAGGTCGGGGCGCCGTCGTACGACGAGATCAGGTCGACGCGGATGGTCTGATCGGCGCTTGCTGCGCCGATGGTCGCGAATCCGGCGACGAGCAGAAGCGGGGAGCGCATGAGGATGTCTCCAATCTCGGGTTTCGCCGCTAGACTAACCTCCGAAGGAGAACCCAGATGATCCGCGCCCTTCTCGTCAGCAGCCTGGTATTCCTCGTCGCTTCCTGCGGTGGATCGGAGGGCAAGGCCCGCGATCTGATCGAGCACGCGCACTTCGAAGAAGCGCAGGGCAACATCCCGAACGCCACCAAGATGTACCGGCGGGTGGCGGAGAAGTACCCCGAGACCGCGGCGGCCGAGGAGGCGCGGCGCCGTCTCGCGGAGCTCGCTGACTCTGGTTGATCAGCGCCGCCAGAGCTCCGGCGCGAAGAAGATCAACACCGTGTAGATCTCCAGGCGTCCGAGCAGCATCCAGGCCGCCAGCAGCCACTTGGCGGCGTCGGGCATCCAAGCGTAGTTGGCGGTCGGGCCGATTCCCGCCAGGCCGGGACCGATATTGCTCAAGCAGGCCAGCGAGGCGCTGCCGGCGGTGAGCAGATCGATGCCGAAGAGGGTCAGGGCGAAAGCGCCCAGGGTCAGGAAGATCATGTAGAGCAGGAAGAAGCCGAGCACGTTCTGGATGATCGGCTCGGGAACCCGGCGGGCCGAGTACTTGACCGAGATGACGGCGCGCGGATGCAGCAAGCGCCGCAGCTCGATACGCGTGAAACGCACCAGGAGCAGGGCTCGCACCAGCTTGAAGCCGCCCCCGGTCGACCCCGCGCATCCCCCCACGAACATCAGCACCAGCAGAATGGCGTGAATCAGAAAGGGCCACTGCTCATAGTCGACCGAAGTGTAGCCGGTCGAGGTGCTCATCGCCGCGACCGTGAACGCGGCTGAGCTGAGATCGCCCGCCGCCCCCCGAGAAGTATCGCCGAAATAGACCACGCCGGCGACCGTGAGAATCGTCGCGACCATCATGAATGCGTAGACCCGGAACTCCACATCGCGCAGATAGCCGCGCAGGCTCCGATCGCGAAAGGCGGCGAAATGGAGCGTGAAGTTCGAGCCGGCGAAGAGCATGAAAACGATGATGATCCAGTGGATCCATAAACTGTCGTAGGCTCCGATCGAGGCGTTCTTGGTGCTAAATCCGCCGGTTCCGAGTGTACCGAAAGCGTGGCAGCAGGAATCGAGCAGCGGCATGCCGGCGATCATCAGCAACACGATTTCCACGACGGTCAGAGCCACATAGACACCCCATAGCAACTTTGCCGTCTCGGTGATCCTCGGCTGCAGCCGATCGGGAGCGGGACCCGGCACTTCGGCGCGAAAAAGCTGCATTCCGCCGACCCCGAGGAAGGGCAGAATCGCCAGCGACAGAACGATGATCCCCATGCCGCCGATCCAGTGGGTGAGCGATCGCCAGAAGAGGATCGACGGGCTGAGCGCCTCGATATCGGTCAGAATCGACGCCCCGGTGGTGGTGAACCCGCTCATGGTCTCGAAAAAAGCGTCGGTAATGGACGGGATGGAGCCGGAGAGCAGGAAGGGGATGGTCCCGAACACCGCCATCGCCACCCAGCCGATCGAGACCGCCGCGAATCCTTCGCTTCTGCGGAGATCCTCCGCCGGCCGCGTGAGCTGAGGCACCAAGCCCAGCACACGCCACAGCTCGCCGCCGATGCCGGCGCCTTCGGGCCGCTCCCGAAAGCGCAGCTTCCGAAGGGCATCGCCCAGATCCGCGACCGCGTCGCTGGTCTCGGCGCGCAGTGCCGGGCTCACGGCCGATCCGGTCGCCACCAATAGTCCGATGCCGGAGAGCATGGTGAGAATCGACGACGACATCCATTGTCGCCAGATGCCGTCGCCGGCCAGCACGCTCACCATCAGGGTGAGCACCATGCAGGCCGAGAGTGCGACCAGCAGCGCACCGATCAGATGAAGGACTGTCTTCAGGCGCATGAGTCGCAGCTCAACCGATGAGGCTTTCCGCTTTGCGCACCGCGTCCTTCTGGCCGAACATCACCACCCGGTCGCCCGGCTGGATCACGGTGCCCCCCGAGGCCAGCTCTACCTCTATCTTGCCGCTCTCGCCGCGGATCACCGCCCCGATCAGCACGTTGCGGGGGAACTTGCTCGGCCGGTCGAGCGGCCTGCCGACCATGGTGGCGCCCTTGGCGGCCCGCACCTCGATCGCCTCGGCGTCGGAGTCTTTGAACAGGGTGACCGAGACGATCGACGCCCGGCGTACCGATCGCAAGATCCCGCTGATGGTCGACAGCCGTTTCGATACCACCGCGTCGAGGCCGATCGAGGGCATCAGCTCGACGTAGTCGGGACGGCGAATCAGGGTGATCACCTTGCGGCAGCCGTGGTGGCGCGCCATCAGGGAGGAGAGGATGTTGTTCTCTTCGTCGGGGGTCAGCGCGATGAAGGCATCCATCTCGCCGACCCCTTCGCTGGTCAGGAGCTGGATGTCGGTGCCGTCGCCCTGCAGCACCAGAGTGCTGTCGAGGTTCTCGTTCAGGAACACGCAGGCGGCGCGGTCGCGCTCGATGATGATCGGCGCGATCTTCTTGCGCTCCAGGCGCCGCGCCAGATTGCGGCCCAGGTCGCCGCCGCCGACGATCATCACCCGCTTGATCGGCTCGTTGCGCTGTCCGGCCAGGAAGGCGACGTCGTCGACCGCGTCGGTGCGGCAGATCACCGAGACCTGGTCGCCGTTCTCGACCTTGTCATCGCCGTGGGGAATCAAGGTCTGGCTGCCGCGCTGGATCGAGACGATGTTGAAGGCGCGGTTCTCCTGGCTCGGGGCCAGCTCGCGCAGCTGCTTGCCGGCCATCGGGGCGCCGTCGTTGACCGGCACCCGCACCAGGGTGAGCTTGCCGCGCGCGTACTCGACCACCTCGGTCGCCGACGAGTGGTGCAGCAGGTTGTCGATCTCACGCACCGCCTCTTCGTTGGGGTTGATGACCCGCGTGACGCCGAGGTCGCTGCCGGAGAGACGTGAGGGGGTTCCTTCGGGACCGACGTGGGTGATTCGGGCCAGGCGGCGCTTGACGTCGAAGGCGCGGGCGATCAGGCAGGCGACGATGTTGACTTCGTCGATGTCGGTGACGGCCACGATCAGGTCGGCGCGCTCGATCTCCGCCTGGCGCAGGGCCTGCTCCTGCGAGCCCGAGCCGACCACGGTGGCCACGTCGAGCAGATCCCGGCACTTCTCCAACCGGGTATCGTCGCAGTCGACGACCACCACGTCGTGGTTTTCGTCGGAGAGCCGCGCGGCGATATGGAAGCCGACCTCGCCGGCACCGATGACGATGGCGTACATGGCAGGGCATCGTGCGGCAGGCGGTCGGCGGGGTCAACCCCTCAGGAGCCTGTGCGCATGGCGGGGCGCCCCCGAATACGTGGATCCGAGGGCGCCATGCTTTGCCTAGGTAAAACTACTTGACCGCGGCGCGGGCCTTCATCTGGGTCCAGCTCATGCTCTGTACGCTGGTGCCGGTGCAGTCCTGCCCAGTAGGGCCGACGTTGGGAGTCGGCACGTCCTCGGTCCAGGTGCTGAAGTCCTCGGAGGTCTCGTCGTCGCCGTCGATTCCGTTGCCGCCCGTCGAGGTCTCACTCAGCTCTACGCAGTCGACGCGCTGGAAGCTGTTGCCGAAGGCGTGGCCGTCGGCGAGCGCACTCTGCGACGCGGGGTCGGTATCGTCGGCGTAGGTCGTGGTGTCCGAGTTGCCGTCGGGGCCATCCTTGGCGACGCCGGTCTTGTCGACCGCCTCGTCCTTGTCGCCCCAGAGCGCGATGTCGACGTCCTGGATCAGGTCGCTCATCCCGTCCCAGTGGAAGAGGATCAGCACCTCGCCGGAGTTGGTGATGCCGGCTCCTGCGCCGATCCAGTCGCCGCCCGGATCGACCATGTCGGTGGTCGCGCCGGAGTCGATCAGCTCGTAGGTGGCCGGGACCCCCCACTCGGTCTCGAAGCCGGCGCCGTTGACCGCCACCGTGATCGCCTCGTAGGCGCCGATCGTCGCGCCGGAGGGGAACTGGGCCAGGAAGTCCGTGTCGTAGGTGGTGTAGCTGCCGTCGACCAGGTTGACGTAATCGGGGATCGGGTCCCCGCTCCAGATCGCGTCGCTCAGATAGTAGTCGCTGAGATCGACCGCGCTGCCGCCCGGGTTGTAGATCTCGACGAACTCGCCGTCGGTCGGGGTGACCACGAACTCGCTGATCAGCAGGTGGGCGGAGGCGGCGCCGGGAAGGGCCAGGATGGAGGCCGCCGTGATGGTCTCGACGATGCGCATGGATTTTGCTCCTGTGTTCGCGATTTGCCGGGTCGCCGGCCGGGAGCGGTCCGCTCGTTTCGTGCGCGACAGCTACCGAACGTTGACCCTCTCGATTCGCGGCACGAACTCTACCACGATCGGGCTGTGGTTCTCGATGTAGCGCTGGAAGGCCTCCAGGTCGCTGAATCCTGTGCTCTGGGAGGGCATGTCGACCAGCAGCTCCCAGCCGATCGAGCCCTGGGCCAGGTACGAGGTGGTGACCACCGTGTACTGGGCCTCGGCGTCGAGGGGGACGCCGCCGACCTCGATGCGGGTCAGCTTGGCGCCGTCGGGGGCGGCCTGGTCGACGGTGATCTCGGCACCGGAGAGCTCCAGGTCGCGGCGCCCGCCCGAGACCCCGGTCTCGAGCATGGCGCGCAAGGTGGTGCCGTCGACCAGGTAGAGCTCGAGCTCGTTGTTGAAGGGCAGCACTTCGTAGAGGTCGCGGGGAGTGACCGGGCCGCGCCGGAGCTCGGTGCGGATGCCGCCGCGGTTGGTGAAGGCCACGTCGGCATCGACCGCATCGCGGAAGGCGTCGGCGACCACCTGGCCGAGGATGTGCTCGGCATCGCCGCGGGCCAGGTGCACGCCGATCCGGCCGACGACCTGGTCCATCCCCGCCTCGGCCTCGGCCACCGCCGCCCCGATCGCCTCGGCGTGCTCGCGATCGGGCCAGATATAGTCGCTGAAGAGGGTGACCTCGGCACCGTCGGCGTGGGCGAATTCGTAACCGGCGAAGCTCTTGGTCTCTTCGTCGATCAGCAGCACGATATGGCCGAGCCCCGACATGCGCCCGTAGGTCTGGAAGCAGACCGAGTGGGTGATCGGGTCCTCGTAGGGTTTGCGAAGCCCCCAGTGGATGTGCCCGCCGACCATGAGGTCGATGCCGCGCACCGCGTGCACCAGCTCCTGGGCGTTGAGCCCGCTCTCGCGCTCTTCGGGGGTCTGCGCCACCTTCTCCTCGACCGACTCCATGCGGGTCTCGAAGCCCGGCGGGACCCCGATATGGCCCAGCGCGATCACCACGTCTGCGCCCTTCGCCTCCAGCTCCGGCAGGATGCGCCGCACCGTCTCGTCGGCGGGGAGGAAATCGACGTTTCCGAGCTCCTCGGCCGGAACCAGGGTCTTGGTGTCGCGGGTGACGATGCCGACGATGCCGAAGCGCACACCGGCGGTCTCGACCATCGCGTAGGGCGCGGCCCAGTCGACCGGGACGCCGGACTCGGCCAGCGCCACGTTGGCGCCGAGCGCCGGGAACTCGGCCATGGTGGCGAGGCGCCGGGCGTTCTCCCAACCGACGTCGAAGTCGTGGTTGCCCAGGACCATGGCGTCGTACTCGATGGCGTTCATCCACTCGATGATCGCCGCTCCCTGGTTGCGCTCGCCCAGGCGGGTGCCCTGGAAGATGTCGCCGCCGTCGAGCAAGAGCACTCCCTCGCCGGCGGCCGCGGCCGCGGCGCGCACCCGCTTGATGTAGGCGGCCGCCGATCCGGCACCGCCGATCCCGGGCGGGAACTCGGGATTCATCCAACCCGCTTCTCGCGCTCCGAGGTAGCCGTGGATATCATTGGTGTGGAGCAGGTGGACGCGCAGCACGCCCTCGCGCGCGCCGACGTGCGGAACCTCGGCGCCGGCGGGCGCCGTGGCGAGCGGAGCGGCAAGCGCCCAGATCGTGGCAAGGGGGCGAGCCCCGAATCGATGCAACACGCGGCGGACCTTTCAATGAGCAACAACGGATCGTCGGTCGACGAGATCAGGTCGCATAGTAGCGTCGAGGGGGGCGCCAATCCACCGCGGAGGCGTGCGCCGGCGTGGTTGCTGGTGTTGGCTGTGGTGGGCTGCGGCAAGGTGGAGGAGAACCCCTTCGGACCCGGTGGGCCTCCCGATGATCCCGATCCCACCGCCCCGGAGCCGCTGGTCTTCGAGGGTGACCGGGTGGTCTGGGCATCGGCGGTGCGCGGCTTGGCGCGGGTCGAGATCGGCCTGCCCGACGACCGGGCGACGGTCTTCGCCTGGGCCGCGGAGGGCACGGCGCCCGACACCACGGGGGTTCTGCCCCTGCTCGCCTGGCCGCTCGGCACGCGCGATTCACTCGATCTGGTGCTGCGCGTCGAAGACGAGGACGGCGTCGAGCACCGGGTCACCGCGCTGCGGGCCGCGGTGCAGGGCTGGAGCCCCCCCGCCACTCCCAGCTTCCTGCGCGCCACCATGATCGACGTGGGCTGGGGTGACGCCCACCTGCTGGAGACGCCCTCGGGGCGGCGGGTGCTGATCGACACCGGCTCGGGCGACAACCAGGGCAGCCTGCGGGCGCTCTTGGAGGACCGCCTGACCTGGCTCGGTCCCGAAGGCAACCACATCGACGACCTGGTGATCACCCACCTGCACGCCGATCACTACACCGGCCTCACCCAGACCGTCATGGCTCCTTGCGGCAACCCCGACTACCAGGTCGGCAGCGTCTACTTCTCCACCCCCTACATCACGACCAAGGCCGGAACCTACGGCTGGCTGCGCTCCTGCGCCACTTCGGGGGGCGCCGAGGTGGCCGAGCCGGAGACCGGCGATCTGCTCGACTTCGGTCCCGAGCTCGACGTGCTGGTGCTGAACGCGGGCAATCCTTTCGCGCCCTCGAGCGACGACGGAACGAACGAGAACAACTCCTCCTTCGTGTTCCGGGTGAGCTACGGCGACGTCGACCTGATCTACACCGGCGACGCCGAGACGCCGCTGATCGACACGGTGCGCGGCCGCTTCGCTGGAGCGCTCGACGCGCTGGTGCTGAAGGTGGGGCACCACGGCTCCAACGACGCCACCGAACGCACCTGGGCCAGCAGCGTCAGCGCGCGCGTGGCCCTGGTGCCGATCGATGCCGCCCAGGTGGAGTACGCCTTGCCCCACGACGGGGTGATCGACATCCTGCACGGCGCCGGCAGCACGGTGTTCCGCTCCGACTCGATCGTGCCGGGCGCGGCCTACTGGCGCGACGTCACCGGCCACGTCGAGGTGATCACCGATGGGAGCGCTCTGACGGTGCGGACGGTTCCGACGGGGAGGTGAGAAGAGGGCTCCCCCAGCCTCATTCGTGGGGCAGGAGGTCTACTCGCGGCGGATCGGGCGGCAGCAGAATCGATGGGTCGGTGGGACCGGCCAGGCGCGTGAAGTCTCTTGTGTTGAAGGTGAGCACCGCATCGGCGCCCGCCGCGCCGGCGGTCGCGAGGTGCAGGGCGTCGAAGACGGCCCCCGAGCTTCCTCCGCGGTTGGCGCAAATCTCCAGCGCCGCGGCGTACGCGGAGTCGACCATCGGCAGCGGTTTCAACACGTTGGTCAGGCGCTTGACGACGCGGAGAGCCTGCGCCGGATCGAGGGCAGCGCTGCGAGGAAGCCGGGTCAGAACCGCGTAGAGCTCGAGCAGGCCATGGCGCGTTACGGCGCCCCGGATCGTGCTCGTGTGCGCCGCCTCGATCCACGGCATCGCCCGGTGATGCCGAGGGTGGTCGCGCAGCGTGGCGGCCACGAGCACCGAGGTGTCGAAACACACCATCATGATGGCGTCGACCGGTCCAGCTCCTGCTCGCGGATCGATCGGTGATCGGGTATCTCGGATCCGGTCCCCAGAACCACCAAGATCCCGGTCTCCTCTTCGATCCTCGGAGCCGCCGCATCCCGCTCGAGGACCAGGCGATCCTCCTCCATCGTGAGATGCAGGTGGACGCCGGCTCGGAGACCGAGGCGATCCCGGATCTCCTTGGGAATCAGCACTCGTCCAAAGCGATCGATGGTGGTTTGGCGTGCCATATTGGCAAGATAGCCTGGCAATTCCCAAGGGACAAGCGGTCCCACAATCCGCCACCAATTCGCGATTCGCCGTGCGGATCGCGAATTGGTGGCGGATTGTGGGGTCTCCGGCCGGTCGCATCGCGAGTGCTATCGCTCCGGCAGCAAGAGAGCTCGCCTGGCGGACGTTGACTGGAAGTCGCGATGGCCCCTACCGCGTCAACAACGAGATTCCGACCTCGAGCACACGAAAGGGTAGCAATCGCTTGGCAAGGCGCTGCAGCCGGGCGTCGATTCCAACGAAGCGCCTGAGGCGCGGACTGCGTTCGGTCAGCGCGGAGTGGATGGCGCGCGACACCCGGCGAGTATCGGTCGGGGCGAGGCGCAGCAAGCGCTGCTGGCGGCTCTCGGCGCGCGCCATCGTGGCGCGGAAGGGCGAGGAGGGATCGTCGCTGCCGCTCGCGTTGCGCCGATTGGTGTCGAAGATCGGCGTGCGAAAGGTCCCGGGCTCGATCAGGCAGACGAAGACCCCGAAGGGTAGGAGCTCGTGGCGCATCGATTCCGAGAGTCCCTCGAGCGCGAACTTCGATGCGTGATAGGCGGAGAGGAAGGGGACCGCGAAGTAGCCGCCGATCGAGGAGATGTTGACGATTCTCCCTTGGCGGCGCTCGATCATCTGCGGAAGCACGGCCCGGGTCAGGGCCGCCGCACCGAAGAAGTTGGTCTCGAGCTGGGCGCGGAGATCGTCCAGCGACAGATCGTGGAAAGCGCCGGCGACGCCGAAGCCCGCGTTGTTGACCAGGCCGTCGATGCGCCCGTGCCGGAGCAGCACCGCATCGACACAGCGGGCGATCGAGCTGGCGTCGGTCACGTCGAGCTGCTCGATCTCGAGCGACACACCGGCCGCGGCGGCGAGCCGCTCGAGGGACCCGCGCTTCTCGGTATCGCGCATGGTCGCCACCACCCGGAAGCCGCGCCGCGCCAGGTAGAGCGAGGTGTCGCGACCGAAGCCGCTGGAGCATCCGGTCAACAGGATGGTGTCGTTACTCAAGGCGCGTCCTTGGAAGATCGCCGCTAACGAGGAGTGCAGGGAAGCGTGCGGAGCTGCGGATTGGACACCCTGGTCAGCCAGCAGCTGTGCAGCCAGCGTTCGTTCTCGGGACCGCCGTAGGCCCCCATGTCGGAGCGTTCGGCGTCCGGAAACCATCCCGGCCAGCGCTCATCGGAATCGTACAGACCGTCGACCAGATTCGGATCGCCCGTATCCACGCAGGGCGAGCCCGGTCTCAGGAGATAACGATAGTCTCGAGCCGACCACCACAGCGGGTCGGCATCGATATTTCCTTCGCCATCCCATCCACCGCTGACGTTCGAGTAGATGACGCCGAGTCGACCATAGGTGTAGTCTGTGATGTTGGATGGTTGGTTACCACGGATGATCGAGTTGCTGACCTGAGGCGCGCATTGCCACGCATGCAGACCGCCGCCGCCGGTATTTCCAACGACGACCGAGTTGACGATCGTAGGATCCGCACCGTCTCCAATGGCGAGTCCTCCTCCTGCGAGACCGGAGCTGTTGTCCGCGACAATCGTGTTTCCAACGTATGGGTGGCTGTCGTCGGTGAACACCAGCCCACCGCCGGTGGACGGAGTCGAGTTCGAGTCGATGACACAGTGCGAGATCACGACCGAGGAGGAGTCTTGCGCGAAGAAAGCGCCGCCGCCGGCTAGCTCCAGTTCTTGCTGAACCTCCGCGACGTTTCCCGTGATGCGGCAGTTGGTGAAATGAGGCGAAGAGAAGCCGCAGAAAACGCCTCCCCCGGAGCCGCCACCGCCCAGTCCGTATTGCTCGGCGCGATTCCCTCGAATCTCGCAGAACGAGAAGAGGGCCGTCGAGCCAACACAGTACACCCCGCCGCCGACGCCGATCGAGGTGTATCCGGCCTCGACGACGTTGTCGCGGATCACACAATGAACGATCCGCGGGGAGGTCCCGAAGCAGGCGATACCCCCGCCAAGCCCGGCGCGCCCGCCGCGCAGGGTGAAACCCGCCAGAACGCTGCTGGAGTCCTCCTGCGAGTCGAAGCGCACGACACGATCCGAGCCCCATGCGTCGATCACCGTGGTCCGTACGATCGCGGGATCGCAGGGGGATGTGCTGGTGAGCAAGAGGCTCTTTCCTCCGTAGTCGAGAGCCGCCTCGAAGTAGGTGCCGGGATCCACGATCACGGTATCGGCGGGATTGCTGGCGTCCAGCGCGTTCTGAATCAGGAAGTGATCCCCGGGAACGCGCAGCACACCCCCCGGCGCGGGCTCGGCGAGGGTGGCGATCATCCAGATCACGGTCGGGACTGACGCAAGGCGGCGATCCATATCAGGCTCCTTGTGAGTCGATGGGTCCTGAAACGAGGATAACCAAAGCGCCCCCTCGACTCCCGGTCGAAGGGGCGCGCAGTGGCGAGAAGTCGGGGCTACTCGCTAAACCAGAGCCAGGCTTCGCCGCCGCCGTAGACGCCCATGTCGGATGCGTCGGTGTTGGCGCCGGCGAACCAGGGACCGTCCTGGGTCCAGTCGACGCTGTCCTTGGACCAGGGAGCGCCGGCGTCGATGCAGGGCGAGGCCTTGTGCAGCAGCATTGCGTGCTCGCCGGTGGAGAACCAGTTGGGGTCGAGATCGATGTTGCCGATGCCGAAGAAGCCGCCCTTCACGTCGGAGTAGTGGATCGATGCGTTGCCGCCTTCGAGCGCCACCTCGTCGGGGAGGTCGCGCCACAGAATCGAGCTGTAGACCTTGGGATGGGCGCCGGTGGCGGAGCAGAGGGCGCCGCCCGACTCCGCTTCGTTGCCGGTCAGGCTGCAGTGGGTCAGACGCGGGGAGCCCTCCAGGGCGTGCAGGGCGCCGCCGCGGCCGCGCGCGTGATTGTCGACCAGGAGACAGCTTTCGAAGCGCGGCGAGCAGCCCTCGGTGGCGAGCGCACCGCCGTCGCCGTCGGCGCTGTTGCCGGCGAAGGTGCAGGCGCTGAACACCGGCTGGGCCAGGTCGAGTGCGTGCAGGGCGCCGCCGTCATGGGCGGCGTGGTTGGAGAGGATCTCGGTGCGATCGATGAATCCGTCGCTCTGAGGACCGGCGTAGAACCCGCCGCCGTGCGCCAGCGCCACGTTGCCCCGGATCACACAGTCGAGCATGTCGACGGTGGCGGGCGAGGCGTAGCTGGAGGAGGGAGCCACGCCGGACGCGACGCCGCCGCCGATCAGGGCTCGGTTGCCGGAGATCAGCGAGTTGACCAGGAGCGCCGAGCTGCGGCTGCCGCACCACAGTCCCCCGCCCAGGGCGGCGTCGGCCTCGAGCGCCTCGTTGCCGGTGATCACGCTGCGCAGGATCGTCGTCTCGCTGCCCAAGTAGGCGGCCACGCCGCCGCCGCCGATGCCGGTCGCCACGTTGCCGGATATGGTGCAGTAGTCGATGGTCGGGGACGAGCCCCGGTAGGCATAGATGCCGCCGCCGATCTTGGCGGAATTGCGGCTCACGCGGCAGCCCTCGATCATCGCGTCGGAGTCGTTGAGCTGGATGCCCGGGCTCTGGTTGTCGCGCACCAGGCAGTTGCGCAGCGTCGGGCTGGCGCTCAGCGCCGTGATGCCGGCGGCCAGCGATCCCTTGCCGCCGGCGCCGGTGATGGTGAGTCCCTCGAGCACCGTGTCGGGGCCTTCGCCGCCGCTGAAGATGAAGACCGGACCGTCGCCCTGGCCGCGGACCACGGTCTTCTCGATCGTGCCCCAGCTCATCGGATCCTTGCCGCGGATCGTGATCGCCTTCCCCTTGGTGACGATCCAGTCCTCGTGGTAGGTGCCGGGCGCCACCACGACCTCGTCGCCGGACTGGGCCATGGAGACCGCGGCGGCGATGAATGGGGTGTCGGCGGGGACGTTGATCGTCTTGGCTTCGGCGCCCGCGGACAGGCTCGGCAGGGCGAGGAGGGCGAAGGCGGCTGCTTTCTTCATGAATCGGCTCCCTTGGTTGCGCGGGGGGATGCTGTGGGTGAGATGGCGGGACACAGTGCAGGCTTCGTGCCGACCTTGGAGCGATAGACATAAAGCGTTTATAATGAATTGGTTAGGGTGACGATGGCGATCTCGGAACGGTCCAAGACGGCACGCGGTTGTAAACAATGGTTGACGCCGTTCAGGTCTTGCGGCTCCGAAACGAACCGGCGCCGTGTCGTCGAGGGTGTTAGTCTCTCGCGTCTCGTAATCGATCCCTTCACCTCGACCGGAACAAACGCGTGCGACTCCACAGGCTGCACCTCGCCCTGCCCCTCTGCCTCGCCACGGCCTGGGCAGCGGCGACCGCCCAGACCATCATCCCGATCGCCAACATCCAGGACAGCATCTCCCACTACGACGGCCAAACGGTGACGGTCGAGGGAGTCAGCCTGGGGGACAACGGCGACCTCTGGCCCGGCCGCACCTCGGTCTACATCCAGGACGACTCCGGCTGGGGCATCCAGGTCTTCGACTACAACAATCTCTACCCGTGGAACCGCGGCGACCGGATCAAGGTCACGGGCGAGATCGAGGACTACCAGGGCGGTAACGATTACCCGACCACCGAGATCATCCCCTCGTCGGCGCCCTCGGTCGAAGCCACCGGGCAGCCGCTTCCGACGCCCGCGCAGCTCACCACCGCGGCGGCCAACGATGAAGAGCACGAAGGTCGCTACGTGCAGATCACCGGGCAGGTGACCGAGCCGATCTTCTCGGCCGGCGGCGGATCGAACGTCTCCGTGGACGATGGCAGCGGCCAGATCACCGTGCGGGTCTGGGACTCCATCGGCATCGACCTCGGCGCCGTCGACGAGGGCGACTCGATCAGCGTCAAAGGGATCGTTTCCCCCTACGACTCGGACTTCCAGGTGTTGCTGGTCGACCAGGAAGACCTGTGGGTCGGCGGACCCTGGTCCGGCGGCACGATCGAGCCCGGCACCTGCGACGATCCGACGCCGATCGCGGCGATCCAGGACAGCCTGCACCTGTGGGACGGCAGAGAGGTGACGATTCGCGGGGTGGTGACGGTCGGCTACGGCCTGATTCGCGACGATTTCACCTCGATCTACGTGCAGGACGAGTCTGGCAAGGGGATCAATGTGTTCGACTTCGATCCGCGCGCCGACCTGGTGCGCGGTACCGAGGTGTGCATCACCGGCGTGGTCGAGGACTACATCAGCGAGCCGAATCTCTACGGTACCACCGAGCTCACCAACCTCACCGACATCACTGTGATCTCCACCGGTGCCGAGCTGCCGGCGGCGCGTTTGCTGACGGTTCGCGAGTCGAGCTCCTTCGCGTGGGACGGAACTCTGATCACCGTCAACGGCTGGGTGACGGAGACGCCGTCGAACGCTGGCGGAGGCTGGAACGTGCCGCTCTCGGACGGCTCGGGGAGCACCACGATGCGGGTCTGGGATACCACCAACCTGGGCGACTACATCGAACAGAACGTGACGCGCGACCAGCTGATCGAAGTGACCGGAATCGGCTCGGTCTACAACGACGCATTTCAGGTGCTCCTCGCCTACCAGGATGATCTGAACCTGGCCGGCACGCCGCCGGACGGGCTCGACACGCTGGAGGTGGCGACGGCAACGGTGAGTGTGCCGCGACCTCTGTTCGCTCCGCGCGCCGGCGAGAGGGTGCGAGTGGTGTGGAACGCGCCTCCCGCCAGCTATGTCTGGATACAGGTTTTCGACGTGACCGGGCGCGCGGTGGCCACGCTGCACGAAGGAGCCAACGCTCCACCCTACGGCAACCGCGATCTCTACTGGGACGGCCGCGACCGCCTGAACCAGCGGCTGCAGGCAGGCACTTATGTCGTCAATGTTCGAGCCTCGCAGACCGGCGACGGATCGACCAGCTCGGCATCGGCGCCGATCGTGATTGGAGCCCGCCTTGACTGATCGAATTTCCAGGACCGCGGTCGCCTTGGTGATCGTCGCAACCGTTGCAACCGTCGCGGCCGGCCCGGCCCGGGCGGCGTTCGACCTCGAGGGACCGACACCGCGGGCGATCGCCGTCGGCGACGCGGCCAGCGCCCTGATCACCGATGCATCGGCGCTCTACTACAACCCGGCCGCCCTGGTGGAGCTCGCGACCCCACAGGTGGCCTTCAGCCACAACCGGATCGGCAACTTCGACTTCCTGAGCCACAACCTGGCCTACGGCGGGATCTCCACCGGGCGCTTCGGCGGCCTGGCGGCCGGGGTGCGGGTGTTTTCGACCGAGTCCGGTGCCGGCGACAATCTGTCGACCGAGCTGACGGTGTCGGTCGGCCAGGGGATCACGGTGCTGGAGGATGTGCACTCCAGCCTGGCGATCGGCTGGACGGCGCACTTCCACCAGCTCGACTTCGGAACCTCGGCCGGAACCTACGTGCCGGCCACCGAGTCCTACGTGGGCGGAATCGACTTGGGCAGCGGCGCGACAATAGGTGTCGACGTCGGCGTGCGTGCCCTGCTGGAGAGCCGCACGGCGCTCAGCGCGGTGCTGCGCAACGTCAATCGTCCCTCGCTCGGCGATACCGACAGTGTTCAGCTCCTCGAGGAGCTCGTGCTGGGAGCGACCTACGAGCCCTATCCCGACGTGATCACGACCGGTGAGGTCGAAGTGGCCTCGGGCGAAGAGCCGGCGCGGCTGCGGGCCGGGGTGGAGTACCGGATCGCCGATCCCTTGACGCTCAGAGTGGGCGTCGGGTCGGAGCCGGCGCGCTTCTCGGGCGGAGCGCGGATCGGCTTCGGTCATTTCGTCCTGGACTACGCCTTCGGCGATCATCCGATCTTACCGGCGTCGCACTTCATTGGCGTGGGAGTCGAGTTCTGATGCGCGCCCTGAGGGTCAACGTCTGCGTCGCGGCTTTGCTGGTCGCGACCGGCGCCCATGCGGTGCCCCCGCTCGACCTCAACAACGCCTCTCCCGACGAGATCCGCACCCTGGGCCTGCCGGACGACGTGACCGACGCGTTGCTCGAGCGGCTGACCTACCAGGGTGCCTTCGAGTCGTTCTACGATCTGCGCCTGGTTCCAGGACTGACGCAGCCGATGCTGCTGCGGTTGCGCGAGCGCGTGGCGATTCTGCCGGAGCAGGGGCGCGGCCTCGACGTGCAGCGCCTCGATCGACTCTACACCAGCATCGCCAACCTCACCTCGCAAGAGGGGGCCAACGAGGCGCTGATCGACAACTACATCGACCAGCTACGAGTGCCGATCACTCTGGCGACGGCCAGCACCGACCGTCTGCAGTCGCTTCCCGGAGTGTCGCCGATCGATGCCGCGGCGATCGTGCGCCATGTGCGCGGCGGCGAGAACATCAAGTCGGCGCGTGACCTGCGCAGCACACCGGGGCTTTCGTACTACGGCTGGCGTTCGGTGCGCGACTACGTGCGCTACCAGGACGAGATCGGGCGCGGCTTCAGCGGCGACGCGCAAGTGCGCATCACCCGTCCGCTCACCATCACCGACAGCGAAGAGCTCTATCGCGAGGACCTGTACGCCGCCGACAACGACTCCACCTACTACAATCAACAGTTCGTACGCGACGCTTACTCGTTGCTCGGACTCGACGAGCAGCATCCCGAGGTGACGACGAAGATTCGCGGGCGCGTGGGGGAGACCTGGGAAGCGGGCCTGATCACCCACCGGCGCGCCTTCGAGAGCGACTTGAACGGCACGCTCAAGGGCTACCTGGGAACCAGGCACCGCGCCCTCGGTCCCTTCACGCTCGAGCATTTCGTGGCCGGCAACTACTCGTTGGCGATGGGCCGGGGACTGATCCTCGAGAACACCGACTTCTATCGGCCGCGCAAGAGCGGGCTGATCTTCGACAAGCGCCAGCAGGGGATTCTCGGCGACATCAGCCGCACCGACCAGCACGCGTTCCGCGGAGCGGCGGCGCAGATGGCGTGGAACGACTGGCGCATCATCGGCTTCTGGTCGAGCGACGATCGTGACGCGATCCTGGATGCCGCGGGTCAGGTGCAGGCGCTGATCACCCTCGATCCCAAGCTCGACTCCGCCGATCTGCCCGACACGCTCGGACTGCATCCCTCGCAGCTCGACTCCAGCGACGCCTATATCGCCGCCGACTCGGTGAACGAGACCACCTGGGGCGGCAGCATCCGCTACGAGCTCGCCCCCGGCACCCACCTGGCGGTCACCGGCTACGAGTCGCTCTACGATCGTTTCTTTCTGCCCTCCTACGAGGGCGTGATTCTGGACGACGCCCGCGACGAGATCGGCCCCATCGACAACGAGTATCTGCTGGCCAACCAGCTCGAGGGGAAGTTCCGGCGGGTGGTGGGCGGCGACGCCCAGGTGGTGTGGAAGAACGCGGTCGGGCAAGTCGAATACGCCAAGCAGCTCGGCGCCGGCGATGCGTTCATCGCCAGCGCCTTCGCCCAGTGGTCGAATCTGAACCTGCTCCTCTTGTACCGCGACTACGACGTCGACTACGACAATCCCTTCAACCGCGCTTTCAGCGAGAAGGAGCGTTACGACGGCACACTCTTCGAGGATCCCTTCCGGCTGACCAATCCGCTGATGGCGGAGCTCTTCGTGAACAGCGCCCAGCCGGCGCCGGAGCGCGGCTTCTACGGATCGACCCGATTCCGCCTGCACCGCATGCTGCTGGCGACGGTCGACTACTCGACCTGGCTGCGCAAGTCGGACGGATCAGCGTTCAAGCGCATCGTGCCTCGGCTCGAGTTCCAGCCGACCTGGCCCCTGCGCATCCAGTGGCGACACAAATGGCAGTCGCGCAACGAGGAAGGGTTCCGCGAGACGATCGAGATCAGCCAGACGATCGAGGATCGCATCCGCCTGCGGCTCTTTCTGTCGGACCGCAACGGAATCGAGTTTCTGTATCACATCGGCCACACTCGGTGGCCCTCGCGCGGGCGCCTGGCCGGCACCGAGGAGGGCGGGCCGATCTACCGCGAGACCGACCAGGACGAGCGCGTGCCCCTGCAAGGGTCGGAGACCGAGCCCTCGATCGCTCTCGGAACCGTGGTCGATCATCGAGTCAACGAGCGGCTCAAGCTGCGCGCCGGCGCCACCGCTTTCAAGGGCTTCTTCTGGAACTTCGAGGACACCGAGTTCCTGGTGGTGGACGGCGAAGGGACGCGCGCCTGGGTGTCGATCTGGGACCGTCTCTCGGACCATCTCTCGCTCTACATGAAGGTGGCCTGGCACCGCGAGAACCCGACCAATTGGCGCGACGCGCGCTACTACAACGGCGAGTTCGAGTTCGCATCGAAAGAAAACGACGCTCCTCTGGAGCTCAGCGAATCGACCCAGTTCCGGCTGCAGCTGGACTACACATGGTGACGCCAATGAAGATCCGCATCCTCCGCACGACCATCGCCGGCCTGAGCATGGCGACCGTGGCGCGCCCCGCTCCCAACTCGGAGTGGGACCTGGGAACAGCTTTCGAGGACGCCGGCGCGCGCGAGACGGCCTTGGGCGGCACCGGAATGACCGTGGCGCGCGGCGCGGCGGCGGTGGGAGCCAACCCGGCGGCGCTGGCGGGGCACGAAGGGGTCGAGGTGCAGATTCTGGGCATGCTCGACGCCAACGACGAGCGTCGCTCCTACCCGGTGCACGACTCGTTCTCCGGCTACCTGACCGACAACATCTACGCCCTCAACTCCCACCGTTATGGCTACCCGGGGGTGACGGCGGCCTGGGCGGTGCATCCGAAGCTGCCGGTGCTCGGGCTGGCCTATCGGCCGGCGCGGGTCGCCGACTACACCTATCGAGAACAAATCCTGTCGCCCTGGCAGTTCGTCTCGTTCTTCCCCGACGACGTCCGCGAAATGCTGCCGGCGCAGAACATCGTCGGCGACTACACCGACCTGCCGCTGGCCTCGAATTCTTTCGTCCAGAGCGGGGGGATCGATCGGGCGGTGTTCTCGCTCGGGCACGAGCTCTTCGCGAACGATCGCTGGGCGCTTGCCGTGGGTGCCGGTGTCGACTACCTGATGGCCGAGATCTCGAACGAGCTGGCGGTCACCTACGAACCGGTGACCATCGTCGACCAGATCACCGGCGAAATCGTCTGGGACGAGCCGTTGCTTCCTTATCCCGACTGGAGCGTGGAGAACCAGATCGAGGCCACGGCGACGGCGTTCACCGGCGGCCTGCGCCTCGCCTTCGAGCAGCGCTTCGAGCTCGCCTACGCCTTCCGCTCCGGCGTGGCGCTCGACTTCGACGATTCCCGGACCACCACGGTGGGCGATTCCGTTGCCACCGAGCAGGTCACGCTGGAGTCGAAGATCCCGCCGCGGCACTCGGTCGGCCTGCTCTTCCATCCGGTGAACGAGGTGCGCACGGTCCTCGCGTTCCAGGTCGACTACGAGCCCTGGGCCAGCGACGGAGATGTGCTGAGCTCGCGTGATCCGGAAGATCTGACTCGCTACCGGCTCGGGGTCGAGCACCTGTTGCCGGGCGGCACGCCTTTCCGCTTCGGTTTCACCTACGGCGCGCCCTACTCGGGTGCCGAACGCAACCGGGTCGGCTTCAGCGCGGGAACCCAACTCAGCGCCGGCCCGGCCACGATCGACGTGGCGGGGGCCCTCGGCTACGCGGCCTATCGCGACGACGATCCGATCAACGATCTGTTCTTCGCCGCCGAACCGCGCACCGAACGCGAGCGTGTGGAGGAGCGGCTCTTCCGGGTGACGGCGGCGCTGACCTTCGGATTCTGATCCGGCGCCCGGCGGCGGTTACTCTGAAGATCGCCGCCAGGAGTGCCCACCGTGCCGATCTCCATTCCCCAGAGCCCTCTCGTCAAACTGCTTGCGGCCGGCTGCTGCCTGCTGCTCCGGGCCTCTCCGCTCCAGGCCCAGGACACGCCGATCTTCCCCGATCTCTACGGCGACGATCTGCTCGACGCCCTGTTCGGCTCCTACAAGCCAGGCCAGACCTTGAGCTACGGCGACGCCAAGGACGAGCTCTTCGGCGAGATCGACAACCACCAGGACTCGCTGACCTGCGTCTACACCGGCCTGACGATCTACATCGATCCCGGCAGCGACCCCTCGAGCTACGCCGAGAGCCGCGGCATCAACACCGAGCACACCTGGCCCCAGAGCAAGGGCGCCAGCGGCCAGGCCAGGGCCGACATGCACCACCTTTTCCCGACCCGCGACGTGACAAACTCCGCTCGCGGCAGCCTGGCCTTCGGCGAGGTCTACGATCCCCACGCCGATCGCTGGTGGCGGCTCGACTACGACATCGACTACGTCCCCTTCACCCACATCGACGAGTACAGCGAGGAGCAGCAGAACGTCCGCTTCGAGCCGCGCGAGGACCACAAGGGGAACGTGGCACGGGCGATGTTCTACTTCTACACGATGTACCAGGAGCAGGCCGACAGCGCCGACCCCTACTTCTTCTCCAAGCAGAAGAGCGCGCTGCGGGACTGGCACGCGCTCGATCCGGTCGACGCCTGGGAGGCGACGCGCACCGAGCTGATCGCCGTCCACCAGGACCAGAAGCCGAACCCCTTCGTGGTCGACACCACCCTGGTGCGCCGTGCCTACTTCTGGAGTCCCTCGGGGGTGGAGGACGATGCCGGCGGGCGGGAAGCTCCTCCGAGCGCGGCGATCACGGCCCTAGCCGCCAGTCCCAACCCCTTCAATCCGCGGGTGTCGATCTCCTACTCCTTGGCGGCGCCGGCACGGATCACGATCGAGATCCACGACCTGAGCGGACGGCTGGTCGATGCACCGCTGCGCGACGCGCCACGCCCGGCCGGCGAGCATCGTCTCGAGTGGCACGCATCCGCGCTGGCCAGCGGGGTCTATCGATGTCGTCTGAGCACCCGGGGCGGCTCCGAGCGGGTCTTGACGCTGATGTTGCTGAGATAGCGCGCGCCGATGATCGGATCCCCCCTCTTCCGTAGCGGACCGCGATCGCTGATCACGCTCGTGCTGGCCGCGACGCTGGTCGCTGGCTGCGGCTCGTCGGGCTTCTTCCGCAATCCCTACACCGATCGAATCGAGGCACGGCGGCGGGTGCCGGACCGAAGCTCGGCGCCGCGCGCGAAGGCCCCCGCGGCCGGTCCCAAGGGAGTCGAGAAGCACAAGGGAGCGGGGCGGCTGGAGCCGGTCGGGCCGCGCTGCCGGATCGAGCGCAGAGCGCTGCCGGCCGGCGCCGACACCCTGGAGATCGCCGTGCTCGACGTGGGCCAGGGCGACGCGATCCTGGTCATTGCGCCCAACGGGCGCACGCTGCTGGTCGACGCCGGGGTCGCCTTTCACAGCCGCACGCCGCGCAAGGGCGAGGACGGCTACTTCCAGGTCCCCGACGACATGGGCGAGAAGGTGGTGGTGCCCTACCTGCGGCGCCGCGGCATCGAGCGCATCGACGTCGCGGTCGGCACCCATCCCCACGCCGACCACATCGGCGGCATGGTCGCGGTGGCGCGAGCGCTGCCCATCGGCCTCTTCGTCGACCCCGGTGCGCCCTACGCCTCCGACACCTACGAAACGCTGCTGGGACTGCTCGCGGAGCGGCAGATCCGCTACCGGGTCGCGGCCATCGGCGACACGCTGGCGCTCGATCCTCGGGTGCGGGTGCGGGTCCTGGGGCCCGACCCGAGGCCCGACGAGAACGTCAACAACAGCTCGGTGGTGATCGAGATCGTCTACGGCGACTTCGTGGCGCTGCTCACCGGCGACGCCGAGGCGGAAGAGGAAGAGGAGCTCTTACGTTCCGGAGAGATCCCCTCCGCCTGCCTCTTGAAGGTGGGGCACCACGGATCGCGCAGCTCCACCACGGCGCCCTTCCTGGCCCAGGTGCGGCCGAGCGTCGCGGCCATCTCGTGCGGCCGGCGCAACAAGTTCCGACACCCGCACCAGTCGACGGTCGAGCATCTCGAAGCGGCGGGGGTGGAGGTGCGCCGGACCGATCGGGAGGGGACGATTCGTTTTCTCAGCGACGGCAAGCGGCTGCAGGTGATCTCCGAGCGGGCGGAGCGGCGGTGAATCGGCGCCGGCGGCACGGTTCCGGCGGCCGGCGCGCGGCAGGACTTTTGGCGCTGCTGCTCGTCTGCGCGACCTTCGACCACGGGGGCGCCCAGCTCATCACCGACCTGCGCCTCGAGTCGGAGGAGGACGTCGAGGATGCCTACGCCGAGGGCCGGCTCGACGAGCAGACCCGCGATGAGCTGCTGGAGCTCTTGCGCGATCCGGTCGACCTGAACGGCGACGAGCTGTCGCGGCTGTTGGCGGTGCCCGGTGTGACGCCCCACGACTTGCGGGCGATCGAGCGGCGCCGCGACGAGGTCGAGAGCTTCGTTTCGGTGGCCGACCTGGTCGCCGTGCCGGGGGTCGACGCGGACCAGCTTCGGGCCTTCGCCCGGGTGGTCGATTTGGCGGCGCGCGAGGATGGCGCGCCGGCGCCGGCGAGGGGGTTGCCGCGACTGCCGGGGATCGAGCTCGATGGCTGGCTCAAGATGCAATCGGCGCGCGATTTTCACGAGGGGGGCGATCTGCGCAACGATCTCAGCGCCGATCTGCGCATGCCGGCCGGCGCGGGGGCGATTCGGTTGCGCTTTCGGGCCCGCTCCGAAGAGGACGAGCGGCCCGGCTTCGAGGAGCGCTCGCTCTCCTACGATGCCGGCGCGGGGCCGGTGCAGCGGGTGATCGCCGGCACCATTCGCGAGCAGCTCGGAATGGGGATCACGCTCGGGCGGCGGGTGGCCTTGACCGCCAGCCTGCGCACGCCCGGGCCGGGAGTGGGCACCCTGCTGGTGCCGCGCCTGGGGCGTTACAACGGGCTCTACGCCGCGCTGCGCGCCGGGGCGCTGGCGCCGGTGGTGTTGATCTCGGAGAACCGCTACGCGCTGCTTCGCGATCGGGTGCTGGCGGCGTCGCTGGAGCGGCGCTGGGCGGAGCATTCGATCGGGGCGCTGGGGGCGCGACAGTCGTTGCTCGGCGCGGCCTCGGGCGACACGTTCGAGCGCGACTTTCTGGCGCTCTTCGGGGCGAGCAGGATCGGACTCGTGGAGATCTCGGGAGAGAGCTCGTGGAGCCCCGGCCACGGCCTCGGCAGCGAGCTGCGCGTCGAGGCGCGTGGCGCGGTGTTCGAGAGCGGGGCGACGGTCTGGCACTACGGCACCGACTTCGTGAACGTGCACGGCGGCGGCACGGCGGACGTCGACCGGGTCGCCTTCGACGCGCTGCCGGAGGACGAGATAGAGATCCGCGACCGCCAGGCCGGCGAGCGCGGAGCGCTGATCGAGACCGAGCTCGACCTCGCCGAGCGCTGGAGTGTGGAGGGGGCGTTCGCGCGCTGGGCCAACGCGCTGGACGGCGAGACCGACCGCAAAGCCGATCTGACCCTGGCGTGGCGCGCCTCCACGCGGCGCCGTGCCGTGTTCAGCCACCTCTGGGATAGCGACGACACCGAGGGCGAAGCGCGCGAGCGGCGCACCTTGATCCTGGACGGTCGCAGCGACATCGGCGCCCACACCGATCTACGCCTGCGCGGCGTGCTGCGCGCGCGCAGTGCGACGGGGGGCGATGTACACTCTGGCGAGATCTGGCTGGAGACCTCGCTCAGGCGGCTGGCCCCGCTTTCTCCCTGGCTGCGTTTCCGCTGGGTGGACAGAGATTTCGACTCGGCCGGCGACGCCTACGCGGAGCTCCAGGTCGAGGAGCGGATGCGCTTCCTGGACCGTTATCAGTTCGAAGCGCGGGTGCGCAGTCGTCGCTACCAGGATGACGAGCGCGAGGTGAACCCCGACACGGAGGCCCGGCTCGGGCTCAGGATTTCGCTATGACCGAAGACGGCGATGGGAGACGAGTGCTGGCGGCGGCCGTGGATCGGATCGAGGAGGGGCGGGCGGTGATCGCCATCGTCGGCGGCGGGGAGCTGCTGCTGCCCCAGCAGCGCTTGCCGGAAGGGGCGGGCGAAGGCGCCTGTTTGAAGATCACGCTGCAGCGCGACCCCGATCGGGAAGCGGCGCTGCGCGGGCGCACCTCCGAGCTGCAGCGAAGGCTGCTCGAAATGACGCGCGAGGCGGAGGACGGCGAAGCGGAGGGGGGCGCGTCATGAGGGGGCGGCGAGGGAGCGGGGCGGCGATCGCGTCGCTGATCGTGCTCGGGGCTTGCGCGCGCGAGCCGGCCGCGCCCCAGGTCTCCACCTTCGATCTGGCCCTGACGCGCCTGGCGGCGAGCCCGTCGCCGGCCACCGTCGGCCGCAGCGTGCTGCTCGAGGCCACGGTGACCAACCAGGGTGCGGAGCTGGCCACCCACGCCCTGCTCAGCTTCTTCCTGGACGCCGACGCCGACGAGATCGGGTCCGCCGAGGAGCTGCTCGGCGAGGCGAGCGAAATCGTCGTGCTGAGCTCCGGCGACTCGCTCACGGTCGCGACCCGCCTCGACTCGATTCCGGCGGGGGAACATCGCTTCCTGGCACGCCTCGAAGCCGACGACGACGACCCCTCCAACGACCAGGCGGGGGTCAGGGTCACGGCCCTGGGGGCGGACGAGATCCGTGTCCACATGATCGACGTGGGGCAGGGCGACGCGATCCTGGTGGAGTTCCCGGAGGGGCCGAAGGTGATGGTGGACGGGGGGGAGCCGGAGGAGGGACCGGGGCTGCTGCAGTACTTGCGCAGCGCCGAGGTCAACGCCCTCGACCTGGTGGTCTCGACGCACCAGGACCGCGACCACTACGGCGGGCTCATCTCCGTGCTGCGGGGGATTCCGGTGCAGACCCTGTGGCGCAGCTGCCGGCGTGCCGCGGGCGGCGCCGACCTCGCCGAGCTGCACGCGGTGGTCGACAGCCTGGTCGATGCCGGCGGGCTCGAGGTGCACAACGTCGCCGACGGGCGCGAGCTCGAGATCGATGCCGAGAGCCGTCTGTCGGTGCTCAATCCGGCCGATTCGCTGAGCACCGAGTGCGACGCCGAGGAGGACGAGCTGAACGAGCTCTCGGTGGTGACGCGGGTGGAGTTCGGGGAGTTCGAGATGCTGCTCACCGGCGACATCGGGACCGAGACCGAGGGCGAGCTGGTGGAGCGCGCGGCGGCCGAGCTCGACGTGGAGGTGGTGCAGGTGCCCCACCACGGCTCGGCCTTCAGCTCGTCGGCGCCCTTCGTGGCCGCTGTCGACGCCGAGCTGGCGCTGATCTCGGTCGGCGCCGACAACTCCTTCGGGCATCCCGATCCGGGCGCCGTGCAGCGCTGGTCCGACGCAGGCGTGGAGGTGCGGCGCACCGACGAGGAGGGAACCCTGATCGTGGTGTCGGACGGCAGCGGATTCCGCGTCATCGAAGGGGTCGGACCATGAGCGGCCGGGCGCGACGCTGGGTGGCGGCGGCGAGCGCGGGGCTGCTGGCATCGGCGGCGGCGGCCGATCGTGGCGAAGTGGTCCTGAACGAGGTGCTGGTGAACGAGCCGGGGAGCCAGACCAAACTGGAGTTCGTGGAGCTGCACAACGGCGGCGGCGACAGCGTCGATCTCACCGGCTGGGAGCTGATCGACGGCGGCTCGTCGCCCGATACCACCGCTCTGCCCGGCGGGATCACCATCGATCCCTTCGGCTTCGTCGTCATCGCCGACGATTCGACCACCTTGCGCGGCCAGTGGCCCTTGCCCCCCGGCACGCCGCTGGTCGAGATCAAGATGTCGCTCGGCAACAGCGGCGATTCGGTGGCGGTGCTCGACGACCTGGGAGGGGAGCGGAAGTTCCGCTGGTCGTCCGGGGGCGAGGACGGTGTCTCGAAAGAGAAGATCGTGCCGCTGGCGGGCGACGACGCGAGCAACTGGACGGCGAGCGTCGATCCCGATGGGGTCACGCCCGGCGCGAAGAACTCGGTGACGCCGGTCGATGTCGACGCGGCGCTTTTCGACGAGCTGCTGACCCTGATCCCGGCGATGCCGCTGCCTGGCGACGACATCGAGATCGAGGTCGGCGTCGTGAACGGCGGCATCCGAGTCATCGACCAGGCCGAAGTCGGATTCGCGCTCGACGGCGGGGCGGCCTTCGCGACCGACACGATCCTCGACCTGGCGCCGGGCGACACCGCCACCGTCGCGGCCACCTGGCTCGATGCCGCCGCCGGCTCCCACACGCTGACCGTCGAGGTCGACGCGCCGGGCGACGAGAATCCGGCCAACGACCGCCTCGATCGTCCGGTCACGGTTGGCCGGGCGGAGGTCGCGATCAGCGAGGTGATGGCCGACCCCGCGGGTTTCGAGGGCGAGATCCCGGGTGGGCTGGCGGACGAGTACGTCGAGCTGCTGAACCTCGGCGCTGTCGAAGTCGATCTGGCCGGCTGGAGCCTGACCGACGGCGACGCGGTCGACGAGCTGATCGCCTGGCAAATCGAGACCCATGGAGAGCTGGAGGCGCCCGGTCTGGTGACCGGCACGACCCTGGTCCCGGCCGGAGGCTACGCGCTGGTGCTCGACCCCGACCATGCGTCGGAGGAACGGGGAGAACCTCAGCCCTATGCCATCCCCGCCGGCACCGTGATCCTGACGGTCGACGGCTCGGATATCGGCGGCGGCGGCGGCCTGACCACCACCGACCCCCTGACTCTCTACGAGGCGGGGGGGACCGGTCGCGACCAGGTGATCGACACCTTCGGCACTCCCAAGGACGAGGAGAGCCCCGGGGACCGCGACGATGACGGCCTGGACGGCATCCCTTTCGGGCCCGGCGACGGCAATGCGCTGGAGCGGATCGACCCGGCCGGCGCCGACGAAGAAGGCAACTGGGCGGTTTCGCTGCCGGGGGGCACGCCCGGTTCGGCCAACTCGGTGACTCCCCTGGGCATCGACGCGGCGGTGCCGCTCGCGGGACTGATCCTCGATCCTTCGCGGCCCCTGCCAGGCGACGACGTGGTCGTTTCGGCGCTGGTGACCAACGCGGGGATCGAGGCACTCGCCACCGTCGATGTCGACTTCGCGCTCGACGGCGCAGCGCCTTTCGACTCATCGGTGCTGAACGATCTGGCCGCGGGCGACTCGGTCGTGGTGACGGCGACCGCCGTGGCGATCAGCGAGGGTTCCCACACCTTCTCCGTCACCGCGACGACCGCCGGCGACCAGAATCCCGACAACGACTCCGCTGAGCGCAGCGTGCTGGTGCGCCTGCAAGAGGTGGTCATCTCCGAAGTGATGTCCAACCCGGCCGGAGGCGAGACCGAAATCCCCGGCGGAGTGGCCGACGAGTACATCGAGCTCCAGAATCTGGGGGACGACGCGATCGACCTCGCCGGCTGGTCGCTATCGGACGGCGACGCGGTGGACGATTTGGTGCCCTGGGACGATGCGCAGCACGGTGAGCTGGAGGGGCCCGATCTCGTCACCGGCACCACGCTGCTGCCCGCTGGCGGCTTCGCGGTCGTCCTCGACGCCGACTACGCGGCGCCGCAGCGTGGCGGCCCGCAACCCTACGCCCTGGCGGCCGGTGCGCTGATCCTCACCAGCGGCGACACCAAGCTCGGCAACGGGCTCGCCACCACCGATCCCCTGACCCTCTATGACGCGGGCGGCCAGAGCCGGGACTATGTCCTGGACACCTTCGGCACCCCGCTCGACGCCGACGATCCGCTGGAGCGCGACGACGACGACCTGGACGGAATCCCCTTCGATCCAGGCGACGGCCGTTCGCTGGAGCGGATCGATCCGCGACTTCCCGACGCCGAGAGCAACTGGGCGGTCTCGCCGAGCGGCGGCACGCCGGGGAAGCAGAACGCAGCCACTCCTTTCGATGTCGACGCCGGGATCAGCGCCGGTGACGTGGCCATGCTGAGCGCCGACCCCCAGCCCGGCGACCTGGTCGGGATCGCCGTCACGGTCCACAACGAAGGGCTCCAGAACGTGGGGCCGGTCGGCGTGACTCTGGAGCACTCGCTGGGCGATTCGCTGCTGCCGATCGGCGCCGCCTCCAGCGCGGTGATCGAGCCCGGCGCCGTCGAGACGGTCGAGATCGACTGGAGCGACTATCCGGGGGGCGCTCCCGAGGTGCGCGCCACCCTGAGCGCCGCGGGCGATCTCAATCCCGACAACGACGTGGTCGAGCGGCGCTTCGGGCTGGTGGTGGTGATCAACGAAGTGGTCAGCAATCCCGAGGGGCTGGAGTCGGAGATTCCGGGGGGCGAATCCGACGAATGGGTCGAGCTCTACAACGCCTCGGGCGACTCGATCGACCTGGACGGGTGGATGCTGAGCGACGGCGACGGCGTCGACACGCTGCGCGCCTGGACCCACGACGATCTCGCCGATCCCGACGCGCTCGCCGGCACCACGGTCGTGCCGCCGGGCGGCTACGCCCTGGTGCTCGACCAGGACTACGTGGCACGCGACGCCGCGCAGCCCCTCGACCCGCCGCCCGGCACGCTGGTGGTCGGCGTGAGCGACGGCGATCTCGCCACCTCCGGCTTGTCGACCACCGAGCCGCTCACCCTCTTCTTCCCCGACGGCACCGGCCGGGCCGATGTCGCTTCGACCTTCGGCGCGCCGGTCGACTCGGACGATCCCTTCGAGCGCGACGCCTCGATCGTCGGTTTCCCCTTCGACCCCGGGGAGGGTCGCTCGCTGGAGCGCGTCCTTCCGGGCGCCACCGATCTGGTGGCGGGCTGGAGACGTTCACTCGCGACCTTCACGCCGGGATCGGTCAACTCGGTGACTCCGGTGGCGAGCGACCTGTCGTGCCAGCGCCTCTACGCGGCCAACCCGGCCGCCGGGCCGCTCGAGGATCTGGGGCTCACGGTGGTGGTGGCGGTGGCCGGCACCACCTCGGTGAGCGGTGCCGGCATCGAGCTCTATGTCGACGCCGACCTGGACGACATCCTCGACCCCTCCGAGCTGGCGGGTGGGCCGGTGGAGATCGCGGCGCTCGATCCCGGTGATTCGGTCGAGATCGTTTTCGAAGGCGGGCTCGAGCAGGGCCGGCACCGGGTGGTGGCGCGGCTCTCGGCCGACGACCGTCCCACCAACGACCGCGCCCGACTCGATCTGGCGGTTGGCGATGTCGATGTGGCGCTGGTGGTGAACGAGTTCATGAATCGGCCCGACGAGGAGCTGGGTCAGCCGGAGTGGATCGAGCTCCTCAACGCATCGGATCGTGACATCGATCTCGAAGGATGGACGCTGGGCGACGACGCCGACCGCGCCGCCTTGCTCGGGGACCAGGAGCGGCTGCGTATGGCGCCCGGCTCCTTCGTGGTGCTGACCCAGGATCTCGACAAGATGCGCGCCGCCTTTCCGCTGGTCGACGTGCCGGTCCTCGAGCCGACCGGATGGGAGACCCTGAACAACACCGACGACGTGATCGCGCTCGCCGAGCCGCAGGGCTTCGTCGTCGATCGGATCCCCTACGACGATGCGTGGCGGGGCCGCAGGGATTTCGAGGCCGGCAGCTCGTGGGAGCGGATCGATCCCGGCGCCACCGCCGCCAGCGACGCCAACTGGTGGCTCTCGGTCGATCCCTCCGGGTCGACTCCCGGAGCGCCCAACAGTCTGGCCGGCGGATTCTCGGCCGGAATCTCCCTCGACGTGGAGCCCGACCCTTTCTCGCCCGACGGCAACGGCTTCCAGGACGTGGCGGCGATCCGTTACCGGCTGCCTTCGAAGTCGGTGTTCACTCTGCGGGTCTTCGACTCGCTCGGACGCCCCGTGCGCACCCTGGTCGACGAGGTCGGCAGCGCCAACGGTGTGCTGGTCTGGGACGGCACCGACGACGCCGGCCGCAGCCTGGAGGTCGGCATCTACATCCTGCTCGCCGAGGCGCAGGGGGAGCGTCTGCTGCGCGCCAAGCGCAGCGTGGTGATTGCGAGGCCGCTGCGGTGAAGACTCGAACCTGCCCCCGCGCGTCTCTCGTGCTCGCTCTGCTGCTCGCGCTGGCGGCCGACCCGGCCCGGGCCGCCTTCGAGGATCTCGAGCGCGGCGCCCGTCCCCTGGCCCTCGGCGGAGCCCACGCGGCGCTGGCCGACGATTCCGCGGCCCTGTTCTGGAACCCGGCCGGGATGCGTCTGTTGAGCGGCGGCGAGGTCGTGGCGGAGGTGGCGCGCCCCTTCGGTCTGCGCAACCTGGACCAGATGGCGTGTGCGGTGGTCCAGCCGACGCTGCTCGGCTCCTTCGGCGTCGGCGTTACGACTCTGGGCCGGTCCGACTACTACGTCGAGAAGAGCCTGCGCCTGGCCTTCGCCCGCGAGCTGCACGATCGATTCCTGGTCGGTGCGTCGGTGGCGTTGCTGGGGCTCGATATCCGGCCGACCTATGGCGCCGACTGGGGTCCGAGCATCGATCTCGGGCTGCTCTACCGCACCACCGACCGGATCCGCCTCGGCGCCACGTTGCGCCATGCCAACGGACCGAGCATCGGGGCGATCGGGATCGAGCCAGGGCGTGCCGGGCGCCTCGGCATCGCGTTCGACGTGGAGCGTGGCATCTTGCTGGCCGCCGACCTGGCCTTCGAAGAGGGCTTTCCGGCGCGGCTCCATGTGGGGCAGGAGCTGCGGGTTCACGAGATGCTGGCGCTGCGGGCGGGAATCGCCGCCACGGTCGGTGATCCCGAATCGGGCTACTCGCGCATGCCGATGACCTACTCGCTCGGATTCGGGGCCCGCGTCGATCGGGTGCGGCTCGACTACGCCTTCGTGGATCATCCGAGCCTGGGCGGCACCCAGCGCCTGGGGCTGGTGCTGCGCTACGGCTCAGTGCTCGGCGGTCCACCGGCCCGCTTCCGGGCCGCTTCCAGCCGCGGCTCCAGCGTTCCCGACCAGCCGATCGACCTCAACACCGCCGGCGCCGAGGAGCTCGACCGCCTGCCTGGCGTGGGGCCGGTGACGGCGCAGCGGATTCTGGAGCATCGCGCCCAGCACGGCCTCTTCGGCTCGGTGGATGAGCTGACGGAGGTAAAGGGAATCGGACCCGCCACGCTCGAGAAGATCCGGCCTCACGCCTTCGTCAGCGAGCCGGACCCATAGGCGCGTCACCGAAACGCCCGGGCAGCAGCGATCCCGGACCCAGATCGACGAAGAGGTGCAGCACCCGCCCTTCGGGGTCGGGCCCCAGCCGCAGCGCGAGGGTCGCCGAACCGTCCGCCGCGGTGGCGGCTCGGAGCTGCGCCCTCCCCTCCCCGCCTCCCAGCGCGATCGACCGCTCGCCGGCCATCCATGACGCGCTCCACGCGCTCAGATCGAGTCCCAGCTCCCCCGAGCGCCACAGCCAGCGCCGTGCGCCCGCCAGATCCGCGCGCGCCATCTCGAGTCCGGCGGAATTCAGGGCTCCAGGGGTGCCGCCGACCAGGCGGCTCGGTCGCCAACCCTCGTCGCCCTCGCAGCCGCCGCGACCGAGATCGACGCGCTCGATCGAGAGCCCGCGCCCGGGATCGGGCGGCGCGCGCTCGGTGGCCGCAAAGTAGCAGGCCGCCCCGCGGCCGAAGGGCGGGGCGATTCGCAGCCGATCGGAGGGCGAGAGACCGTTGCCGATCGATCGGTCGTCGACCGTCATCAGCAGCGTGCCGCGCGGCCACGGGGCATCGAGGGGCGGGCGGTCGGGATCGAGGATCAGGGCGAAGCATCTCGGCGCCAAGAGCGTCGCGCCGCCCGGCTCCAGCGCCACCAGGAGATCATCCTCCTTGCCGTCGTTCAGGCTCCAGCCCTCGAGATCGATCGCTCCCGGACCCCGGTTCCAGAGCTCCACCCACTCGCGCGCTCCCGGTGAGCCCGGCTCCTCGATCGGGCCGGCCAGGATCTCGCTGATCACCAGGCCGGCCGGGGCGGCCGTGGAAACGGCGCAGAGGAAGAGCAGGGCGGCGGCGGTCTCGGTGCGCATGCGGTCCTGCCTTGCAGCAGCCGTGCCGCGATCGCTCACTCATTTCGGCCCTTGCCAGGCAAGCACTTGCGACGATCGATGGGCCTCCGCGACCGGGACGAGGGTCAAAAAGTCCACGGCCGCGGGTCGGTTCTTACCCACCATTGCGTCTGCTCTTCCGCCCATGCGACATTGCACCCTGATCATGTCGAGCCAACGCCCTTCTCTGCTCGGTCGCGCTCTGCTCGGTGCCCTGGTGATCCTGCTCTTCGGGGGAGCGGCGCTCCTGATGTACGGACGCGGCCTGAGCGGCGATCTCTACCACGACGACCTGGCGCACATGGCGGGCGCCAAGGAGGTGCGCGAGCAGGGCTTCTCTCGCGAGGTGATCGAGCGGGAGGTCTTCCGCCTGCCCCGTACGAGTACCGGCTACGTACGGGCGATGCCGCTGCTCTGGGACTCGGTCGACTACTACCTCTATGGGGAAGATGTGCGCGGCTGGCACGCCAGCACCCTCGCCTTTCACGTTCTCGCCGCGCTGCTGCTCATCCGTCTGGCCGTCGCCGCGGGGTTGAGTACGGGGGCGGGCGTGGCCGCGGGGTCGCTCTTCCTCGTCTACCCCGTCGCCGGGATCGTCGCAACCTGGATCACGATGCGCGAGGAGTCGGTCGCCGCCTGTTTCTACATTGCCGCCCTCTGGGCTCTGATCTCCGCGCTGGCTGGGGAGCGGCTGCGCTTCGGCCGACTCGGCGCCGCCTGGATCCTCACTCTGCTGGCCCTGTTCAGCAAAGAGACGGCCCTGGCCCTTCCGGCGGTGGCGACGGTCCTGCTCTGGGTGCGCTTCGGCCTGCACAAGCGAGTCCTTCTCGCCCTCAGCGGACCGTGGTTGGCGCTGGGGTTCAGCATCTGGTGGCGTTTCCGGATCTTCGGGGGGCTGTTCAATCCGCCGATGAGCAATCGCAGCGATATGTTCAAACCGGCGGAGGGGATCGCCGAGCTCGGCAAGCTCGCTCATGCCTACCTGGAGCGTCTGCCCTGGCTGCTCGGATCCCAGCTCGTTCCGGTGGCGCCGGGATATCCGCCGGAGGGAGTCCCGGGGCTGTCCAACGCCCGGGTGCTGGCGCTCGCGGCGGGCGGCATCGTCGTGCTCGTCGTGCTGGCGACCCGCGTTCCATGGCGCGGATCGCCCGCGGCCGCCACCAGGCTGCGCGTCCTCTGTGGCGCGGCGCTGGCTCTGCCCGCGAGCCAGGTGCCGGTCTCCCACATCCTCACCGATCCCGACACCCTTCCCCTGGAGGTCTACGAGACCTGGAGCTACTACCTGCCCGCGGTGCTCTCGTGCCTTTTCATCGCCACGCTGCTCGATGCCCTCTGGTCCGCGCCGGCCGGTCGATCCGGGGCGGCGGCGCGCCGCATGCGCGTGGGATCGGCTGCGGCGGTGGCGCTGCTCTTCTCTTGCTACGCGGCTGGCGCTCGGGGCTGGGCCGAGCGCTACGTGCGGATGGGGCGGATCGCGGAGCAAGCCGCGCAGGAGCTGCTCGCGGCGCACGGTCTCGAGATGGCGGGGGCGCGCATCTTCATGCTGGAGCCGAGCGGGCGGCGCAAGTCGGCCGCGGTGGTGGAGCGTGCGCGGATGAGCATCGCGCCGATGTTCAGCGTCGGCGCGGAGACGCGTTTCGACAGCGCCCGGACGCTCCGGCCCATCCCGGCTTCCGCCCTGGGCGATTCCATCCTGATCTTCGACCTGAGGGACGAGCGCTGGGTCGCGCTCCACGATGAGCTCGGGATGCGGATCGCGGCCCGCGATTCGGTGGCCGTCGAGCCGATGGAGCTGTGCCCGGAGCCGATCCCCGACTGCCGCCATTGCTGGACCGCGGCGACCGAGCTGGATCATCCCTGGGCCTATCGGATCCTGCGGCTGCGCCTGCGCTCGTGGCCCCGCCCCGATGCTCCGCCGGAGCAAGGGCTAGATCCCATCGCGGTGACCCTGCGCTGGTTCGATGGCCCGATCGACCGCCACCTCGATCTCGACCGGGCTGCACTGCGCCCCGGGCAGGTCGAGACGGTCGATCTGGCGCTGGTCAACTCCCTGCACTGGAATCTGCGTGATCGCATCTCCGAGGCTCGCCTCGTCGTCCAATGCCACGGCGAGTTCGAGGTCGAGATCGAGTCCGCCTCTCTGCTGCCCTGATCACCCGCGCGCGCAGCCCTCGCAAGCCGAGGCGAGATGCTTGCGCCCGGTGATGTGCAGACGCCGAATCTGGTTCACCTTCTGATGGGACCAGGCGCCGGCGATCGAGACCTCCGGGAAGCGCAGGCCCAGGTGCAGGTCGCTTCGGAGCCCCGGCGCGCAGCAGAACGAGAGCTCCCCGTTCCAGTTGACCCCGAGCTTCTTCCACAGCGTCGTACACGGCATGGAAGGACCGCGCACCGTCCCATTGCCCTCCGCTTCCGGTGTGGGCTTCGCGTCGCCCGCGGGGCTCAGCGGCTGCACCTGGATCTCGTCGCTCGGTCGCAGCAGCCCCTGCCAGCGCCGCCTGAAGCCGTCGAGCTCGGGCAGCGTCTGTGGCATCTCGATGCTGCGCAGCACCACCGAAGGGCGCGTCAGGCCGCGCCGCTCCCGCTCCGCCAGGAAGTGGGTGATATTGGCCAGGGTCTCGTCGAAGCGTGCCCCCAGGCGAATCGACTCGTAGGTTGGCGCACTGTTGCCGTCGATCGAGAAGTGGATCGAGCGAATCCCGGCGGAGAGAATCGAATCGGTCTTTTCGGCGTCGAGCAGCGTGGCGTTGGAGATGATGAAGAGCTGGGTCAGGCCGCGTTCGACGGCGTGGTGCAGGAAGCGATCAAATTCCTTGTGGACCATCGGCTCCCCGAACCCGGTGAGCAGGACTTCGGCGCTCGGAGAACCGACCAGCTCGTCGACGATCCGCCGAAACACCTCGAAGTCCATCGAGCCGACCGATCGGGTCGTGGCGTGGAAGCGCTGGCACATGACGCAGCGCAGATTGCACGCGTTGGTGAGCTCGATGCTCAGCACCGGCGGGAAAGTAACCAGGCGATGCCAGGGCAGCGCACCGGCGATGCGCCGCAGCGGGCCGACCACCAGGGCGCGGCGCCCGGCGCTGCGCAACCAACCGTGGCGCAGCCAGCGCACCGCGTCGCGTCTGCGGGACAGGTAGTCGGTGGGAATGCCGGCAGAGTAGCGCGCCATGCGGAGGTCTCAGGCGTTGCCCCGCATCGGGCGCTGGTACATTCCGGCGTGGGCGGCCAGTCGCAGATAGTGGCGAAAGACGCGATTCGTCTCTTGCTCGTGGGGCGACGCCGTGCGCTCGTCGTGCGGCTCGAAGAAGCAGGTTGGATCCTCCGCGAGGTAGTCGCCGCTGTCGAAGTAGGCCAGGGCGCGGCAGCCGCCGCAGGTTGCCTTGTAGCGACAGCGCCCGCAGCGCCCCTTCAGCCGATGTCGGTCGAGCAGATCGACGAAGATCGGACTCCCTTTCACGATCTCTGGCAAGCTCTGCTTCCGGACGTTGCCGGCCACCAGCTCGTCCTGCAAGATCACACAGGGCGCCACATCGCCTTCGGCGCTGACCGAGATCCAATTGCCGCACCAGCAGCCGACCGGCGGATTCTGGGGCACGGTGCCGTTCATCTGGCCACCTCCCGAAGCCCGGCGGTGGAGCTCCGGCGAGAGGAAGAAGGGGGTCTGGCTGGTGTAGCCGTTGAGTCTGCGGCGCAGCGCGGGGTGGATCCGATGCTCGATGTCGTCGCGGGAGTAGCCCAGCTCTGCAAAGCGCTCGGCTCCGGAGTTGCGACGGGTGAAGGGCGCCCGATTGAAGGTGAGCCGGTTCTTGGTGAGCCATTCGAGCGTGGTGTCGAGGTCGCCGGCGTTGAAGCTGCCGACCGTTACCACCACGTGGCGCCCGATCCCGTGCTCCTTGCAGAGCTCCATCGCTCGCAACGTGACCTCTAGCTCGGCGTCTCTGCTCATCCGTTGCAGCACCGGGTCGACGATCGAGTTGATCCCGAAGGTCATGACCAGTCGCCCACCGGCCGCCTTCTTGAGGTTCTCGAGACGATTGCTGTCGATCAGCGAACCGTTGGTTAGAATGCCGACGCGAAAGCCTTGATTGGCAGCCGCTTCGACTAGCTCGACGGCATCCTCGCGCAGCAAGAACTCCCCGCCGCTGAATCCGATCTGGATGATGTTCAACTCGCGGGCGGGCAGGAAGACCCGCTCGATGATCTCGTCGAACGAGAGCTCATCCTTCGCCTTGTCGCGCACCAGCTCGACATCGTTGCATCCAACCATGCAGCTCGGGCAGGCGAGATTGCAGCGTCGAGTCGCCTCGAAGTTGAGCTGGTAGAAACGGTACGAGTTCAAAATCCCGCCTCCCGATCGGCGGTGCCGGAAGAAACGCCTGAACGAGCTGCGCCTTCGCCCTGCGACGGCGGACGCGAGCTTCAACCATAACCCGCGGTGAGTCACGAAAGTCGATGATGCGCATTCTGCAGATTCTGAGCCTCGACAGCCGGCACGTGGGAGGCGCGGAGACCTACGCCTATCGAACGGCGGAGCTTCTCGAGCAGGGAGGCCATTCGGTGGCTTGGGTGGTGCCGGATGAGCGGCTCATGCCGGCGCCGCTACGCGGCGAGCGCTGCTGGGGGGTCGGCCGCGCCCGCGGCTTCAGAACCAGCAAGGCGATGATCGCCGCGATCGAACCTGCGCTGCGCGGCTTCCGCCCCGAGATCGCGCTGCTGCACAACAGCATCGAGTTCATCACCCCGATGGTGATTCGGGCGCTGGCGCGCGAGCTCCCGGTGGCCAAGTTCGTGCACGATGCCCGGGCCTTCTGCCCGCGCCTGCGCTCCAAGATCTTGCCTGGGGCGGCGCGCGGTGGACTGCCCCGCCAGTGCTCGTATCGGGCCGGCTGGCGCTGCCTGAGCGCGGGGTGTCTGATCGCCGATCGCCGTGGCGATGTCGATGTCGGTCCGCTCACGGAGCAGGCCCGCGAGACCTGGCTGAGGCTCGGCGAGCTGCGCCTCTTGCGATCCCTGCCCGCCGTGCTCTCCTACAGCGAGTACATGAAGAACGAGCTGGTGCGCAACGGATTGCGGCCCGAGCGAATCCACGTGGTCGGCCAATGTCTGCGCTGGCCGGGCAGTGAGCTGCAGCCCGCCAAGGGAAGCGTGAGGGGGACACCGATCATCGGCGCGGTCGGTCGCTGGGACGGTGTGAAAGGGCTAGAGCTGCTCCTGGCGGAGGTGCTGCAGATGCCCTCCGATCCGCCCTTCGAAGTGGAGCTGATCGGCGGAGGACCGGGCCTGGCCGCGGCCCGCCAAACGGTCGCGCGGGTCGGTCAGGAGGAGCGGATTCGCCTTCTCGGGCAACTCGATTCCGATCGGATGCGCGAGTTCTACCGGCGCGTCGCGGTGTTGATCGTTCCCTCCCTGGTGCCGGAGGCCTTCTGCGCGGCCGGCATCGAGGCGCAGGCCCATGGCGTGCCGGTGGTCGGCTTCGATGCTGGTGCGATCACCGAGTGGTTGATCGACGGTCGAACCGGCTTCGTGGTGCCGATGGGGGACCAGCGCGGCCTCGGGGAGGCGATTCTGCGCTTGCTGCGCGATCCCGAACAGGCGCGGACGCTGGGCGCTCGGGCGCGCGCGCGCGTGCTCGAGCTTTACGAGAGCACGCCCCACATCGCCAACCTGGAGCGCGTGCTGCGCGTGGTCGCCGCGGCCGCCTGAATTCCGCCTCGAGGCGGCTATTCCGGGAGTTGCTCCGGGCGATCGCGCAATGTCCCGGCGAGTCGTCGCAGCAGCAGAGTCTGTTCGCGCAGGTCGGCCGCCGCGCCGACCAGGAGCTCGAAGAGCTGGGCGATGAGCAGCAGCGTGACGACCACGACGGCAGCGAGCGCGAGCAGCGCGCAAGCTCCCGCCACCGCCGGCAGATTCCGCCCCCATGTGACCAGACTGACGGCGCCGATGCCGGCGGCCATGCCGACGACCGCCGCGCAAAAGGTGTAGAGCCGCGCGACCAGGCGGATCGTGTCGCGGATCGAGGTCAAAGAACCGGGGTCGTCAGGCGCGGGGTGACCACCCAAAGGACCCGAGTAGGCTCATCGAGGGGGTTGCTGATGGTGTGCGGGTGGTCGGCCTTGAAGTGGATGCTGGAGCCGGCCGAGACCCGGTGGACCTGGCCCTTGAGCTCGACCTCCAGCTCCCCTTTCAGCACCAGTCCGCACTTCTCGCCGTGATGCACGAGCGGCGCGGGGGACTTGGAATGGGGCTGATAGGTCGCTTCGACGATGTCGAGGTGGCTCGAGGAGATGCCGGCGGACATCGAGGTCATGACCAGCTCGCCACGATCCGAGACCACGGTTGCGCGTTCCTTGGGGGTGGTCACGCAGAGCTCGGTCGCCAGGCTGTCTTCGATGAACAGGACGATGCTCTCGTCGAGCGCCCGGCTGATCTTGGAGAGGCTCTTGATGGTGGGAGAGGTCTTGCCGCGCTCGATGTCAGATATCAGGGTTGCTGACACACCGGCGCGTCGCGCCACATCGCGCAGCGTCATCTGCTTCTCGGAGCGGATCTTCTTGATGCGCCTGCCGACTTCGGCGGAGTTGACCATCTTCGACCTCCAGCGTGGGAGTGGTTTCGATCCAGTACCGGGACGGCCGCCGCGATCGATCGCCGCTGACGATCGCGGAAAGCTCGCCCTGGCTGTGCCGCGCGGCGTGTCCTGGTGAACTCCTGCCGTGGCGCTGAGGTGCCAGGCCCTGCCGAATCGGACTGGTTCGCCCACGCACGAATCTGTTTAGCGCCGCGTTTGGAGCGTGTCAACGGCCTTTCTTCGCAACGCACCAAAACTCAAGAAGTTGCGAACGCTTGTACGCAATGTCGCTCTGCCCGACGGCCTCGGCGCCAAGTTCAGGGATGTTCAACAACCCCGATCTCCCCCCGGCGCTGTGGGAGCCGTCAGCTCTATCAGTATATGATCAGGAATGTCGTTGCGCCCGCGGAAGCGATCGGGCTCGTCAAATCCCCTCGGCGAGCGGGAGCCGCAACTCCAGACGAGTCGCGTCGAGGCCGATCGTGGTTCCCGCGGGGGCGATCTCGATCTCGGTGTCGGTCGCCCGGCAGATTCGCACCAGGGCCTGGTGGGAGATCCGGGGGTGGGCGTCGATCACGGCCGGCAGCGGGCCCCGTTCCCCGGGGGGCGGCGGCGCTTCCCGGGGGGCATCGCCTTCCGGCGCCGGGAGCGGTCGCGCAGCGATCGCCAGGATGGCCTGGGCACGCGTGGCGCGCAGCGCCACCCTGATCTCGCCTCTGCCCGCGCTGCTCCGGTGGAGGACTCCCGCGGTCGCGCTCAGCGCATTGAGCAGCATCTGCCTGAACAGCATCGGTGCGATCGTTGCCGCCGGGGCGCGGGTCCCGATCTCCAGCGTCAGCGCGATCGAATCGAAGCGGTTGAGCCGTGACAGGAACGACTTGGTCTCGCGCAGCGCGATGCCGAGCGGCGTGAGGGTCTCGCCGCCGGAGCGCGGCGAGAAGCGCAGCATGCCGTCGGTCATCACCCGGCAGCGCTCCACCTCCGCCACCACCATCTGCGCGTCCTTCTCCACCCGGCTCCAGTCCTGGCGCTGGACGTGGAGCGGCATCAGCTGCGCATAGCCGCCGAGCACCAGCAGGTGGTTGTTGATCTCGTGGGCGACCTCGGCGGTGATCGCGCCCATCGCCGCGCGGCCGTGCAGCTCGACCAGGGCGGCCGGTACCTCGACCGATGCCTGTGCCAAGAGCTCGATCTCGCCGTCGGGGAGTCGTTCCAGGAGCGCCGCCAAGGTGCGTCGCGTGCCGTCATCCGCGACGAAGGCGAGCTGCTCGACGCCTTGGGCGTCGCCGGTCCGAACCCGGGCGATGCTCTCGCGGCTGAGGATTCGCGTGGCCGGGTAGCCGAGAATGTGGGCCCGCTCGATGCCGACGAGGGCCTCGAGGGCACGGTTGACCAGCACCACCTTGCCCTTGCCGTCGATTCGCAGAATCGGGTTGTCGACGCGCTCGCGCAGGCGCGCGAGCTCTTGCTCCGCGCTACCGCCTCGTTTTTCTGGAGGTGTGGCGTCGGCCATCCGGGCCTAGGAGATGGCAAAGGTGTGCACCGCGCGGAACTCCGGCCGTGCGGCGATCTCGGCGAGCGCCTCGGCGGGAACGGCGGCGTCCAGGTTCAACAGGATGCGCGCCCCGTCCTCCACCCGGCACAGGCTCATGGCGGCGATGTTGATGCCACGCTCGCCCAGCAGGGTGCCGAGCGATCCCATGACCCCGGGACGGTCCTCGTTGGCGACCAGCAGCATCGGCCCGGCCAGAGCGGCGTCGAAGCGCCGCCCATCGAGACCGACCAGGCGCCCCTCCTTGCGGCCGAAGAGGGTGCCGGCAACGCTGTGCAGGCGATCGTTGCCCGCCACCGTGACCGAGATCAGTCCAGCGAAGTCGTCGTGCTCGGAGCTGCGGATCTCGGTCAGCTCGATTCCTCGATCCCGCGCCAAGGTCGTGGCGCTCACCAGGTTTGTGGGTTCGTCGAGCATCTGATCGAGCAGTCCCTTGGCGGCGGCGGCCATCAGGGGACGGGTGTCGATCTCCAGCAGATCGCCGTGCACCTCGACCTTGAGCTCGGTCGGCGGCTGGTCGAGCAGCTGCACCGCGAACGATCCCAGGCCGGTGGCCAGCTCGAGATAGGGCGCCATCCGGGCCGCCTCTTCCCCGCCCAGGGAAGGGAAGTTGACCGCGTTGACCACGCTGCCGTCCTTCACCCAGGCCTCGATCTGCTCGGCGATCTGCAGCGCGACCTGCACCTGGGCCTCGCGGGTCGAGGCGCCGAGATGGGGCGTGGTGGTGATGGCGTCCACCTCCAGGAGCGGGTCGTTGGTGGGGGGCTCGCTCGAGTAGACGTCGACCGCGGCACCGAGGATCTTCCCCTCCGCCACCGCCGCCGCCAGCGCTTGCTCGTCGACCAGCCCGCCTCGGGCACAGTTGATGAGGCGCGCGCTCGGCTTCATCGACGCCAGTCTCCGGGCGTCGACCAGGTGGCGGGTGGTCTCGGTCAGGGGGGTGTGCAGGCTCACGAAGTCGGCCTCTGCGAAGAGTCGGTCCAGGTCGACCAGGGCGGCCGATTCCGACTCCGCCAGGAAGGGATCGTGGGCGATGACCTTCATGCCGAGCCCGCCGGCGATCCGCGCCACCTCCTTGCCGACTTTGCCGAGGCCCACGATGCCCAGGGTCTTGCCGCGCAGCTCGGTGCCGACGAAACGCTTGCGCTCCCAGCGGCCGGCCCGCAGGCTGCGGTCGGATTCGGCGACGTTGCGGGCGCAGGAGAAGAGCAGCGCGACTGTGTGCTCGGCGGTCGAAACAGCGTTGCCGCCGGGCGTGTTCATGACGATCACGCCGTGGCGGGTCGCGGCGGTGACGTCGATGGTGTCGACTCCAGCTCCGGCGCGGCCGATCAGGCGCAGGCTGCGGCCGGCGCGAATCACCTGCTCCGTCACCCGCGCTCCGCTGCGCACCACCATCACTTCGGCTTCGGCGGCGGCCTCGGCGAGCGCCTCCGGGTCCAAACCCGGGCGCTCCACAACCTCGCAGGTCTGGCGCAGGCGGTCGGCGCAGACCGAGTCCACGGCATCGGCGATCAGCACTTTGGTCATGGCGACGGTCCTTATGGGTTCGCGGACGTCGCGGCGGCCGGCCGGGGGCATGGTTCGTGTCGGTCAGTGGGCCAGCTTGGCGAACGCCTCGGCGATCCTCTCCAGCGCTTCGGTCAGCGCATCGGTGGCGGTGGCAAAGGAGATTCGGAAGCAGGTCGGCGCACCGAATGCTTCACCCGGCACGCAGGCGACCTTGTACTCGTCCAGCAGGTAGGCACAGAGATCGACCGATCCGCGCATTCCTGTCCCGGCTCGGCGTAGCAGCTCGGTGGCGTCGGGGAAGGCGTAGAAAGCTCCCCGCGGGGGCGACAACCGCAGGCCCTCGATGCTCTCGATCGCCGCGATGGTCCGCCTGCGGCGCTCGGTAAAGGCCTCGGCCATGGTCACCACACAGTCGAGCCCCCCGTTCAGCGCAGCGATGGCAGCGGCCTGGGAGGGGGCGGCGGGGTTCTGGCTCTGGTGGCTCTGCAAGCGGGCGATGGCGCGCATGATCTTGGCGGGACCGGCGGCGTAGCCGACGCGCCATCCGGTCATGGCGTAAGTCTTGCTGACCGAGTTGGCAACGATCACGTGGTCGCGGGCCGCGGCCGTGAGCGATGCCGTCGAGACCTGCTCCGCAGCGTCGTAGAGGATGTGCTCGTAGACCTCGTCGGAGATGATCAAGAGCCCGCGCCGGACGGCCAGGTCGACGATCGCGCGCAGCTCGTCCGGGCTGTAGACGGCGCCGGTCGGGTTGCTCGGCGAGTTGACGATCAGGGCCCGGGTGCGCGGGCCGATCGCCGCCTCGAGAGCATCGGGTGAGGCGTGGAAGCCCTCGGCGGCGGTGGTTTCGACAAAGCTGGGAACGCCGCCAGCCAGGCGCACCTGCTCTGGGTAGCTGACCCAGTAGGGGGTGGGGATGATCACCTCGTCGCCGGGGGAGAGGATCACCGCCAGGATGTTGTGCAGGGTGTGTTTGCCGCCGCAGGAGGCGGCGATCTCGTCGAGCGCGTAGTCGAGCCCGTTCTCGCGCCGCAGCTTGTCGGCGATCGCCTGCTTCAGCTCCACCGCGCCGTCGGCCGGCGTGTAGCGGGTCATGCCGGCGCGGATGCCGTCGATGGCGCCCTGCACGATGTGCTCCGGGGTGTCGAAGTCGGGCTCGCCAGCGCTCAACGAGATGACGTCGACCCCGGCCCGTTTCAGTTCGCGGGCGCGGTTGCTAATCGCAATCGTGGCAGAGGGTTGGATTCGATCGACGAGCGGATTGAGACGCAGCAGATACGGCATTTGGGCTCTTCCGGCGACGGGTTCTTCGGTGGACCCGGCGAGTCTACCGCATCCGGTACGGCGCTCCGCCGCCGCGGTCCGCCGCCCCCGACCGGAGCGTGCCGCCGGCCCGCAGCAGACCCTCGGCGGCCAGGCTGGTGTGGGCGCTGTCGCCCAGGATGACGTGGTCGAGAACTTCGATCGCCAGGATGTCGGCTGCCTCGACGAGCTGGTGGGTCAGGTCGAGATCCTCGGGGCTGGGGGTGGGGTCGCCGGAGGGGTGGTTGTGGACGAAGATCAACGCCGCCGCCGCTTCCAGCACGCCGGGGCGCAGCGCGTCGCGCGGGTGGACCAGCGCGGCGGTCAGGCATCCTTCGGCAACCCGCGCGGAGCGCAAGAGACGGTGCCGGCCGTCCAGCAGCAGCGTGAAGAAGACCTCCTGCTTGCGGTCGCGCAGGTGAGGACCGAAATGGGCCGCCACGTCGGCCGCCGAGGCGATGCTGGCGCCGGCGTGCAGCGGCATCCGCGCCACTCGCCGTCCGATCTCGAAGGCGGCGGCGAGGCGCGACGCCTTGGCCGGGCCCAGTCCGTGGCAGCGCTCCAGCTCCCCGATTCCGCGGCAACCCAGGCTGCGCAGTCCCCCACCCCACTCCAGCAGGCGGCCGGCCAGTTCCGTTGCCGAAACCCCGCGCGCCCCGGTGGCCAGAATCAGGGCCAGCAGCTCGGCGTCGGTCAGTGCGATCGGCCCGAGTGCGCGCAGCCGCTCCCGCGGGCGTTGCTCCTGATCGCGCGGGATCGTCGCGAGCGCCGGGATGCGCAGCGGATTCAGTTCGATCGGCGAGCCGGTGCCGGGGGTCTCGCATTCACCCCTTCGGGGGTCGGTCTTTGACATTTCGAATCATCCAAGTCGCCAGTTTTCAACGTGTTTCCGACGTTGCGCCGGCCCGGAAGGTGGCGCGGGGATGGCGAATTGCAAGGGTCATGCCCAGCCGGTGCTAGCATCGCCCCATGACCTTCGCCGATCTGTTGCGCCGCGCGGCCGAGCTCCTTGACGCCGGTGAGCGCTTCGTCCTGGTCACCATCCTCGAAACCCAAGGGTCCTCGCCCAGGCATGCGGGGACTCGGATGATCGTGCGCGCGTCGGGTGCGATCGAGGGCACGATCGGGGGCGGACGGCTCGAGGAAGAGGTCAAGGCCGAGGCTCTGCGGGCGCTCGAGGGCGCGTCGCCGCTGCGTCGCAGCTACGCCCTGGGCGCCGACCTGGCCATGTGCTGTGGAGGAACCGTGGAATTGATGATCGAAGCGCTCGGCGGAGCGCCGCGCCTCTACCTCTTCGGCGCCGGTCACGTGGCCCGGCCGCTGGCCCGTTACGCCGTGGACGCGGGTTTCCAGGTCGTGGTCATCGACGACCGCGAGGAGTTCGCGACCAAGGATCGCTTCCCCTCGGCGACCGAGCTGCGGGTCGAGGAGTTCTCCGATGCAGCGCCGGCGATCCCTCTGCGTGCCGACGACTACATCGTGATCGTCACCCACACCCATCGCACCGACGAGGCGCTGCTGACCGAGCTGATCGGCAGGGAGTTCCGCTATCTCGGCCTGGTCGGCAGCCGCAGCAAGATCCAGCGCTTCCGCCTGCGCCTGAAGAGCGCCGGAGCTCCGGAGGAGCGCTTCGCGCGGATTCACGCCCCGATGGGACTCGACATCGGCGCCGAGACGCCCGAGGAGATCGCGCTCGCGGTGGTGGCCGAAATGGTGGCGGTTCGGCGCAAGGGGGATGCGGCGGAGGTCACTTCGCTCGCCGAGCTACCGAAGGGATCGAGGGCGAAGGGCGGGGATTGACGGGGTCGGTGTCGTCCATGACCCGCCACCTGGTTCGTGACCGAGTACGGTTTCCGGCGGTCGATGCGGTGCTCGCCATCCATCGGCGCCTGCTGGAGCGCTTTGGAGGGACCTTCGGGTTCGCGATCCGGGCCTGCTCGAAAGCGCCCTCTAGCGTCCCCGGAACGGCACGGTGAAACCGTCGTCCTCCGGTCGAGTCGCGCTGGTAGCGGCGATGCGCCTGCGCCCGGGGCTTCGCCCGCGTCGAAGACCTCGGCGACTTCATCGAGCTGGAAGTCGTGTTGGAGCCTCGGTAATCGGTGGCGGCGGGCGCGCGGATCGTCGAGCGCTTGATGGAGCAGCTCGAGATCGCCCCCCACGATCTGGTCGCATCGTCCTACGTCGACATGATTTGAGCCTACCCTGTCGCTACTTTGTTGGAATGGGGTCGGTACCTGTGGATCGGGCCGTCGTTCCGGCGAAGACCGATATCCAGGATCGCACGACAGCGCTCGAGCCGGATCGGCATCTCGCCCAAGACGACAAGTTCAATCGTCGAAGAGCGACAGGCGCGCGCCCAGGCTCAGGACCGCGGCGGCGTGTCCGAGGCGGCCTTCGAATTCGACGAGGGGGGCGATCTGTGGGCGGTCACGCGCAACGAAGATGGCGATCGAAGCGGTTTCGGGTCTCATGTGGCGTGGGCTCCTGCGGGCGACCTGGGGGCGTGGCGGTTCCCGTCACCGTGTGATCCGGAGCGCTACGACTCGCCGCGCATGTTCCGCAGAGGGCGCGAGCTCTATCTGCTCGCCCGTCGCGACGTGGGCGGTCCCTACGATATGGGGCTGGATCTTCTGCCGATCCCGCTGCAGCGCTCGATCTACCTGCCGGCCTATTCCAGTCGACCGAAGCGCTCCGCGCTCTATCGAATCGACCGCGAGCGGCATCAGGTGGAGCATCTCATCGACCTGCCCGGAGCGGCCGACACCGCCTTCCCCTCGGTGCTGCGCGCCTCCGCCGATGAGTTTCTGGTCGCCAACTACACTTCTCCCCTGTGGTTCAAGCACCGCTCCTGGCTGGAGGGGCAGCTCAGCGTGTTCGGCACGAGCATCTACCTCGTTTGGCTGCGTTTCACCGATCTGCCGGAGTGACCCACCGGTCGACTCGCTGCCTCGGGAGTCGCCCCGTCAGGGACAGACCGCCACCCCCTCCGCATTGGAGCCCTTATCCGCCCCGGCGGTCGTCACGAGGGTCTGCACGAAAATGTGGGCGTCGGGTAGGCCGGGCGTGGGGATGTCGGCGGCGAAGCTCCCGGTGCCATCACTCTGGCCGAATCGGACACCCAGCGGGCCGAGCGCCGACATGGGAGCATACGGGGGCCGTACAATGGGGGCTGGATCGGTTCTGAGCCTGGTCTAGTCTTCCGCCTCCCCCATCGAGTCCCAGGCCCTCCGACTCCACGCGCGAGCCGGCAGCCAACCGCGATTGCTCGCACCACCGTACGCGCCCATGTCGGATCGAGGCCCATTCGAATAGGGCCACTGGGGCAACCAGTCGTAGATTTGGTCTTCCACAGCGGGATCTCCCGCGTCGATGCAAGGCGAGTTCGGTCCGAGCAGGTGATCGAAACCTCCGGCCGAAACGAAAATCGGATCAGCGTCTATGTTCCCCTCTCCGGCGTAACCGCCCAAGATGTTGCAGTACCGGGCTTCGAAATCGACCCCGGAGATCTGATCGGGGACGTTGTCCCTGATGATGCAATTGATGACGTCGACCGCGCCTACCGGTACCAAACTCCAAATACCGCCCCCTTCCCAGGCACCTGTGTTGCCTAGAACAGTGCAGTTCTTGAGCCAAGTCGTGCGCTGATCGCTCCAGTTGGAGATGCCGCCGCCGTCCCATCCCGACGCATTACCAGCGATGATGCGCGCTTCTGAGTAGAGCAGTCCCCCAGGAGAGCAATCGATCCCGCCGCCTTCGTAATAGGAGCTGTTGCCGCTCACGATGCAGTTGAAGAGATGAGCGGTACCACTCCGCAGGTCTATACCACCGCCGCTGCCCGAAGCGCGATTGTCCCTGATCACGCAGCTCCATGCTTGGAGCTGCGCTCCGTATTCCATGGCGATGGCGCCACCGTCGCCACAAGCGTTGCATCTACTGATTTCGCAGTCGCGAAGCCTGAGCTCGCCTCCCTTGGCCTGAATTCCTCGCCCGCTGTACGTGTTCCCCCGGTCCATTCGGCAGTCTTCGAGCGTAACTTCAGGGGGGGAGCTGAAGAAACCGAAGCTCCAAGAAGGGGAGTTCATCGAGGAGTTCTGGCAGCGCGGGGGTGGACCCCATGATTTTGATA
>CAZBBK010000005.1:116265-154779 GCA_964490075.1 uncultured Gemmatimonadota bacterium | reverse complement strand
CAAGTGGGTCGCTTCTCACGAGCACAGGTGGGTCAATTCTGGCGAGCGCCTAAGATCAACAGACACCACCAGAGCTTTGTCTCCACCTAATCGTCAACAACTACGCCACGCACAAGCACGAAAAGGTCAAGCGTTGGCTCAAGCGAAATCCTCGATTCCATGCGCATTTCAGCCCAACGAGTAGCTCGTGGCTCAACGTCATCGAGGGCTTCTTCCGCGACCTCGATCAGAAGCGCCTCAAACGTGGCGTCTTCCGGAGCGTGCCAAACCTGATAGCGACGATCATGGATTACATCGAGAAACACAACAACGATCCCAGGCAGATAGTCTGGACGGCCGCCGCAGACAAGATCTTGGAGAAGGTCGGGCGGGCGCGGGTAAAGCTGGACAAGTCGGCAACAGCGTGAATCACACCACCAGAATCTCCTACGCGCAAGCCGCGGGTCCAATAGGGGCTTGGCCGCGGGAGCCTCTGAACGGGTGTGCCTGAGACTGTCGACAGATCCGGCGGTCCCGTGTCAGCTGTCTATTGCAGGACGGCGATCCCGAGATTAGCCTCTTCTCAGACCATGCACGGAGCCGGAGCCAGAGCGGCTCGAGCTCCACGAGCCGATATGGCTCCAAAACAGTCCAGGAGGCGGAATATGAACAGGCAATTGATGATCTGTGCGGCGGCCGTGGCCGGGGCCACTCTCGTAGCCCGAGCCGAGGTGATTTCGATCGAGACGGAGCAGGGTGTGGCAAAAAGCTCGATCACGAGCCCGACCCACATCGAGAGCTCCCCAATCGAGGCCGACGGCCCAGGGACCGATGCGCTCTATATCTACGACGAAGGGGGTGCGACGCCGACCCAGGGCCTGGGTGCCTATGGCGCGGTGGGCTGGATCGTCGCCCAGTCGGTGACCCCGCCGATAAACGCAACAGTGACCCTCGTCGGCGGAGGCTTCGCCAAGAACGGCTTCGACGACTGCACCGTCCGTTTCGAGATCCAAACCGATGACGGCGCGGGCGCTCCATCCGGTGTTGTTCTCGGCTCGACCGCCTCGATCGATGTCGTCGGCATGCCGGCCTATCCCGCATTCACGACCGCCCACGGGTTGCTCAATCCTCCGGTCACGATGACGGCGGGCCAGACCTACCACATCGTCTACCACGCCGAGGTCAACGCCAACTTCGTGGTCGGTCAGAGTGTAGGTAGCTTCCCCTACGGCAACGCCACTCAGACGCTCGACGGCGGAGTCACCTGGAGCCAGCACAGCGCGACGGATCTGTACTTCGGTGTGGTGTACTGATCGCGCCCCTTTGTCTACCAAATATGTGGTGCTTCCTCTTGTAGGGGGAAGTACCCACGCTTGGTCAAGAGCAGGCGGTCCAGCTCGGGCGCCTGCTCCTTCCATTCGATTTCGAGATCGTGCAGACCCGCGGCGATCGGGTAGGTGCCCAACTCGATCCACGTCCAATCACCGGGAGAAGCGGCGTGCCGGGCGCCTTTGGCGACGCTCTCCCGGTCGATGCGAGCCCGGGCCGCGCATGGATTCCCGCCGCAGAGCGGCCCTTCGGAGCGGACGCTCGCCCACGAGTTGCCTTCGACGCCAAGCTCCGGCGGGTGGTGCTGCGGACGTTCATCCGAGCGATCTACGCCTGGCTTTGCCGTAAGGGGAGGCAGCTGGGGGTGTCCAATCTTGAGTGCGGCTCGGTGACGTTCGAGCAGAGGATTGGGTCCGATCTACGAGTCAACTTGCACTTCCATGTCCTCGCGTTGGACGGGGTGTTCTCGGGCGCGGATGGTGAGGAACCCGAGTTCCAGCGGATCCCCGCACCCACGCCGCCGGAGCTCGACCATTTGGCTGCCACCATCCCCGCCGCGTGCTCCGAGCGCTCCTCAAGGGCGGCTGGGTCGACGAGGAGGGGCACTGGCTCGACACAGGCGAAGAGCCCTCGCTCCAGCCGCAGCTCGCCGCCGCATCCGCCGCGGGGCGCATCGCGCAGGGGGAACGTCGAGGCGCCCGCGTGCCGCCGGTGGACCGACTCGCGCGAGTGGAGGCGATCCCGTCACGGGGACGGGTCTCCGCGAGGTCGGGCGGGCTCGATCTACATGCCTCGGTGGCCGTGGATTCCGGCAACAGAGCCGCGCTCGAACGGCTCTGCAAGTACACCTCCCGCCCGCCAATCTCCGGTGACCGCCTCGAGCTCACCGCCGACGGCAACGTGCGCGACCGCTTCAAGCGCCCCTGGCGGAACGGCACCGACCACGTGGACTACCTACTCCTCGAGTACTCCTTTGCTCCCCAGCCCCACGTCCCCAGTCACGCTGAGCTCCGACCGCTCGGATAGGTTCCCGACACGGCCACATGGACGGGCTTGCCCTCGAAGTAACAGATTCCGGCGCCGAGCCTCTGCAAAGCCCGGTGACGGGAGGTCGACAGCGGTCACCGAGGTCGGGAGGAGACGATAGACGCACGAACACACCGGAAGCACACCTGTGCGACGTTCGCCGGCCCTCCCGCTTCCACGGGTTGAATCGTGAAACGCAGCCAGAATCTCCTACGCGCCGCTTGCGAACTCCGTCTGCGGCCAGATCGTGCTCTCCGAGGCCGAGAGCGGGGAGAGAGCACGGCGCGGTGGTGCACTGAACTCGGCGAGTCGCCGCGTTGGTTTACAGCCGCTCGGCAGGCACTTCCGCTGGTGCTGCCGCAGCCCCTCCGCCCCGCGCCCTTGCCGCCACCGACGGATTGAATGCGCAGACGCTATGGCGTATAAGGACCAGAACATGTGAGGCCGCCGATGTCCGGCCCACACGACTCGCGTCGCTGCTCTTCGAGCGCCTCGCGATGAACAAGGACCAGGAGGAGGTGTTCGCGCTGGCCCGGCGCGGGCAAGAGGCGGCCATCCCCTCGGACGTCATCAGGGACCCATTCGTTCTGGTCGACCTCAAGCCCGGCGAGCTCGCCCACCAGGACCTCGGGCAGATGCAGATGTACGTGGACTACTTCGACCGCCCTCAGCGCACCGAGCTCAAGCGCGAGCGCGAGGAGGCGGAGCGCGTCGTTCGCCTGGCCGCGCCGACGGAGGACGGGAGCGATGGCGACGACTGAGCGTCACAAGTGGGTTTTCCGCGCGCGCTTTCGCCGCCACGCCTTCGGTTGGAAGTCGCAGCCGGCGATCAAGCGCATCAAGGAAGCGGTCTCCGAGATCAAGAAGATCGCCCGCAAGGACAAGGTGCTCGGGGCTGAAGGCGCCGTGCTCTTCCTGGAGAAGCTCTCCCCCGCGATCGAACGGGTAGACAGCTCTTCCGGCTCCATTGGCACGGCCGTCAACAGCGCCATCCGAGCGCTCGTGCCGATCATCGCCAAGGCACCCGCCGACGAGAAGATCCGGGAGAAGTGGCTCGAGCTGCTCTTCGAGGCGCACGCCGAGGACCAGATCCCCTACATCGAGCAGCTCGCCGACCATTGGGGTGAGCTGTGCGCGTCGCCCGATCTGGCGTCCCGCTGGGCGGATGAGCTGATCGGCATCACGCGGATGGTGCTGAGCCCCGACGAGAAACCCCGCTGCCACTTCCATGGCACGACCGCGTGCCTGAGCGCTCTCTTCGCGGCCGGTCGCCACGCCGACCTTTTCGATGTGCTCCAGTCGGAGAAGTTCTGGCCGTACAAGCGCTGGGCAGTGCAGGCTCTGGCCGCGCAGGGCAAGGGAGCCGAGGCGATCAGGCTGGCGGAGGAAAGCCGCAGCCCCTGGGCAAGCGACGACGACATCGATCAGCTCTGCGAGGAGATCCTGCTCTCGTCCGGGCTCACGGACGAGGCGTACGAGGGCTACGGGCTTGCCGCGAACCGAGCCGGAACGTATCTGGCCTGGTTCCGCGCGATCGCCAAGAAGTACCCGCACAAGCGGCCAGCCGAGATCCTCGAAGACCTCGTCGCGTGCACGCCAAGCGAGGAGGGCAAGTGGTTCGCGGCGGCCAAGAGCGCCGGCCTTTTCGACGAGGCGATCGCTCTGGCGAAGCGGACACCCTGCTCGCCGCAGACGCTCACGCGGGCGGCGCGAGACTTCGCGGAGAAGAACCCGCCCTTCGCCATCGAGGCGGGCATGGCCGCCCTGCACTGGCTCGTCGAAGGCTACGGCTACGAGATCACCGGCGTCGACGTGCACGCCGCCTACTCCCACACCATCAGAGCCGCCGAGAACGCGGGACGTGCGGAGCAGATCCGGGCGCGCATCCGCGACCTCGTGGCAGCCGAGGCCTTCGGCGAACGCTTCGTCACGAAGATCCTCGGCCGGCAGCTCGGGCTTTCGTGATGGCGCGTCGACTCAGAAAGAGCGCCAAGCCCAGGCCATCCGACATCGATGCGGCGCTGGCGGCGATGGACGCGGATGAGCTTCGGGATGTGGTTCGTCGGCTGCTGCTCGAGCTAGATGACCGCGCCCATGGCCGCGACGTGGGCCGTCTTATCGAGCGCGTCGCTCGCGGTGCATCAGAGTGGCCGCCCAACGGGCCGTCCGACGCCGTCGTTTCGAAGATCGTCGCTTTCGCCGAGGCCGCCGAGCGTGCGGGCTACGCGGATCCAATGGAACGCGTGGCCGTCGAGCCCTTGCCCGGTCTCGCCGACTTCCTGCGGCGGTGGCGAGCACGTCTCGAGAGCAGTGTGGATGTCGAGCGTCAGAACGACTGGGACACGGAGTCCGACCGCTGGCTCCGCGAGGTCGTCCAGCGCACGGAGGGGGCGGACGGACTTGCCCAGCTCGCCCGCTCGACGAAGCGCGCCGACGATCTGCGCGCGTGGTGCCGAGCCCTGGTTCGAACGAAGGACTGGAAGGCCGCGCTGCGGGCGCACGACGAAGCAGCGACGATTGTGGCGGACAAGGAGTACGCGCGCGGGGATTTCCTAGACGGGGCGGCGCTCGCCGCCCAGGCGCTGAGCCGTAGGGACCTTCCTGCGCGCCTCGAACGCGCGTGGCGAGAAGCACCGAGCATGCTGCGCCTCGGCCGCTGGCTCGGTTCGGCCAGGAGCAAGCGGACCCTTCGCAAGCGGGCGACGCACGCTCTCGCCGCATGCCCGAAGTCGGCGCGCCGGCAGCGGGCGTTCCTGCACGTGTTGCTCGGTCAGCACGAGTCCGCCGCGAAGCTCCTGTCGGCGGCGCCGGGACTCGGATGGTCCGACAAGGAGCATCCGGGTCATCTGCTGGTCCCGTTGTTCCGCGCGGTTCTCGGAGGCGGTTCCATCGCAGCGCTGCAGGAGCCTGCTCACCTTCGGATCCGAGCGCTGGACCTCGACGAGCTCGACTGGATCAGCGCCGACCGCGACGAGCCCCGACTGGCCACGCCGACGGTCGAGGAGATCCTCGACTTGGCGGGATTTGGAGAGCCCCCGACGCCGTCCGCGCGGAAAGCCATGCTCCGGGCCATGCGTCGTGCAGCCAAGAAGCGGCTGACTGGCGTCACCGAGAACAAGCGCCGTCGCTACTACGGCCACGCGGCCGAGCTCGTCGCCATCTGCGAGGCGCTCGACCCGACCCCCAACACGCATCGATGGGTGTCCGGCATCCGCGCCGAGTATCGCCGCTACCCCGCGCTCCAGCGGGAGCTCGCCCATTACGTGGGGCCGCGATGAGCGCGAGGCGAAGTACGCCGCGTGGCTCGCGCCGGCCGAGCAGTACGGTTCCGGAGCGGCCGAGGAGTCGCGCGGCCGGGAGTCGACATTCGCATGGACGAAGCCAAACTCATCGAGAAACTGCAACTGATCGAGGCGCTCTTCTCCGGAGCGACCACGGACGGCGAGAGAATCGCGGCCGAGCGGGCCAGGGAGCGCATTCTCGAGAAGCTGAAGCAACTGGAGAGGGAGGATCCGCCCGTCGAGATCCGCTTCACCATGAGCGATATGTGGACTCGGAAGGTCTTCGTTGCTCTGCTCCGGCGCTACGGGATCCAGCCCTACCGCTACCGCGGCCAGCGCTACACGACGGTCGTGGCCAAGATGTCGAAGCGCTTCGTCGACGAGGCCCTCTGGCCGGAGTTCCAGGCGATTGCGGATACCCTGGATGACTACCTCGCCGAGGTGACCGACCGCGTCGTGCACCAGGTGATCCATCGCGACAGCTCCGAGGCCGAGGTGGTCGAGACGACGCGGCAATTGTCATTTGGGTTGGAGGAAGGGGGCTCGGCCGTGACTCCGACGGCGCCTCCCGCGACGCCAAGCTCAGGTGAGCGGCCGAGCTCATCCGGCAAGAGAGGTGCCGGGTCGACGGTTCGGAACAGGGCCAAGCAGCAGCGGAAGAAGAAGCGCAAGCGGCGGTGAGGGCGCGCTGCCCATCATCTCCCTCCGCCTCGTGAAACACCGAACACCAAGGACCGCAAGCCGTAGACGACCTGCCCGCCAAAGTGTTGCGGAAAGCGCTCGATCCCTTCGAAGCCCAGACGGATGTCGCGACCATCGGCCGGCAGGTATGCGCTGCCGAAGAGCCAATCCCAGATGCTCAGGCTGATCGCGAAGTTCACACCTCGCGGATGGCGCTCGGGGTAAGTGTGCATGTGGTGCCAGATGTGCATGCGGGCGCTGTTGAAGAGGTAGAGCAAGGGGCCCAGGCGGGGCGAGAAGTTGGCGTGGTTGAGGTGGCCGATGATCAGTGTCGCCAGGTATACGATGAAGAAATCGTCGACGCCGAAACCGATCAGGGCGAGCACCGGATACTCGATGCTGCGGAAGACGACTGTCTCCATCCAATGAAAACGCAGGTGGGCGGCGAAACCCATCTCCCGCACGGAATGGTGTACCTTGTGGAGCTCCCAGAGTCGCGGTCGTGCGTGCATCAGGCGGTGTACATTCCAATGTATGAAGTCGCGCAGCACGAAGAGCACGAGCAGCTGCATCGCCACCGGCCAGGCGTCCACCCGCAGAGCCACCAGGTTGCGGACGCCGAAGTGCGCCAAGAGATCGTGGAAGGCAGCGGTCGAGACACTCGCCAGCGCCTGATAGCCGATCAAAGGGAACAGGAACGAGTTGAAGACGATGTAGAAGAGGTCGAGCCAGAAGTCGCGGCGGATGCGCGCCTGCTCGGTGCGCCAGGGTCGGATCAGCTCGAGGGCGTAGACCAGGATCGAGACGCCGGCCAGCCACCACATCCAGCTCTGGCCGTGGGGCGCGCCGAGCTCGGTCCAGAGGTAGCGCGCATGATCGGCCTGGGTGCGCCAGGCGAGCTCCAGGTAGGCGTGCATGACGGTCGGCTCGTTCCTTCACGTCCGATCGCTAGCGACCGGGAAGATGCCCAGCATACTCGAACCCTGTCAGCTCGCTGATCTCCTTCTTCCAGGTGGCGAGGTCGCTCTTGGTGAAGGCACTCAGATGGCCGTGGCCACAGGCGCGGGCCAGGACCGCCATCGAATCGACCGACGCGCGCAGGTAACGATCGAGGCGCTCGGCAGCGCCCTCGACGTTCAGGCGAGCGCGCAGCCCGGCCTTCTGGGTGGCCACGCCGGAGGGGCAGTTGCCGGTGTGGCAGATGCGCGCGGCGACGCAGCCGATCGCCTGCATGGCCGAGCTGGCGATCGCCACGCCGTCGGCGCCCAAGCAGAGCGCCTTGACGAAGTCCTCGGGCATGCGCAGCCCTCCGGTCGCGGTCAGCGTCACGTCGCCCCGGCCGCGCCGGGGCCGATCACCAGCTCGCTGCCCACCGGCTCGTCGTCGAGCAAGGGACGACTGGCGAGCTGCGCGGTGAGGATCTGGATATCGTCCCACTGCGGCAGGGCGGGACGCGGCACGCCCATCGGAACCAGCTCGCCGTGGCGGCCGGCGCGTTCCAGGCCATGGCGCGCCAGCTCGTGGATGCGCTGCACGCCGGGCTCTTCGGGAGTCGGCGCGACTGGCGCGATCGTGTCTTCCGGTCCACTGGGCGACCGATCGATCGAGTCCTCCTTCAGATGGCGGTGCGCGCCGTCGCAGTGGGGTGCGTCGGCGCTGCGTTTGCACATGCAGAGGTGGGCCTCCTCGGAGCGCTCGGCGCGCAGCTCGATCGGGCCGAAGTCCGTGCCGCGATGCGAACCGTCGCAGAAGGGCTGCTGTCGCGAGCGCCCGCGGGCGCACCAGTAGTAAATCTCGCCGGCTTGGAGCTCTCGACGCGCTCCGGCTTGCGTCCGGCGATGACGGGGAGCGTGGGGTCGGGCAGGTCGCCTCCTCGCGGTCGATTCCGTCCTCTGCTCGGCGCCATGGTCGGACCGATCCAACGCCTGGCAGGCACGCTCCGCGCGCGGTTGATGCATCGAGCGGCGTGGCCTATCAATGGTGGGCCATCCAGGCCGCGGTGCGCCGGGCTCGGCGCAGGAAGCGAGGAACAGCCATGCAGATCGCGATCATCGGCACCGGAAACGTGGGGGGCAACCTGGGCATTCGCCTGAGCGCCTGGGGCCACGACCTGCGCTTCGGCGTGCGCCGCGGAAAGGACGTATCGCAGCTCTTGAGCCGCTGTGGCGGCGGCGCGCGGGCGCTGCCCATCGAGGAGGCCTGCCGCGACGCGGATCCGATCTTCCTGACGGTGCCGGCGGCTGCGGCGGTCGACGCGGTGAGGGCCGCGGGCGACATCTCGGGACAGACCGTGGTCGACTGCGCGAACCCCGTCGCCTTCCGCGACGGGCCGATCTGGAGTCCTCCGCCGGAGGGATCGATCACCGCCGCGCTCGCGCAGCACTTTCCCGGTGTCCGCTTCGTCAAGGGCTTCTCGACCTTTGGCGCGGAGTTCCACCTCGACCCGACGCTGGACGGAACAGGGATCGACGTGCAGCTAGCAGGAGACGACCCGGCCGCCAAGGAGATGGTGGCCGGGCTCGCCCAGGCGGCCGGCTTCACGCCGATCGATGCCGGCCCGCTGCGCAACGCCGCGCTGCTCGAAGCCTTGGCGGTGCTGTGGATTCACCTCGCCGTGGTCGGCGGGCAGGGGCGCCAGGTCGGATTCAAGCTGCTGCGGCGGATCTGAGCGGGCTCCTACTCTCCTTCCAGAGGGGCGAACGCGAAGTCACTGATCACCACCTCCAGCTCCTGCCCATCGGTGGGCGGCGCACCGCCGACCAGCCAGAGATTGAAACGGACATTCTCCAGCTCCGGCTCGGGCACATCGGCGCCGGCGTACTGCCAGGAAAGTGTCTCTGACTCGGTGCGGCTGCGAAATTGCACCTCGTCTTCGGCCCAGTGGAAGCCGCAGGTGACGACGCCGGGATCTTCCAGCGTCACGGCAAAGCGTTGCAGGTGATCGGGAGCATCCCAGGGTTGCACGACGAACTGGGCGTTCTCCGGGTCGAAGGGATTGCCCCAGCGGGCGAACTCGACATCGATTTCACGGGCATGGTCGTGCGGATATCTGGGACTGTAGCCAGCGCAATCGTCCCAGGTGAAAAGCCCGAGCACCACATTGGCATCGATCTCGTCGACCCGTCCCTCGACCTCGAAAACGTAGCTTCCGAAGCCCAGCGACTCCTGCAGCACGACCTCGGTCGCCAGCCAGCGCAAGCCGTCGAAGCGAATGCTCAGGTGCAGGCCCTGCGCGTCGCAGAATACGCTCTCGGCGCTGTCGTCGAAGTAGTTGGGGCCGGGGCCGACGGGACCGGCGGAGAGGTCGTTGCGCTTCACCACCCAGGTGCGCCCCAGGCAGCTCAGCTCCCGCTCCCCGGGTGGGCGGCAGACGACCGTGCGCGGCTCATCGAGCTCCGGCAGATCGGCGCAGGGAACACAGGCCGGCGGCGTGAACGAGTCCGCCACCAGGTAGACGGCGATGCGCGTCGCATCGGGGTCGATTCCGCCGGTGGTGATGTCGACCTCGAAAGTCCCGTCCGGCGCGATCTCGACGGTGCGGGGATCGAGGTAGGGCTTGTTCCACCAGCCGTAGGCCTGCTCCACGAAGATGTAGGTCGCGACCCGATGGGTGGCGGGATTCACGCCGTAGACGCGCCCTTCCAGGTTCTCGTGTGAGCCGCGCGGCGGCACGAAAGTGAGCTCGATCGCCGGCGGCGAGAGCACGGCGCGTGGAGCGATTGCCAGGTCGGTACCCGCGAGCGCGAGGAGGATTGGAATTGTGATCGGGCTCATGGCGGCTCTCCCGGCGAGATGTGTGGACGATTGCAGGAAGGTTGACACCGATCTGGAGGCCGGTCAACGCGCGCCGGCGATCCAGCGTTCGAGGCTTGCTCAGGGTTCACGTCGAAATGGCTTGCCATTCTGGCATCCAGATCCCGCCCCGGTCGTCGAGCTTCACGGACGGCCCAACCACCCCCCGTTCTCCGGTCCTCCATAGGCACCCATGTCCGAGCGCGCGCCGTTCGGCAGGCGCGACGGCCACCTCCGATGCCAGTCGGAGAGAGCATCTTCGATGGTCGGGTCACCGGTGTCGATGCAGGGGGAACCTGGACCCAGGAGCTGATCGTAAGAACCGGCGGAGCGGAAGCCGGGATCGGCCTCGATGTTGCCTTTGCCGGGCCAGCCCTGCTGAACGTCCGAGAAGGTCACGATCGGACTCCCGGAAGCGACTTCGATTCCCTCTGGGGCGTTGTTCCATACGATGCAGTTGGTGAGAACGGGCGTGCTCGAATCGAAGTACAGACCGCCGCCGCGATCATCCGAGGTGTTGTTCGTAAAGGTACAGTTGCTAAGGACCGGCGACGAGCTGTGACAGTAGACGCCGCCGCCTCGGCTGTAATCCCCGATGACGGAGTTGTCGCTGACCAGACAACCGTGCAGGGTCGGGGAGGAGTAGTAGGCGGTGAGCGCTCCGCCTGTGCGAGATAGGCTGGTGTTGCCGACGATCGAGCAGTTGACGAGGGTTGGTGAGGAGTGATGGCAGTGGATCCCCGCGGCAGCCCACGTGGACGCTATTCCCGCAACCGTGCATCTCTCGACCGTCGGCGACGACCAGGAGCAGTAGATGCCAGAGCCATGGTTGATCTTGCCCGATCCGGGACCCAAGACCGTGCAACGGTCGATCAGGGGCGAAGCGGCGAGACAGACGATTCCGCTGCGATTCGAGGAGATGGTCAGACCGGCAACTGTCGCGCATGGACCTCGACCTGAAGGCGACGGCGGAAACACCAATGCGTCCTTTCCACCGGTGACGATTGCCGTCGACCTCACTCTCTCCGGATCTCCAGGGTCCCATCCCCGAATCACCAGGTCGAGAGGAGGAACCTCCAGCGTGGTCTCAAGGTAGGTTCCTGGGGCTACGAGAACGGTGTCACGATCGCACGCGTCCTTCAGGGCGTCGCCAATAGTGGCGTAGTCGCTGGGGACTGCGAGGACCCGGGGCATGTGCTGCGCCGGGCTGTCGCAAGCGGGACCCGTCGCTCCCATATCCGCGCCTTCGTAACCAGCTTCCAGGCAGGGCGAATCGGCCGCGAGTCCAAGGTCGTCCCAGCTTCCGCAGACAACGTCACAGAAGCGAGGATCGGCATCGATGTTGCCTGGGCCCGGCCAGCCTCCGTAGACATCGGAGTAGGCGATGCGCGGCGAGCACGAGTCGCCACCGATTTCAGTGGGGGCATCACGCCAGAGAATGCTGTTGATGATCGATGGAGTTGAGTCGTTCTCGCCATGCAGTCCGCCCGCGCCGCTGAAGGCGGTGTTGCCAACGATGGTGCAGTTGGCGAGGACCGGCGAGGAGGAATAGCAGTAGATTCCGCCGCCCGCGTGTCCAGCCGAGTTTGTCGCCAACACGCAGCGCAAGAGATAGACCGAGGATTGCCAGCAGTAGATCCCGCCACCGTGCTGGGCGGCGTCGTTGTCCGCCACCGTGCAATCGGTCAGCTCGAACGATGAACCGACACCGTGGATCGCTCCTCCTGTGCCGCTGGCGTTGCCAGCCCGGTTCCCGTCCAATCGACACCGGATCATCGTTGCGGTCGTCGACCCAACGCAGACGAGTGCGCCACCTGTATCGAGCGACGAATTCCCTGAAATCGTGCAGTCGGCAAGCTCCACGGCGGACGCGCTGCAATGAAGACCACCGCCGGAACCCATGGGGCGAGTGACGGTGTTGCCGGTGACTCTGCACCGCGTGAGGGTGGGGGAGGAGGCGTGGCAGCGCAGCCCTCCACCGCTGCCGGTGGTCCAGTTGCCGATGACTCTGCAGCTCATCAGGATTGGCGTTGCCGCGTTGGAGTAGAGCCCGCCGCCGCCGCCCATATAGGACCCGCCGGTCGAATTCGCTCTGATCGTGCAGTTGGTGAGCCGCGGCGAGGAATGCTCGCGACAGTGAAGTCCACCGCCCATTGCCGGCTCGCCGACGACCCGGTTGTGGTGGATGACGAGGTGCCGGAGGTGGGGCGACGAGGCGGCGGTGCAGAGCACGCCGCCACCTGCGACGCTCTCGGCGCCGAAGCGTCCCGCACGGATGACCGTTCCCGTCCCCCCGGTCAACGTCAACCCGGTCAGAATCGAGTTCGAGCCTTCGCCCGAAGCTAAGGTCACCACGCTGGCCGGATCGTCCTTCGTCGCCGCGGCATCCACGATTGTTCGGGCGACCACCGCCGAGTCTTCCGGCGCGCTCCCCGTGACGAGGATGCTCTTGCCGAGGAAGTTCAGACGCTCTACGTAGGTGCCCGGATGAACGAGCACCGAGTCGCCGTCGATCGCGCTGTCGATGGCGCCCTGGATCGTAGGGGAGTCGTTGGGCACGTGGATGATCCGCGCGCGGGCGCTGACAGCGCCAGCGAAGATCAGCATCCAGCGGAGGGCCAGTCGCCGTGTCATCATCGTGTCCTCTCGGACCGAGCTTCGATCTCCGATGACGGGCCGAGTAGCAGGTCGGCTACGCTCTCGCGGCCCTTCGTCCAGTGTATCCCCTCGGGTCCGAGGCTCATGACGTTCGAGAAATCCTGGACCCGTGTCTTCCCACCATCCCCGGCGGCCCCAGTGGGTTCCGAACGGATCCAGGAGTGACATGGGAACCCACGGCGGACCGGCGAACTGGGCCTGGATCGAGTGGCGCTGAAGACCCGATCAACGCAGGACCGGCACGAGACACGAGGACCGGATCTGGGGGAAATCACGGAATCCGCGTGACGCGGCGCGTCAAAAAAGCGATATTCTCAGGAGACAGCGCGGCGCAGCCATGTCTCCGCCGCACCCGCCGAGAGGCGCGACGCCGGCGCGGGGCCCCAGAGACCGGAATGCCGAACCGAGGAGAGAGCGTGAGCGCAACGGCCTTCAACGTCAACATGCGAGACATCCATTTCGTGCTCTTCGAGCAGCTCAAGGTCCAGGAGCAGCTCGAAGGGATCGACAAGTTCGCGGAGTTCGATCTGGACCTCTACAAGTCGATGCTGGACGAGGCCGAGCGGGTCGCCACCGAAGCCCTGGCACCGGCCAACGCCCCGGGCGATCGCGCCGGCTGCACGCTGAACGAAGAGGGCGACGTGATCCTGCCCGAGGCCTACGGCCCGGCCTGGAGCGCCATGGTCGAAGGCGGCTGGTTCGGCGTCGCCGCGCCTCAGGAGCACGGCGGCATCGGCCTGCCGGAAGTGATCAACGTGGCGATCGGCGAGATGTTCACCGGCGCCAACACCGCCCTGATGATGTATCCGGGGCTGACCTTCGGCGCCGGCAACCTGCTCAGGACCTACGGCAGCGACTGGATGAAGGAGAAGTGCCTGGAGAAGCTCTTCACCGGCCAGTGGATCGGCACCATGGCCCTGACCGAGGCCGGTGCCGGCAGCGCAGTCGGTGACTGCCGCTGCAAGGCGACCGCCACCGACGAAGAGGGCGTCTACCTGATCGAGGGCGAGAAGATCTTCATCTCCTGCGGCGACGCCAACTACGCCGACAACGTCATCCACCTGGTGCTGGCTCGGGTGCCGGGCGCGCCGAACGGCACCGCCGGCCTGTCGATCTTCATGGTGCCCAAGCACGACGTCGAATCGGGCGATCGCAACGGCGTCGACGTGGTCGGGCTGGAGCACAAGCTGGGAATCCAGGGCTCCGCCACCTGCACCCTTGCCTTCGGCGCCGGCCAGCCCTGCCGCGGCTACCTGATCGGCAACGAGAACGAAGGCATCCGCATCATGTTCGCCATGATGAACGAGGCCCGCCTGGAGGTCGGTCTGCAAGGCCAGGCGACCGCCGCGGCCGCCTACCTGAACGCCCTGGCTTTCGCCAAGGAGCGGATCCAGGGGCCGAAGCTCGAGAACATCGCCGATCCCAACGCCGAGTCGGTCGAGATCGTCAACCACCCCGACGTGCGCCGCATGCTGATGCGCATGAAGGTGGCGACCGAGACCATGCGTTCCTTCCTCTACGCCACCGCCCTGCGGATCACCCTGGCCGAGCACGGCGACCCCGACCAGCACGACGCCCACGAGAGCAACGTCGAGCTGATGACGCCGATTTGCAAGGCCCACTGCTCCGATCTCGGCTTCGAGATGTGCGTGACCGCGCTCCAGACCCTGGGCGGCTACGGCTACTGCACCGAGTACCCGGTCGAGCAGTACATGCGCGACGCCAAGATCGCCTCGATCTACGAAGGCACCAACGGCATCCAGGCGATGGACCTGGTGGGGCGCAAGCTCCCCAAGGGCTCCGGCAAGCTGGTGATGGCCTGGATGGCGGAGACCGGCAAGCTCTTGAACGAGGCCAAGGCGGTGTTCGCGGAAGAGGTCGGCCAGCTGCAGACCGCGGTGCAGGGGATCGGCGGCACCATGATGCACATCGGTGGCATGGCCGGCGGCGGCAACCTCAACGGCGCGATGCTGCAGGCGACGCCCTTCCTGGAGCAGTTCGGCACCGTGATCCTCGGCGTGCACGCCGCGGAGCAGGCTCTGGCCGCCCACCAGGCGCTGGAGGCCGGCGCGAGCGGCGCCGACGAGGCCTTCTATCGCGGCAAGATCGCCAACCTGAAGTTCTACGTGCACAACTTCCTGCCGCGCGCCCACGCCCTGGTCGAGCAGATCCGCTCGGGCGACGAGAGCGCGCTCGATCCGGTTCTCTTCGCAGACTGATCGCGTCGCGAGTCCGACCACCAAAGAAAAGCCCCCGGAGGCGCGCGCTTCCGGGGGCTTTTGGGTCGCCGGCGGGCGGTCTAGGGCCCGACCAGATCCACGTAGATCGACAGGAAGTCCTCGCCCGGGCCGTCGGCGATCACCGCCAGCGGCACCATCGCGTAGCTCTCGATATGCGGCAGGAACACGCCGTCGAGCACCGTGAAGAGCACCGGCACCAGCACGCCGAGCAGCCGCGGCAGCATCTGTTCGACCACCACGTCGTTCAGGTCGGCCAGGGGCTCCTCCTCGATCTCGATCACGATCCCGAACAGGTCCGACATCCAGATCTTGAGCGCCCCGTAGTCGGTCACGCGCACCAGGAACTCGGCGTCGGCGCTCACCGCCACCCTCAGCGCCAGCTCCCAACTCGCGTCGATCTCCACGTAGAGCGAGAGCGCCGTTTCGCCCAGGAACATCTCGAGCTGTCCCTCGACGATCCCGTCCCCCTCTCCGATCGCCACCTCCGGCACCACGCGCGGCACCACTTCCACCTTGGTGCGAGCGTCGGGCGCCAGCGCATAGAGCTCGGGGAAGATCAGCATCAGGTCGGTGGTGGTGTAGTCCCAGGCCAGCCCGTAGCGTTCCTCGGAGTTCTCGTCGAGCGTGATGCACAGGGCGCCGCTGTCGTAGCTGATGTAGAGCATCTGGTTGAACAGATCGTCGGAGAGCGACACGGCCATGTCGTAGGGGTCGCCGCTGCCGGGAATGCCGGCGCCGAAGAGCGGCGGCGGGCTCGGCGTGTGGCGGAAGGTGTCGATCACCGGCCCGCAGGGAGCGCTGCCGGCGGTCACCTGGGTCGCTTCGCTCATCGTGATCCCGGGCTCGGTGGTGAGCACGCTGAAGGGCCTCCCCTCCATGTGGAAGGGGACCTCGAAGAGCTCGTCGTCCTCGGAGAACTCCAGCTCCACGAAGAGATCCTCGATCGCCTCCGGCAGGTCGGTCTGCATCACTTCCAGCAGATCCTCCTCCAGACCATCCTCGATGCTGTCCTGCAAGATCTCGGCGATCAATTCGATGATGAAGCAGTCCCAGGTGGTGTCGTACTCGTAGCCCGAAACCGTGGCGCTGGTCGACGTCATGGTCGCCCGCACGTGATCGCCCACCACCGCCAGCGACGCATCGCCAGAGCCCGAGAGCAGGCTGACGTCGACCGCGGAGTCACAGTCGTAGCTGTCTGCGCAGAACAGCCCCTCGCCGTCGAGCACGAACTCGATGCGCAGATTGGTGATCGTGAAGTCGGCGTGCAGGATTCCGTCGCGGGCGTCGATCACCACCACCGGGTAGTCGAAGTCGACGTAGCTGACGTGGTCGATGTAGGCGTTGTACTCCCAGAAGCAGCCTTCGTCGTAGATCTTGGCGTTGTTGATCCCGTAGAGCTGCTCGCGCAGCTGCCGGTCGGCCGCCTCTTCGAGCTCGGTGGCGATGATCTCGAGCGCCGAGTCCTGCAGGTTGGCCAGCAGGCCGTCGGTGACCCAGGAGCCCCGTGGCAGCGTGTCGGCGGCGACGGAGCCGCTCGCCAGCAAGGCGGCGGTGGTCAAAACGAAGTCGAGTCGGCGGGACATGGGTGGCTCCGGCAGAAAGGACGAGAGGATCGGTGTCGCCCAGGACTCTAACCCGGACCGATGCCGCCCCGCGCGCCTTCCGGCCGATCTCCGCTACTCTGGCCGCTGCGCATCCACCGCCTTGGAGAAGACATGTCCATCCTATCTCTTGCCACCCTCGTCGCCGCCTCCGTCGCTCCTCCGAGCGAGGTCCAGCTCACCGTCTACAACGACAACCTGGCCCTGGTGCGCGAGCAGCGCCGGCTCGATCTACCCAAGGGCCCTTCCACGGTCGCCATCGGCGACGTCGCCGCCGCCATCGATCCCACCAGCGTCCATCTCGGCGCCGGCGCATCCGGTCCCGCCCTCGAAGTCTTGGAGCAGAACTACCGCTTCGACCTGGCCGATCCCGAGCGCATTCTGGAGCGCAGCATCGACGCCGAGCTGCGGGTGATCACCGAGGGCGGCGAGCTGCACCAGGGCACCCTGCTCTCCTTCGGCCGCGCCCAGCTGGTTCTCGCCGAGGCCGCCGGGCTCTCGCTGCTGCGCCGCGACAAGGTGGTCGACATCCAGCTCGAGCGCCTGCCCGAGGGCCTGATCACCCGCCCCACCCTGGTCTGGGAGGTGGTAGCCGAGCGTGCCGGTCCACGTTCGGCCAGCCTCTCCTACCTTACCGAGGGGATGTCGTGGCACGCCGAGTACGTCGCCGTGACCAACGACGATGACTCAGAGGCCCGGCTCTCGGCCTGGGTCAGTATCGACAACCGCTCGGGCGCCGACTTCGTCGATGCCTCCCTGCAGCTGGTGGCCGGCGACGTGCAGCGCGTGGCCGAGAAGCGCCGGCCGGTGCACGCGCGGGCGATGATGGTGCGGGCCGCCGGTGCCGCCGATGCCGGATTCGAGGAGGAGAGCTTCTTCGAGTACCACCTCTATACCCTGCCGCGCCGGGTCTCGCTGCGCGACCGCGAGACCAAGCAGATCGCCCTCTTCGCGCCGGCCCGTGCCCCGGTGAAGAAGCTCTTCGAGTATCAGCCCTGGGTCGACGAGCGCAAGGTGCGGGTGGTGCTGGAGCTGGAGAATCGTGAGAGCGGCGGGCTCGGCATGCCCCTGCCCAAGGGCAAGGTGCGCACCTACAAGCGCGATACCCGCGGCGGCGAGCAGTTCATCGGCGAGGATGCGATCGATCACACGCCGCGCGGCGAGACTTTGCGGGTGGGCGTCGGCAACGCCTTCGACGTGGTGGCCGAGCGCGCCGTAGCCGACGAAACGCGGGTCTCGGCGCGGGTCTGGGAGCGACGCGTGAAGGTCGAGCTCCGTAACCGCAAGACCGACCCGGTGACGGTCGCCGTCCAGGATCGCTTCTGGGGCGACTGGGAGATCCGCGAGTCGTCGCACCCTTCGGCCAAGAAGGACGCCCGCACCGCGGAGTGGAAGGTCGACCTGGATGCGGATCGGGAGGTGACGCTGACCTATACCGTGCGCATGAGGCGTTAGTACCGATCCGCCCGTGCCGGCTGCGCCGCGCGGATCTCGACGTGCAGCGAGTCGGCGGAGATCGGCTCACCGGCGCTGGAGATCGAGAGGGTCGCCGTGTAGCGGCCTTCGGGTGCCGCGGCGGGCACGTCCATGCGCCAGGTCATGTCGTAGACCGCGTGGGGGCTGAAGCCGGTCGGCGCGCCCTGGAAGATGGTCGACTCGAAACGCACCGGGCCGGCGATGCTCCAATCGGCGCGGTCGACGTAGAGCGCATTGTCGCATTCGTTGTGCAGCCGCACCGGAAGGGTGGCGGCGGCGCCGGGCTCCAGCAGCAGGTCGTAGGCGGGCAGCTCCAGGCGCAGGTCGCAGAGGGTCTCCATCAGGGTCGGCCGGTGGGTGTGGCAGAGGGCGATCATGCGCTCGCGCTGGCCCTCGGTGAAGCGGTAGAGGCAGCGGTCGTCGGTGTAGTCCATGTAGTTGTGGATCGGGTCGAGGCCTTCCTGGGGGCAGCTGTCGCGGCCGATCGGGCAATCCCAGGCCGGCGACGCCTCGGCCGGGGTGTCGTCGACTCCGTCGCCCGGTCCGTAGCAGCCGCCGTCGAAGGTGTGCCACAGGCCTAGGTAGTGGCCGACCTCGTGCACCGCGGTGTCGCCCTCGTCGTAAGGGGCGCCGCCGGCGTCCGGAAGGCTGCTGTAGAGCACCACCGCGGCGTTCCAGGGGCTGTCCTCGGGCCAGGTGCCGGGTAGATAGGCGTAGCCAAGGTAGGGGATGTTGGAGATGTAGAGGTTCAGGGTGGTGGCCGGGTCGACGGCGAGGGCCGAGTAGATCTGCGACTCGTGACCGAAGAAGTCGCGGAACCAGGCGTCGTTGGCGGTGCGGTCGATGCCCGCCAGGCGAAAGGTGAAGCCCTTGCCCTCGTAGGCGATGTTGAGCACCTCGATCTGCTCCAGGATCATCGTGTTGGGGACGTTGCCGCGGCCCGACTCGGCGTGCACCACGTGCATCGCCACCGGGACCACCACCGGGTAGGAGCGGCCGGTCGCCTGGTCGTCGAAGGCCTCCACGATGGCGACCGACTCGAGCACCTGCGCGGGGCTCGGAGGGGCGACGCCGCAGCGGGGCGGCAGCGCGGAGGCTGCCTGGGCCGGGGCGGATGCGAGCAGGCAGATGAGAGCGAGGAGGAGGGCCGGGATCGGTCGCATGGGCACGGCGGCGGCTCCGATTCTTGGGGACGGGGGAAAGGACGGATCGCGACCAGTCTAAGCCACTTCCGATCCGTGGCATGGTCTGGGGATTGGTCCGGCCGCGCTTGTGTGGAAGGGGGGATGGAACGTGTCCCGGGGGACACGGAGTGGGCCGAGGGGGACTCGGGCAGTCTGCGCAATGCGGTGTTCTGCGGGGACGTAGACGCGCGGACCCGAGCCGACGCGGTGCGGTCCGGAGCTTGCGGTGGGGGAGGAGGGGAGTCGATCTCGCGCCTCCTGCCACTCCGCTGACCCGAGCCTGGAGCCTTGTCATGTTCGAACTGCAATCGGAGCGCGGCCGCCTCGATGCGCGGCCCGCCTGGCTGGCCGCGATCGTCGTCGTCGGCCTCTTCGTCACCGCCAGCGCCCTGCTGCTGGCCCCCCGCCCCGCCGCGGAGCTCGCCGCCGCGCCGCCCGCCTCCGACCGGGATCTGCCGGTGCCCGACGCTCCGTCGCCGCCGAGCGCTCCGCCGCCGCTCGCCGCAATCACACCACCCGACCTCCCGCGTCCGCCGGCCGATCTCGACGCCCTCGAATTCGGCGCGGCTTTCGCCCGGGCGCGCGCCGCCCGCGGACCGGGAGCGGTGTTCCTGTGGCGGGACCGCGCCTACACCACCGACTGGGCCGCGACGAAAACACGAATCGCGGTCGCGGCGGTCGCCCCCGTTCCTGGCCAGGACCCGCGGCCCCGCGCTAGTCTCCACTCCGATGGAAGCACCGACGGAACCAGGAGCCCGAATGGCGAACATCGGATCGGAGGAGGGACTGCACGCGGTCGAGCTGCGGGTGCTGGCCTGTCTCGTCGAGAAGCAGCTGGCGACGCCGGAGTACTACCCGCTGACCCGGAACGCGCTGCTCGCCGCCTGCAATCAGAAGAGCAACCGCGACCCGGTCATGGAGCTCGATGAAGAGACACTCGATGCGGCGATGCGCGCCCTGCGGGCCTTCGATCTGCTGGTGATTCGCACCGGACCGAAGTTCCGCAAGGAGAAGTACGGGCATCGGCTCGCCGAGCGCCTGGAGCTGCCCCACCAGCACCTGGCGGTGCTCTGCGAGCTGATGCTGCGCGGGCCGCAGACTCCGGGCGCCCTGCGCAACCGCTGCTCCCGCATGGCCCCCTTCCCCGATCGCGCCGCCGTCGAGGCGACCCTGGATGAGCTGGCCGATCGCGAGGGGGAACCTCTGGTGGTCCTGCTACCGCGCCGCCCGGGGCAATCGGAGCCGCGTTGGGGGCACCTCCTGGGCTACGACACGGTGCCTGAGGAACAGGTCGATGCCCCGCCCGCGCCCGCGGCCCCCCATCGTCCGGCGCCTGCCGTGCCGCCGCCCGCGACCCTCGCTCCCGACGCGCTGGCGGAGCTGCGCGCCGAGGTTCGGGCGCTGGCCGACGCCCTGCGGGTGCTGGAAGGGCGCTTCGAGGAGTTTCGGCGGCAGTTCGAGTAGGGGGTCCGCGTGGTGCGGACGACTTGCCCGTGGACATCCCGCAAGTCACAACTCCCGACTCAACAATGGAAACCGAGGGTTACGACAGCTATTTGCGTCACAACTTCTGGTCCCCAGGGCTGAATGCGGAGTTGTGACAGCGATGTGCGCCCTAACTGTCATACGCCCCCAGCTCCTGCCGCAAATCGGGCCCAAGATTCCGCAAGTAGACTCGTAGCCATCAACGAAACGGGCGCCAGATCCAGCCGGCCGCGGGGCCGGCGAGGAGGCGCCATGAGCAAGTCGAGAGGATCTACCGGGGACGAGGCACGGCGAGCCGGGATCGCGGGACGCGATCTACGACTCCGATGAGCGCTGGCCGAGGCACATCGAGAACGGACCCCGCGCCGACATCGGCGCCTACGGCGGACCCAGCAACTGGCTGTGGCTCGATGGCGACCCGGCGTGCGGCGATCGGGGTGTGGCGGATCTGCGCCAAGGGTTCGCGCAAGCCAGTGGAGCCTTGGTTGCCAGCAGAAGAAGTCGAGCGCGAAGGTGCGGGCCAGGTCCCTGGCACGGGCGCGGGTTGGCCGCGCCGGACTACAATGCAGGCAAAACGCCGCGGTCGCACCGTCTCGGGTGGAGGGCCGGCGACGAAAAACAGGAGCAGGCCGATGCACAGAGACGACTGGGCAGTGCTCATGGAGTTGATCGCGGCGCCACCGGTCCTCCTCCGCACCGAACGTCCTGAGCAGCCCACCCTGGCCTGCCGAGCATCGACTCCATTCCAGAGCAGGAGACACTTCTGATGACTCTCTCGATCCGCACGCTGGCGCTCGGCGCGAGCCTGGTCGCGCTGGCCGCGGGCCTGGCGTGGTTCGGGGTGGGCGATCCGCGCGAGCCCGAGATCGAAACCCCGACCAGGATCGGCGGCCCGAGCGTCTTGATCGTGGTCGTGGATTCGATGCGCGCGGACCACGTGAGCTGCTATGGCTACCACCGCGAGACGACGCCGGCGATCGACCGCCTCGCCCGCGATCCCGACAGCGTGATCTTCCGTCGCCATTACGTGCAGGCCGGCTATACCCAGGCTTCGACCGCCAGCCTGTTCACCGGACTGTACGGGTTTCAGCACGGCGTCATTCGTGGCCCCATGCTGCGCCGTGCTCGGCTGTGGCCCTGGCTCTTCTTTATGCAGTTGCTAGACGAGGAGATCGATACACTGGCCGAGCGCTTCCGGAGCCTCGGCTACCGCACCTTTGGTGTGGTCAAGACCCATCAGATCGGGCGCAAGGCGGGCTTCGCGCAGGGTTTCGACGAGTACCAGGGCCCCGACGAGATCCGCGGCGACGAGAGCCGCGCTCGCGCAGCCCTCGAGCTGGCCTCGGCACCCGGCTCCTACTTCGGGTATTTGCATCTGGCCGGTTGCCATCATCCTTTCCCGCCCGAGGAGCGCCACCCCGAATTCATGCAACGCTACGCGAACGCCGCCGGGATCGAATACGACGAAGCGCGGCGTATCCGTGCCGGCGTGGACTTCACGACACCCGAAACCCAGGACGCGATCAATGAAGGCCGACTCACACTGCAGCCGGACGACGTCGAGTTCCTCAATCTGGTGTACGACGCCGAGCTGCGACACATCGACGACCATGTGGCCATGATCCTCGACGGGTTGGAGGCGGATTCTCTCTACGACGACACGCTACTCATCGTCACCGCCGACCATGGCGAGGAGCTGTACGACCACCGTGGCTATGGGCATGGACACGCGCTGTGGAACGAGGTGATCCGCGTGCCGCTGATCGTGAAGTTCCCGCGCGGGCGGAAACCGAATGCGCTGCCCGCCGATGTGGAAGCGACGACCCAGGCGATCGACCTGATGCCGGCCCTGCTGGATTTCGTGGGTGACGATCCGGGGGACGCTCTCTCCGAAGGCCGGATTTTCACCGCCGAGCCCGCCGATTACGCCTACTCCGAGACGTTCGAGCGGTGGACCTTCGTGCAAGGCTCCCACAAGCTGATCGACGATGGACGAAGGCCTCTGCTCTTCGACCAGGCGACCGACCCCGGTGAGCGGATCGACCTGGCCGGCACGGAGCCGGAACGGGTGCGGGCGATGCGCGCCGCGTTCGAGCGGATGATGCGCAGCTGCGTCGGGATCGGGCCCGGAAAGGCACCGACGATCGAGACGGAGTACTCGGACGAGGTGATCGAGACGATGCAGCGCCGAGGTTACTTCTGAGAGCGATCGACGGAGCATTCCCCCGGAGGTCGCGCGAACCCCAAGGGTTCGAGTGGCAGCGCGACCGCAGCTCGGCGGGGGATCATCGCGTCTTCAGCACGACCTCTAGTGTCTCGGCCTCCTCGCCGGGCGGCAGCGGAGTGATCACGATCGAGGTGGAGAGATCGTTCGGACCCGGCAGTCCCGGTCCGGGCTCACCGTCCGCGTCCCAGCGCGCCCCCAGGTAGATGCGGCGGTTCGCGGGCACATCTCTGAAGACGAATTCCCTTCGCGAATCGATGAAGACCTGGTCGACGACCTCCGCGCCCTGCGGATCGAGAGTGGGGACGGTAGAAAGAAAGACGGCGACTCGGCCGCCGCATACGTCGCACACGACTCTCCCCGACACGTCTCGCAGCGGCGATCTGGAGATCGACGCGCCTTGGTGGCTCGCGTCCTCGCCCATGGTCCATGCCTCGGACGCTTCCCCGCCGGGACGCTCCGTTGGTTCCGGAGGAAGGGGTGGGCCGCTCGGTCGATCGGTACCGTCGGCGCCCATGAGCGAGAAGTCGACCGCGGCGTTCAGGTCGACCACGAGCTCGCCGGCTGGCCGTGTCGCGTCGGGCACCGCCAAGGGGGTCGAGATGCGGGTTCCGGCGACCGGTGCCCCGCGGATCACTGTACCCTCCGGGTCCCAGCGCGCCGAGATGGTGAGCGCTGCGGAATCCGGCAGTCCGTCGATGCGGAATCGCCAGGGCTCGCGGATCCACGCGATCCCTCTGATCTGTTCCGCGCTCGGCCTGGCCGGATCGATCTCGTAGACGATGACCTGGATCTCACCCGCGCAACCCGCGCACTCCACCCGGCCGCTCAGTACCCGGCTACCGGTGGGCTCGAGCCCCGCGCGGCGCTGGGCCTGCAGCGGCGGCACGGTCACGGGGTCGTCCCCCTGCCCCGCCCTCCTGGGCGCTCCTGGCTCGCTGGAGCACGACACGAGCGCGGTCGACACCAACCACATGGCCAGGATCACGCGTGGCACGCCATGAACCGGACCGCCCTTCATGGTCCGGACTCCTTTCGAGTGCCGGGTGGTCGCAACAGACCTCCGATGCGGCGCAGCAACCCACCCAGCAGGATCAGAACGATCGGCACGACCCATACGAGACAGAGGGCGACCCGCTCGTAGCGAGCGTTCAGCGGGTCGTAATCGACCGATCCCTCGAGGCGGTCGTTGTCGTCTCGAGAGGCGTAGATCTCGCGCCACCCCGCGGCCTCCTCGTGGGAATGTCCCCAGGCCCGGTAGACGCGATAGACCGTTTCGGGCGCACCTTCCAGCTCATCCAGTGAGTGGTCGAAGACGATTCCGTGGTCGGGGTCGCAAACTCGCCACTGTCCATCGATACGAGCCTCGTTGACCACGTGGCCGTTCAGAGTCAGGATGCGCGCCTCGATTCCCTGATCCTGTAGGATGTTGTCGAGGACCATGGCATGCTGTGAGCAGTACCCTCCGCCGAGTCGCACGGCTCTGCGCGTATCGGTCCACTCGTATCTTCCCAGCGATCGAGCGCGGGCCCAGAGCAGCCAGTTCTCGAAGAAGGTGGGCTTGGCATGTCGCGGATCGGCCAAGAGAAAGCGATCGCTGATCAGATCGGTCAGGCGCCGCACATAGAAATCGGTCGACTCGCCCGGAAGGCGCTCCGCCCCTTTCCAAAACTCCTTTGCGGAGAGAGTTCTCGGTCGACTGTCGAGAACGAAGTCCGCGCCCTTCTCGATCTCGGTGAACAGGAAGAGGCCGGCGACGTTGGCGGCCAGCAGGGTCGTGCCGATGGCCAAGAGCAGCGCGGCGAAACGTGGAGCCATGAAGGGAGAAGGGTCGTTGAACGGGGCCCATCGCCGACGAGAAGAGGGCAGTGCGCCCGCGCGGCGAACGCGGGGGATCCGCGTCGAATCGCGCGCGACGATGGTAGCCTGGCCTCGGCACCGGGAGCAACGGATCGCCGGGCCGGCCGGCGATGGCCACGCATGACCAACGACACCACTGGACGGAGCGGACGCCGTTTGCTTCTCGTCGTCGTGATCGCCGCCCTCGCGGTGGCCGGCCTCGAGATCGGGCTTCAGCGCGCGGGGCTACGATCTCTTCGCCCGTGGCATCATGAGCCGGATCGCAAGCTACTTGCAGGAGGAGGCGGGATGAGAATCGCTGTTTCCACAGTCGGGAGTTGGTGAGGAATGGGAGCCAGACAGCGCAAGATCCCTCTCTGGCGCAAGGCGTGCTACGCAGCGGTGATGGTGATCGTTGGGGGAATTGCCGGCCTTGCCGCGCTCGATCTCTTCCTCGAGCACGGTGTCGGGCCGAGCGCAGACCAGCAACGAAGCGCGGCGCTCGAGCTGGATCGAGCGACCAACGCCGCCAACGCGCGCTTCGCGGAGCAGAACCCTTTCGGCTTCACCGATCGGGTGCGTGCTCCTCGAAAGCCCCAGGGAATTGCGCGCAGAATCGCCGTTTTGGGGGATTCCTTCGTCTGGGGGGACGGGCTCGATTGGCGGCTGGTCTGGAGCCATCGGCTCGAGCAAATGGTCACCGCGGCGGGTGCGCCGATCGAGATCCTGAGCTGCGCGAAGAAGGGCTGGTCGACCCTCGACCAACTCGAGTTCCTCCAGGAGTATGGGCCAACGCTGGACCTCGACGCGGTGCTCATCGGCCTGGTCACCAACGACCCCGACGTCGGGCTGGTGGTGCAGCGGCAGCTCGATCTGCGCCAGTCGATCACGATCCTCCCGAATGTCGGCGGTGCCTTGATGTCGCGGCTGGACCACGTCTTGGCGTGGCACGACGACACCTATGGATACAGGAACTGGGCGAAAGCGCTCTACTCCGAGGAGAACCTCGTCGCCTACCAGGCAGTGCTCGACGAGCTCGCGCAAACCTGTCGCGAGTCGGGCTGGGATCTGAGCGTGATGATCACTCCCAACGGACCGCACGAAGAACGGTCGTACGGTCCTGAGCTCTGTTTGATCGAGCATCTGCTCACAGTGGCCGAGATTCCGTACGTCAATGCACAATATGCTCTGACCCGTCAGCTGGGCCGCTTCTCCCGAAGCGAGCTCCAGGTGAGCCCCGTGAACGGACATCCCGGGCCGCGGATTCACCAGGTGTACACGCGCGTGGCGCTGGATTTCCTGATCACACGCGGACTGATTCCACCCGAGCTCGCCAGTGTCTCCGCAGATCCGCCGACTCGGAGCCGCTACAGGTAGCCCAGGCTTCGCAAGAGCTCCAGGGTTTGGATGTCGAGCTCGAATTCTGGTGGCGAATCGCCGGGTGAGATCGCGCGTCGCAGCAGGGCCTGCCTGACGGCGAAGCGTGCCCGCAGGTCGGTGAACAGTGTCTCCGCCTCCGCCAAGGGTCCGCGACGCACCCGCTCGCCAGCGCCGCAGGCGCCCCGCAGGATCACCACGCCCGACTCGTCTCCACGGCCGCCGATGAAGCTGAAGCGATCGCCGAAAGCACTGAAGAAACGCGCGTCGGACTCGGCCCTGCCGGCCTCCGCGAGCGCCCAACGCGATGAGCCGCCCGTGCCGCCGAGGATCAACGGCAGCAAACTCGGCGCTCCCAGGTGGACGGTCGGCACCGGCGCACCCTGCAGCCGGGCGAGCTCGAGCAATGTGGATGCGACACTGCGATTCTCCACCGGCCGATCGACGACCGTGCCGGCCGGCAACGATCCCGGTGCCCGCAGAATCAACGGCACATGCACGATCTCGGGGCAGAGCTCGGCCTTTGCGTGGCCCCAGCGTCCGTCCTCTCCCAGGTACTCCCCGTGGTCCGACATCAACGCGACGACCACCGGCGGGCCCGGGTCGCCCTCCCAGCGGCGGAGGATCTCCCGCAGGAATTTTCCGACACCCGAATCGGTCGACTGGACGTCGAGCTCATAGAGAGCGATCCGTTGCTCCGCTGTCGGCGTGCGACACCAGGGCCGATCGTAGAAAGAATCGTATTCGACCGGTGTCCCCTGTGACCCACGCCAGGTGTCGGAGTGGACCGGGCGGGGAGGACCGTAGGGACCGTGAACCTCCATCAGGTGAACGTACAGGAATATGTCGTCGTCTCCCAGAGCCTCGATGATCGGCATGGCGATATGATCCAGCACCGCCGCCGTTCCGGCGATCTTGCCGATCTCGCCGTGCAGATGAACCTGATCGAATCCGGCCTGGAGCCCCGCCGCCGGGCCGGCGTTGGGATTGCGAATCGTACTGACGGTGACGAAGCCGGCGGCACGCAACACTTCCGCCAGGGTGAGGTGCGACGCGGAAAGACGCTGGCGCGTGTTCTGCACGCCGGTGGCGCTCGGGTAGAGGCCGGTCATGATCGAAGGGAGCGATGCGCGGGTCCAGAAGGACTGGGCATAGGCGCGCGTGAATCTCGTGCCCGCGGCGGCCAGGCGATCCAGGTTGGGCGTCGGCGAGGGCGATCGATGGTCGTGGCCGACGTAGTCCGCCCGCAGCGCATCGATGAGGACCATTACGATCCGTCTCGGGGGGATGCTTCCATCGACCAGTCGGATATCGGAAAAGGCGAGCGCAGCTTCGTCATCGAGTTGCTCCGCTCTGAATGCCAGTGTGCCGCCATCCGGGAGATCACAGACGACCGAATGGGAGGCCCAGGCCGAGCCCGAGCGAATGCTTCCGTGCGCCAGCGTCGAGCGGACACCGACCGGGTTCACCTGGTCGACCACGAACGACACGGTGTCGTCGACGCAGCGCGAGAGCAGCGCCGCGGAAAACCTGAGCTGATCGCCCATCGCGGGTTCGATGGAAAATCGTGTCTCTCCCGGCACGCTCTGCCACGCGGCGAGGCGCAGATCTCGATCGATTTCGATGCGGTCGATCCCGTTCGGCGTGGCGGAGAAGGCATCGAGTCGAGAGCGGATCTCGAGCGAGTGGAGGCGAATTTCAGCGGCTCGAGTGGCGTCCGGGCTCGCTTCGATCGAGATGAAATGAACGACACTTGCGTCGCCGCCGGAGACCGGTCGCCGCAGACGCAGGGTAGCCAGACCGTCCACCGTCGCCAGCGGCACCTGGACCACCACGTCGGTGGCTCGGGTTCCGCCGCGCTCCGTGGAGAAGCGCAACATGAGCTGGTCCCCGTGGCGCCTTTCGAGCCGCAGAACGAGCTCCTCCAGATCGGCCGCGGCAACCCCGAGCGGCGCTTCGTTGCGCAACACATTGCCCTCGGTGAGCAGGGTCCAGTCGTGGTCATCGGCGCGGGGATCGCTGGATGGGGCGAGCGGCACGAGCAAGCCGCGGCGGCGGCGCTGCGGTGGCCGGAAGGCCGCGAATGTCGGAGCAAGCTCTTCCGTCAAGAGATGCCAAGTCCGACGCGTGGATGGGGATGTGTCGGCCGCCACCGCGGGGAGCGAAGGCGCTTCATCGCAGAGCAGCGCGTCGAGAGAGGCGATGGCGCGGGTCAGATCGACCGCCGCGCTTCTCCTGGCTTGGAGCTGGACGAAGAGAACGACCACGATGGTGGCGGCCAAGATGCAGAGCCAGGCTCGTCGGCGCTTCATGGGGTTCTCTCGCGGAAGCCGCATCGGCAGTGTTGGTGGATCTTGGAGCCGAACGTGAGTTCCGGCATTCTCGACGCGATTGAAGCGAACCAGATCCACGTAAGTCAGAAGGCGGCACTTGTTGTTGAGCAGGAGCCCAAGGCGATGATCAAGATCAGGCTACTCCATATCGGCGTCTTGTTCTTTGCGATGACCGCCCTGGCCGGCCGGGCGACGCCGAAAACGGAGCGCAAGCGTGGCGCGGCAAGGCGGGGCTCTATGTCCTCTTCGACACCAATCACGGCCGTATCGTTTGCCGCCTCTTTCCCGGTCAGGCCCCGAAGACCGTCGAGAACCTCGTGGGGCTCGCCGAGGGGATCAAGGAGTGGGTCCATCCAGTCTCCAGAGAGACGATGAAGGGTGAGCGTTTCTACGATGGGCTGGTCTTTCACCGGGTCATCCCCCGTTTGATGATTCAGGGCTGGGATCCCCTCGGCGGACGGGTTGGCGGCCCCGGCTACCAGTTCGAAGACGAGATCGACCCGAGCCTGGAGTTCGATGGCCCCGGGCGTCTGGCGATGGCCAACTCGGGCCCCCTACCAACGGCCGCCAGTTCTTCATCACCGAGGTCCCCACGCCGCATCTCAACGGTCGCCACACGATCTTCGGCCAGGTCGTCGCCGGAGAGGATGTGGTGACCAAGATCGCCAATGTTCCGCGCAGCATGCGCGACCTGCCCACCGATCCGGTCGTCATGGTGAAGGTCGAGATCGTTCGGGTGGAGGAGTAGCGCGGCCTACTGGTGGCCGCCCTGGACGTCGCTGTCGTTCGCCTCTGCGCGCGCCTACTCGATATAGCCCAACGAACGCAGCCGGCGGTCGATCTCGGCCTCTTCGGCTGCGCCGCGGTAGTGGGCGGGGGCGGGCTCGGGAGCCTGGGACTGGTGGCGGTCGAGCTCCGTGGCGAGGCGGGCGGCGAGGTCGGGGTGCCGGAAGGCGAGGTCGACGGTCTCGGTGGGATCGGCGGCGAGGTCGTAGAGGCGGTCCTGGTAGCCCTCGAGGGTGGGGATGCGTTGCAGCTTCCAGTCGCCGTCGCGGACCATCAGCCAGCGGTCGCGGAGCACGCCACCGTGGGTCTCGAGGGCGGCCGCGAGACGCTCGGTCCGCTCGGGGTGCTCCGCGGCCAGGTCGATCCGGAAGGTGGGGTCGCTGGCGGCGTTGTGAAGGAGGGTGCGGCCGCTCGATGTCCTGCGCACCAGGACCCAGTCGCCGTCGCGCGCCGACAGGAAGGCGGGCTTGCCGGGTCCTTCGCCGCGGCGGCGTCCGGCGAAGGCGCGGATCGGGTTGTGGGGACGCAGGGCCGAGCCGCTCTGGCAGAAGACCGGTCCGCGCGGATCTGCCTGGGGACAACCGGCGAGCAGCTCGCTGATGTCGATGCCGGTGGCGCCCGGCAGGGCGGGGAGCTCGAGCAGCTCGCAGATGGTCGGCACGACGTCGACGATCGACACGGGATCCACTACGCGCCGGGCGGCGGGAAGGCGCCAGGGGGCGTGGAAGATCATCGGAATGCGCACGCTGGGCTCGAAGACGAAATCGCCGTGCTCGTAGAAGTAGCCGTGCTCGCCGAGGCTCTCGCCGTGGTCGGAGGTGAACACGAGGAGGGTTGGAGGGGCGGCGGGGCGGGCGCGCCAGGTGTCGAGCAGGCGGCCGATCTGGCGGTCGGTGTAGCGCACCTCGGCGTCGTAGAGGCGGTCCATGGTGTCGCGCACGGCGCTGGAGCGGCCGGCGAGATCGAAGTGGACGGCGGCGGTCTTCGGCTCGAGGGTCTTGATCTCCTCGTAGAAGGCGCGCGCGGTCTCGACGTCGGGGCCGGGGTCGGGGTCGGGGGCGTCGTAGGGGAAGTGGGGGTCGAGATAGTGGACCCAAAGGAACCAGGGGGAGGTGGCGCCATGGCGCTCGAGCAGTTCGAGGGCAACGTCGGTGACGGTGGCGGCGTGAAAGCCGCCGCTGCCGCCCTGGCTGTCGTAGCGGTGCTGCAGCTCGTTGGCGTCGACGAACTCGTCGAAACCTTGATGGAGTCCTTGAAATGAACTGGCCAAGGTGTTGGCGCTGACTGCTGCGGTGTGGTAGCCGGCTGCCTCGAGATGCTCGGCGAGGGTGACCGTTTCGAGGGTGAGGTACTCGCCGATCTCGAGCACGCCGTGCTCGTCCGGGTGGCGCCCGGTGAGCAGCGAGGCGAGGGCCTGGGTGGTGCGCGGCAGCGACGTGGCGGCGGCCTCGAGCAGCACGCCCTGGGTGGCCAGGGTGTCGATGCGGGGGCTCGGGTCGGCGGGGGCGCCGTAGCAGCCGAGGCGGTCGGCGCGCAGGGTGTCGACGGTGATCAGCAGCAGGTTGGGGTGCTCGGGAGAGGCCGAGGGGCTGCAGCCCGGGCCGACGGCCCAAAGGGCGGCGGCGACGAAGGGGGCGGCGCGGGAGACCGGATCAGTCATCGGGGTTCCTCGGGAGACTCGGGTCGGCGGGCTTGCGGCCGGAGGCGGCCAGCTCCGCCATCAGCTCCTCGATCCGCTCGGTGAGCTGGTCGCGGACCGGCGGGTCGACGTGTGGGGCGCGCTTGCGCAGGGTCGCGAAGAGCCTCGAGAGGGCCTTGCGACGCGCGCCTTCGAGGCCGGCGCTGGGGCCGCCCTTGTCGCTTTCGGAAGCCAGGATCATGGCGCTGCGGTCGGCGTGGGGGCGCCCCTGGACGGCGGTCCAGTGCAGCAGGTTGGCATCCAGCAGGACGAAAGGGAAGTTGGGATTGGGATGGGGACCGACGCGCAGCAAGCGGTCGCCGCGCAGCAGGCCGCGCATCCCCTCGACCGAGGCCAGGGGCTGGCCGGAGCGGAACAGCGCCCCGCCGGCGCCGAGGGCCGCACCGAGGGTGGCGCCGATCATGAACGAGGCTCCGCCCACTGCGACGTCGAGCGCGCCGCCGGCCAGGGCGCCGACGCCGGCACCGATGCTGAGCAGCTGGCGCGGCGTCAGGCCGAGCGGTCCCCAGCGTGCCGGATCGAAAAGATCCTGCTCCCAGACCGGGGGGCGGTCGCGTGGGGCGTGGCGCAGCTCCTGGTGCTTGTAGAGCTCTTCGATCCGGGCGCGGGAACTTGCTTCGACGCGCCGCAGCTCGTCGTGGAAGCGGCGGGTGAGGCGGGTGCGGTGGTTCCCGGGATCGTCGCTCGGCGGCACCGGTAGCTTCAGAGAGTGGCCGATCGACCGAGCGAGAAGGTCGGCGACGATGCGCGCGGAGCGGCGGCGGCGGCGCTCCCAGTCGAGTGCCAGGGCCTCGATGACGCGCTCCAGGGCGTTGCGCCAGTGGCCTTCGTTGACCTCGCGCAGGCCGCGCAGGAGGGCGATCCGCTGATCGAATCCGACCCTTTGGGCGTCGAACTCGCGCACCATCTGGAAGTGGGCGCGCAGCTCGCGCCGCCACCCCTCGAGATAGGACGCGGGCCCGTGGCGGTTGATCAGCGCCACCCGCAGCGGCGCGGCCCAGCGCAGGATCTCCATCTCGGCGCGCATGTGGTCGCGGAAGGGGACCGTGCCGTCGACCACGTAGAGCACGGCGGCGCCAGCCATGATCGGGGCCAGCAGCTCGCACTCCGCGTGAAAGCCGGGGTCGTCGCGGTGGGATTCGACGAAGCGGCAGAGGGCGTCGGCGGGGGAGCCGGAGGCGGCGCGCCGCTCGTCGATCCAGGCGAGTAGCTCGCGGGCGCGCTCGAATCCCGGGGTGTCGGTGAGCACGAAGAGGGTCTCGCCGTCGACCACCACCGGGTAGGAGCGGGCCTCGCGGGTGGTCCCCGGGGTGGGAGCGATGCGCACTCTGTCGTTCTCTGCCAGGGTCGACACGATGCTCGACTTGCCGCGGTTGACGGCGGCCACGACGGCGAAGTGGATGGGAGACACGCTCATCCGCGATCGCTTCGGAGCAGGGTGACGACCCGCAGCCGGGGGCTGGCGAGGGGCGCGAGGCCGGCGCGCCAGATGGCGATCTCGCGGTCGCCGGCCGGCTGCCAGCCGCGCTCGGGGTCGGGCGCGATCAGGCAGACCACCAGGTCGGGATCGGTGTGGCGGCCGGCGCGCAGGGTCGCCAGGAACTGGAGCAGCTCCTGGGTGGGTGGGTCGAAGGACTCGGCGAAGAGCAGCAGCGCGCTCTCGGGTGGGAGCTCGCCCAGGGCTGCGAGCGAATCTCGATCGACGCTGGGGTTGGTGCCGCCGCCAGCTTGCACCAGACGCTCCAGGCGCCAGCCGAGGCGGGCGCTCGCGAGCTGCTCGGTCTGGGTGCGGTCGATCGGTGCATCGCGCCACACGATGCCCCAGGCGCGGCGGCCGGCGGCCGGTTCGGCTGAGCTCGCGCCGGGGGTGGGGCAGGCGGGAGGCGCCGGGCCCTCGCGCCCCGGAGTCTCGACCAGAGGCCGGGTCAGGCGATCGTGCAGGTCGGCCAGCTCGCCGCGCTCGAGGTCGATGCCGCGCAGCGCGCGGCGCAGTTGGATCTCGGCGATCAGCCAGGTCAGGGCGCGTGGCACGAGGCCGTAGCAGGCCACGGAGAGGAGCAGGAAGGACCACCAGCGGGCCATCAGCTCGGGCGCCAGAGTCGGGGCGCCGGCGCCGCGGAAGTGATGGCTGGCCTCGACCAGCTCGCGGCTCGGCACGGCCTCGGGCAAGGCCCGGGCCCACGGCATCGACAACACCCGCAGCAGGACGTGGATCTGGTCGGGATGCCAGTCGATGGTGCTGCGCCAGGCGAACGCGAGGTCGGAGCCGGCCATGAGAAGCGCCGCGCAACCCAGGGCACCGACGTTGAAGGCGACGCCGAAGAGCTGGGCGAGGCGGGCCAGTGACCAGCGTTCGATCTCGGAGTACCAGCCGCCGATTCTGCGCAGGGTGTCGAGATCGGCTTGCAGCGCGGCGCGCCGCTCGGCGCAGAGGCCGAGTCGCAGCAGGGCGCGCAGGGCGCCGCCGAGGATGGTGGCGACGGCGCCGCGCGGGCCGCGGCCGCGCCGCCAGGTCGCGAGGGCGACCACCCAGACCACCAGGGTAAGGAGCTGCAGGACGACGAACACGCCGACAAAATGGAACAGGTTGATCGGGGTGCCGCCCTCGTAGTGCAGCAGCCCGGCCGCGGCGCCCGCGCCGGTCAACGCGCCACAGCCGATCAGGCCGAGCGCGGCGCTGGCCACGGCGCGCTCCATGCGGCTGGCATCGCGGGCGGTCTCTTCGCCGAGGTTGCGCAGCCATCCCCGACAGAGCGCGCGGCGGTCGGCGCCGCGGGGGCCGGCGACCCTGAGCAGGGTGCGGCCGATCTCGCGATCGCGGCGCGTGAGCTCCGAGTCGGGAAGATCGCGGTCGCGCAAGAACTGACGTTCCAGGGCGAAGATCTCACCCGCGCTCAGGTGCTGGGCGCGACTCGAGGGGCTACCCTCACCCTGCGTGCTCGCGCTGCGGCTCATCGACTCGTTCCGCCTCATGGCGGAGAATCTACCGTGACCGGATCGCGCCCACGACTCAAAACTGGCGGTGGATCCACCGGAGGCGCGAATGGAGAGGCCTCGAATGTTCGCTCGTTTCTGGTACCTGGCCGGACCGCTGGCCGCCACCACCCTGCTGGTCGCTTGCACCGGGTCGGAGTCGGAGCCGCCGGTGGCGGGAACACAGGCGCTCGAGCAAGAAAAGCCCAACGCGACCCGCGGCGCACGCGACGTCTGGCGCACGCGGCCCGAGCGTGGGCGAGACGGAGCAGCGGTCGATGCGGTCCGCGCGCCGAACCGCGATCGGCACGGCCCCCCGGACACCGAGCGTTATATCCGCGAGCTGCGGAGCGAGGGGCGACTGCGCGAGCTCCAGCCGCGCCTGGCGGTGCGCACCCTCGACCTGGCGCCCGACGCGATCGTCGCCGACCTGGGATGTGGCCCCGGTGTATTCGTCTTTCCGCTGGCGGCGGCTTTGCCCCGGGGTTTTGTCTTCGCGGTCGACGTGGAGCCGGCCCAGCTCGACGCGCTGCGCGAGGGGTTGCTGGAGCGTGGAATCGACAACGTGGTTCCGGTGCTCAGCTCCCTGGCCACCTCCCATCTGCCGCCCGGGCTCTGCGACCTGATCTTCGTTGCCGACACCTATCATCATTTCGACGACCGAATCGCCTACTTCGAGCGCCTGGCGACCCGTCTGGCGCCGCGTGGACGGCTGGCGATCCTGGAGTACAAAGAGGGCGATTTGCCGGTCGGTCCGCCCGCCGCCCACAAGCTCGATGCCGCGCTTCGCCACCAGGAGCTGCGGGCCGCGGGGTACGAGCTGGCGACGACCTTCTCGACCCACCAGTGGCATGATTTCGAGATCTGGGGGGTGGCCGGTCGGAGGCCGGGAAGGCTGAAGACCGGCGGGCTGGGGCGCGCCGCCGCGGGCCGCTCAATTGATGTCGAAACAGCCCGGTCTGCCCTGCAGCGGAACGCCGCAGTCGAAGGTATCATTCCAGACGATCCTGGATGCGCCGTCGATGGTGAAGCTGCCGAGCGGCGGGATCACGTAACCCGCCCCGGTGATCCATGCGTATCCGGGTGCATCGTTCTCGTACATCTGGCCGAAATCGATCCAGCCCGAAGTCTGCACGAAGGAGACCGGATTGGTGGCCCCGCAGAGATAGAAGGCGTCGAGCCGGTAGAGCAGGTCCAGAGATCCCGACAGGTGGACCGTTACCAGCACCTCGAGTGTGTCGCCGGACTGAAACAGGTAGTCCTCGGGGGTCCACCAGGCGCCATCCTGGTAGTCGGAGAACCAACTGTCGTGCCATGCGGTCGTGTGGTACTAGGTGTCGACCGGCGCCTGCATGTAGATGATGTTCACGGGCTGCAAGCCCATGGGGCGATTGGCCTCGAGCGCTACGTTGGCTGACCGGGCCGATGACACGGCAAAGAAGAGAATAAGACCGGCGCTCCAGAGTGGGCGCAACAGGGAGAGATGCTTGGCGTCCATGGGTTTCCGTCCTTTCCGGATCCACTGCGACAGCTCTCGATCTTGGTCGGCGGGACGCCTCACATCGTCCCGTTCAGCCCGAGGATAGATCGAATAGCGACAAAACTTGGCGGCTAGTCCTGATTCTCTGGGATCCGCCCCCGCACCAGATCGGCCATGCCGAGCTGCATGCCTGAGATCCAGATCCGGGTGCGACGCTGCTCGTCGAGCAGGATCGTCAGGGGCAGCTCGGTCGCGGGATCGGAGATGCCGAAGACGCGCTCGCACTCCGCGGCTTCGATCAGCGCGCACGCGCGCGCGGGCGGGGCGGCCGTGTCTTCGGCGAGCACGATCTCGACCAGCGTCGGGAGCTTCGCGGCGGCCTGCAGGGCTGTGCGATGGCGCGCGCTCGGCTCGTGGTCCTCGCGCGAGAGCAAGAGCAGCGCCGGCCCCTCCGGGAGCAGGTTGGCGAGATCGGTCGCGCGTCCGCCCGCGTCCACGAGCGCGCAGCTCTGGTCGGGATCGAGCTGGCGCCGCACCAGCGAGCCTTCGTCGAGCTCGTCCAGGGGGATTCCGATTTCCATCTCGAGCTGAAGTGTGTCGCCAGCAGCGAGCTGCAGGCGCCGCATGCTGAACCGAGGCTCGCCGAGCGAGTTGCGCATCCCGCCCGAGAGCCAGTAGGTGCCGGGCGCGAGCTCCCAGGCGACCTCGGCGTCGCGCTCCCAGAGCTGGCCCTCGAAGACCGGGCGAAAGGCACCGTCCCGGAAGCGGCTCAGCAAAGTATGTCGCCAGGTGCTGACCGCCGCGTACGCTTCGCCCTTGGCGGTGTAGCGCACTCGCAACCGGGCCTGGTCGGGGGCGTCCGGCGCGCCGGGCTCGCCCGCGGCGCCGGGAGAGGCGAAGCAGGGCAGGGCGCGCCACTGCCCATCGCGCAGCACATCGATCTCTTCGCGGCCGCGCAGTGCCCGTGCCGGTACGCCGTTGATGCGCATCAGCGCTGTCAAGCAGGCCTTGGCCGAAGGCATGGACGCCCAGCCGCTGCGCCAGGTCTCTTCGGGTGTCGCGACATGGCCGAAGCGGCTGCGTTCGGCCTCGCGCACGCGCCCGCGAAAGCGCGCCAGAATCTGCTCGAGGGAGGCTTCCGGCTCCAGCACCGGGAGCGCGGTCCACCAGCGCTGCGTGCCGGCCTGGAGATAGAGGCGCGGCGAGATGATCCACTGGCGCCAGGTGCTGTCGGGCAGATCGGGGCAGTGGCTCGAGCGCAGCTCGTTCATCCGTCGGGCCAGCTCCGGCAGGGCGCTCGGGTCGAGCTCGCGGAAGTCTTTGTCGTCCATCTCCTGGATCAGGGCGTGGGCGCATGCGGCTTCCTCGCCCTCCAGCGATAGCAACAGAGATTCCCAGGCGCCGCGCGCGTTTCCGGCGCGGCGCAGGGCATCCTCCAGCTCGCCGGCGTCGGAGTGGCTCCCGAGCGCGGCGATCCAGTCGCGGCCGGGCGTTTCCTCGATGTCGCGTGCGCGCAGGTTGCGTTCGCGCGCCAGCTGGTGGCGCAGCCAGCGCGGATTGTCGTCGCCGGGGCGCGGGCAGGGCGGCACTTCGGTGTCTCGCCGAGGGTAGCGCAGCCACACGGGAGCATCGAAGAGGGCGGTCCCGCGATCGAGCGACACCAGCGATTCGCGGCCCGAACGAATCGTCGCCACCTCGACGTCGATGCTCTCGCCGCGGGCGGCGCTCACCACGTAGTCGCCCGGCCCCAGCTCGACCGACTCGCCGCCGCCGATCGTCACCAGCGGAAAAAGGCCACCGTAGTTGAAGGCGTAGACCGCAACCTCGAGCGAATCGTCGCGGGCCGGGATCCGCAGCACGCCGGGCTCGGTGTAGGTCGCGGTCGAGTTGATGGTGGTGGCGCCCTCCTTCGAGTGCAGCAGGTGGTCCCCGCCGAGCGCCGCCGCGTCCAGCTCACCCCAGGCGGTCGAGATCACGATCCCGGCGCGCTGGGCGGGGCGCGAAAACCAGGCGTGGTTCAGGCAGAGGCTGCCGTCGCAGGCCTCGAGATAGGCCCAGCCGGACGCCGCGCCCGACCAGGCCTCGAGCCAGGCGTGGTTGTTGTCGGTGGTGGTCCACCAGGGGGTGGAGCAGGTGCGGGCCGGGATGGCGACGCTGCGCATGGCGGCGATGGCCAGGATCATGCGCTCCTCGCAGCGGCCGTAGCCACGCTCGAGGGTCGCCAGGGGCGGCTGATCGCGGGCGCTGGTGGAGACAAAATCGACCCGCTCGTTGCACCAGCGGTTGACCTCGATCGTCGCCTGCTCGAGATCGAGGCCGGCGACCCGCTCGGCGAGCTCGGCCCGCAGCCGGGGGCGCCAGTCCTGGGGCGGCTCCTGGCTGATTCGGTAGGGCAGCACGTAGTGGAAGAAGAGTGCCGGCGGTGCAGCGGCCGACCAGGGAGCGGCATCCCAGGCGTCGAGAGCCTCGCGCACGTCGGCCGAGAGCCGCGCGGCACCGAGCGCGCCCAGATCGGAGGCCGGCATCCAGGCCAGCAGAAACTCGGCTGAAAGGCGCTCGGCCGCGGAGGCGCTCTCCAGCCAGGCGGCGATTTGTTTCCCCTCGGGATGGCGCTCGAGCGCCCCGCGGATGCGCACTTCGACCGCCGCGTCGGGAGGCCAGTGCCAGTCGGAGAGATCGAGCTGCGCGGCGCGCGCCGGGGCGGCGGCGAGCAGCGCCGCGGCCAGCCAGCGCTGGGTTGGATGGACGAAGATGCGGATCATGGGGCAGTGTAGCGCCTGGTCGGCGCGGCACCGGCGTCGCTCTATCTGAAGCTCCGACATAGCGAGCCTCTACGCAGGGGACGGCCGGCGCGCGACGAACCGCCCCTGCCCAGGGTCGGCGGCGGATTCCGGTCTCTCCGCGGCCGTGCGCGGCGGTTGAGGCGGGTCAGGGGGTGGTTTTGGTCGCTTCGCGGCCGTGCGCGGCGGCTGAGGTGGGTCAGCGGGTGGTTTTGGTCGCTCCGCGGCCGTGCGCGGCGGCTGAGGTGGGTCAGCGGGTGGTTTTGGTCGCTTCGGGGCCGTGCGCGGCGG
>CAZBBK010000005.1:0-116165 GCA_964490075.1 uncultured Gemmatimonadota bacterium | reverse complement strand
GGGTGGTTTTGGTCGCTTCGGGGCCGTGCGCGGCGGTCAAGGGCATGGCAGGGGCACGCGAAGAAGCGCGGTCGAGAGCGCTCCCCCGGCTGGGCGCTCGTGGCTCCGGAGGCCCGCGGACTTCCGCTGAGCCCGCGACTCTTCGCGGAGTGTGTCGCCCGAGAAGCGCGCTATCGAAACGCCAGCGACTGGCGCGGGGTTCCGCGGAGTCGGCGAGACCTGGTCGGCAGACACCCGCCCCCGTTTTGCGGGCCAGCCGCCGCGCCGAGGCCGTACGCCCGCGAGCTTGCTCCCCGGCCAGGGGCGATGTCGCATCGGGCAAGGGGAAGCGGTCACACCCTGTCCCCCGAAGGGGGCCGATCCCCGATTCTCTGCTCGGACACACGTTCTCGGCGGCGCGCGACCGGGTACACTGGAGTCGTCGCACCGCTGGTGTGATCTTCCCCGGATCTTCGGCAGGAGCCTGCGCAGCCATGACTGAATCGACGCCCGCGGAGTCTTCGGAAAAGCGGGGCCGCAAGCGGCTCCTGGTGGTCGGCGATCGGGTGCTGATCGAGCCCGAGGCCGGCGAACGGCGCACCGAGGTGGGACTGGTGCTGCCGGCGGGGGTCAGCCGCGACCAGGACGTGCGCGGCGGTACGGTGGTGGCGGTCGGGCCGGGGACGCCGCTGCCGCCGCCCCAGGACGAGCACGAGCCCTGGCATTCCGGCTATCGGGCGCCGCGCTACATGCCGATGCAGGTGCGCGAGGGCGACTACGCGCTCTTCTTCCGCAAGGCTTCGATCGAGATCACCTTCGAGCAGCAGAGCTACCTGGTGGTGCCGCACGGGGCGATCTTGGTGGTGGTGCGCGAGGCGGACGGGGTTTCGGAGCTGATCGAGCATCTGCAGGGGGATGTGGACGCGGAAGGTGAGTGAGGGGGGCGCGGGGGCGGCGCTGCGCGGCGCCTATCTGCACGGTTTCGCGTCCAGCTCGCTGTCGCGCAAGGGGGTGCATCTGGCCCGTTTTCTGGCGCCGCGGGGGATCGACCTGGCGCTGCCCGATCTCAACCACCCGAGCTTCGCCGAGCTGACCTACACGGGCGCGCTGGCGGGCTTCGACCGGCTGGACGGTGAGCTGCGGGCGCGCGGGGGGTTTCGCTGGCGCTTGATCGGGTCGAGCATGGGCGGCTATCTGGCGGCGCGCTGGGCGGAGCTGCATCCCGAGCGGGTCGAGCGGCTGCTGCTGCTCTGCCCCGGGTTCGCGCCGGGGTCGCGCTGGGGCGACCTGGTCGGCGCGGAGGCCTTCGCGCGCTGGCAGCGGGAGGGGAGCTTGGCGCTGCCGGATGGGCGAGGGATTCCGACGCCGGTCTGGTGGCGCTTCGTGGAGGACGCGCGCAGCCACCCGGCGACCCCCGACGTGCCCTGTCCGACGCATATCGTGCACGGCAGAAATGACGCGGTCGTGCCCTTCGAGAGCTCGCTGGCGTATGCGCGGGGGCGGGGGCGGGTGAGCCTGGAGGCGGTCGACGACGGGCACGATCTGGCGGCCTCGCTGGCGGCGATCGAGCGGGCCGCGCTGCGTCTTTTCGACCTCTGACCGGGGTGTCGAGGGCGATCGACGCGGGCGGCGGCCCACTCGAAATCTCCGGCGTCGATCAGAACGTTCCTTCGGGCTTCTGGCTGAGCCGCAGCACGGCGGGGCGGGGCTCGTTCGAGGTCGGCGGGGGAGTGGGCGATGACGCGCTGCGCGCCGCGGCACGGGCCAGATTGACGCGCGCTTTCAGGGAGCCCAGCTCGGACGCGCTGGCGTAGGCGTCGCGGGCCGCGGCGGAGTCTCCGGCCTTCTCGCGGGCGACCCCGAGGTTGTTCTGGACCACCGGCTGGTCGGGCAGCAACGTGGCGGCGCGCTCCAGCAGGGGCAGGGCGGTGGCGGCGTCGCCGGTCTCGAGGTGCAGGTAGCCGAGGTTGTTGAGGGTCCAGGCGTCGTCCGGGGTCAGATCGAGGGCGCGCTGGTAGGCGGAAGCCGCGTCATCGGGCGCGTCGAGGGTGTGGTGGACGCGGCCCTGGATGCGCCACGACACCGGGTCGGCGGGATCGATCTCGAGCGCCTTGGTGATCGCCTCGCGGGCGGCCTCGGGCTGGTCGCGGTCGAGCTCCAGGCGGGCCAGATTGCGCCAGGCCTTGAGCAGCGAGGGGTCGATCTCGAGGGCGCGCTGGAAGGCGCCGGCGGCCTGCTCCGGGTCCCCCGTGCGCTGCAGCGAGAGGGCGCACATGTAGTGCCCCCAGGGGTTTGCAGGATGGTCGCCGCGGTAGCTCTCGAAGTGGATGCAAGCCTGCTCGTAGTCCCCCGAGCGGAAGGCGACGCGGCCGGCGTCGTAGTCGCCGCTCTGGGCGAGGGCGGGGACGGCGACCAGGGCGAGGGCGGCGATGGCAGTGGGAAGGTGGTTGCCGAGATGGGACATGGCGCTCTCCGGTGGATGGGATCGGCCGCGGCCGGAGCGGATCTCCGGGGCGGTGGGGGGCGGTATCGCAAGCCGGGGGCCAGTGGGGGTGATTGCGCCAAAGTGTTGTGCGGCAGCCGGTTGGGCGGGGTGCCGCGGGACGGGGAGCGGGCGCGGGTGTTCGTCTGGACACGGGGGCGTGGTCCGAGGGGTGGGGGACTGGGGTGGGTGCGGGGGCGGGCGCGCCGGTCGCGGGGCTGGCCGATGCTATCCTCAGGTTTCTCCGTCCAAGGAGCCCGCACCCAGCGAACGAGACCGCCGCCACCTCTGGAGACCCCCCACATGACCGAGCGCCGCAGCAGCTTTTCTCCCTTCCTCGCGTCCCTCGTCGCGCTGTCGATCGTCTCGGCTTCCCCTTGCCTCTGCGCGTCATCGATGGCGCGTTCTTCGGCCGCGGTCCCCGGCCCAGAGAGCCACCGGGCGGTGGTCTACACCGCTCGCGTCGACGGAGGCATGCCGCACTCGTTGGCCGAGCTGGAGCGGATCGCGCGCGAGCAGGGGACCGTCGAGGAGATCCGCTTCGACGCGGCACGGGGGCCCGCGGAGGTGGATGGGCGGCGTCTGCTGCGCGTCGGGTCGGCGCGCCACCGCTACCCCGGTTTCAGCGCCAACCTGCGCCAGCTCTTGGACGACGGCGGGGGGCGCCTGGGGTCACTGCGACTCCATGAGGGGGGACGGGTGGCAACCCTGGCGGCGGCCGACGACGAGACCGCGTTGCGCTGGGATCTGCCGGCTCGACCGGGGATCGACGCGCTGCGTTTCCGGGTCGACCGGCGCGGTGCAGAGGTGCTCGACGCGTGGGTGCACGAGGTGGCTCGGAAGCCCGCCGGCGCGCTCTGGCCGGTCGCGCTGCGCATCGACGTGCCGCGCACCGGCGGCAGCATCGTGCAGTTCATCGACCACGGCGCGGCCTCCCCGCCGGCATCCGATCTCGGTCCCTTCGCGCGACCGGCGCGCGGGGTGTCGGTGGTCCACACCGATTCCGCGGCCCGCGCGCCGGGGGCCGCCGCTGAAGTCGACTATCCCGGGGACTCGGTGGCCTACGACTACAGCCTCACCGGTCTCTCCTTCGACTTCGACAGCGGCTGGCAGCCACCGGGCAACGAAGAGCCGGGGGGATGGCCGATGCAGTTGCGCTTTCAGCTCGGCGGTGGTTTTGACGTGGCCTCGCAGGTCGCCGGGACCTTCGAGCTGGACGGCGAGTATCTGATTCTGGGGACCGGCGCAGGCGACCTGGCGGCCGATTTTGGTGCCGAGATGGAGCTCCTGGCCGCCCTCGATCTCTACATCTTCGATCCCTTCGTGATGCCGGTCCCCTTCGTCCCCTACTTCGACCTGCGCGCCCAGGACCAGGCGAGCTTCGACTCCTTTCTGCTCGACGACCGGGTGGAGATCGAAGACGACGGACGAGGGCTCTTGATGGAGGCTCCGCTGGCGGGCCTGCCCTGGCTTTTCGAGGGGGGCGTGGCGGCCCATGCCGCGGTCCACATGGATGGCACGATGAGCGCCGAGTCGATCACCACCGACGACGCGCTGCGTTTCGACGCCGAAGGCGAGCAGCATTGGGTGCGAGCGCCAGACGGCGTGGTTCACACCACCACCCACTACAATGAACGCCTGGATCTCGACACCCAGGTGTGGATCTTCCCCTCCGGCTTCCTCACGATCTTCGGCCTCACCTGGCACTACGCTCTGCCGCTCGGGATCGAGTGGATCGTGACCGAAGGCCAGTTCGACATGGACATGACACCCTCCGACGTCGACTTCGAGCTGCTGCCCGGCGATCTGCTCTGGTCGTTCGGCGCGCCGCCGCAGCTCGGCGATTCGCCGCGCGGGGTCGAGTGGGTGGAGGATCGGCTCTGGGCCACCACCAGCGGTGCCGACAACTGGCTGCACGAGATGACCAAGGAGGGTGAGTTGCTGCGCTCGCTTCTCCAGCCGGAGCAGACCGGTGTCGAGGGGTGGGGGGATCTGGCGCGCGACCCGGACTTCTTGTACGCCGGCGCGCAAGGTGTGGTCGACCAGATCGACCCGTCGACGGGAGAGGTCACCGGGGTGGCGTTTCCGGCGCCCCTGACCGAGCTGAGCGGCCTGGCCTTCGATCGATCCAGCGACCAGTTCTGGGGTGGGGACGGATACGGCGAGATTGTTGCTTTCGATCGCCAGGGGGTGGAGAGGGCGCGCTTCGCGGGTGGGCTTCCGGTCGCAGGCCTGGCCTGGGACGGGACCGATCCGGCGCAGCCCTGGTTGTGGGTGGCGACCGAGGTCGATGCGGTCGTGCGCCAATTCGATCCGCTCACCGGTGGCTACACGGGACTGGAATTCGATGCCGCTCTGGAGGCGAGCGCCGCCGGTGGCGCCTATCAGCCGGCGACCGGCGCCTGGATCGGCGGCAGCGCGGAGCAGCCGCCCACCTTTTTTGGACTGAAGGTGGCGCCGGCCTACCAGCCCGACACGGTCTTCGTCGAGGTGCTCGAGACCACCACCGATCGCAACTTCGTGCTGCCGGGGCAGCCGATCGCGCTCTCGGTGCGCTGGCGCTTCGAAGACACGATTGCTCCCGACACGCCGGCCGACATCGCTCTCACGGCGACCATCGGTGAAGACGACGACGGCGTCATCGATCCGTGGCAGACGGAGACGGCAACGATCGAGGAGGTCGTCTCGGGGGTCTACGTCACCCGCTTCGACTTCGAGATTCCCCTGGACGCCCCACTCGATGTCGATGGGCTGGGCGGCGCGGAGCTGCTCTTGCTGCGCGATCCGGGGGTGCTGGACGCCCGTTTTGATGCCACCTTCGTGGTCGGCCAGAACCCCGATGCCGGCGCCATCACCGCTGTGATGATCAATTCGGCCACCGGCCGCGGCGTGGGGGATCTGCGTGTCGACCTGGTGCGCGGCAACGGTGATCCGACCGGCCAGTGGACCATGACCGAGCCGAGCGGGAGCTTCCTCATCGCTTCGGTCGACCCCGGCAGCTACTACCTGGAGAGCGGCCACGACTGGTATGCCGATGCACGCCACCCGGCCCTCGGGTCGATCATCGTCGACCCGCGGGTCACGGTCGACCGCGACACGCTGCAGGTGGAAGAGGCCGGCATGGCCTACATCGAGGTGCGGCCGGAGAGCCCCAGCCGCTACGAGGTGGACTACTTCCCGCAGTCGCTCGCGGTCAACACATCGTTTACGCGCCACTGCGAGTATCGCTGGGTCAGAGGGCTGGCGGATGAACCGACCGAGGGCTATTTTTTCGCCTTCGAGGACGAGAACCTCGGTACCAACCCAGGCTACATGCGTCTCTGGTTCGACCTACCCGCCGATGCGCCGGTCTCCGACGTCGGCCTGACGTGGAAGGGGATCGGCAAGAAGTCCCTCTACTACAAGGTCTACGCCTATTACAAGATGAACGACACCCCGATCTGGCGGGACCGTGATCGATACATCTACGACAGCACCTGGCTCGACTACTCCCATCTGGGAGACGCCGGACTGTTGCTCGAAGGAGGCGGACGCAACAAGTTCCGCTTCGGCACCACCAACGAGACCGACTGGTCGGAGCATATCGTCGACACGATGCGCTGGGATTTTTTTGGCTGGCATCCAGAGTAGACTGCGTGCGCGCAAGCATCACTCTAGAGCGGCTCCCGGCGCGAGCTCGCGTCTTGCCACCTCGTTGATCCTCCTGGCGGATACCGCGGCGGCCTATACTGCCTGCTGATGATCGACGGAGCGTCACGACCCGTCGATTATCCACCCACAGCCGGAATCACCCAACCGCCGAGGCACGAGACGCGCCGATGTCGCGGGATCGCATTCTCTGTACCTGTTTCGAAGTCCCACGGTCCGACGTGGCGCAAGCCATCGCGGCGGGGGAGGGGCTCGATGCCATCCAGGCGCGTTTCGGCTGCGGTCGTGACTGCGGATCGTGCCTGCCGGAGCTGCGGGTGATGCTGTGCTTGCGGACTGCACCCAGGCGCGGCTACCTGGTTGGCGGGGTGCTCGCAGGGCTGGGACTGGCGGTGTTGCTGACGCCACGATTCGAGCGTTTGGTCGCACTGGGTCCGGCCAATCCAGGGCACCGGGAGCTGCGCTGCGACGAGTGCCACGGCGACGCTCCGGGAACGGTGCGCCAGCAGCTGCAGGCCAATGTGCGGCACCTGCTCGGCAAGCGCGAGGAGCCGGTCGATCTGGTTCACACGCCGGTCTCCAGCGGCACCTGCGGGCACTGCCACCAACGGCCCGGAGATCGGCACCCCCTGTTCCGCTTCCGAGAGTCGCGTTTCGAAGAGCTGCGCGAGACTCTTGCGCCTCATCGTTGCACCTCGTGTCACCGCGAACACCAGGGCGCGCGGGTGGCCGTGGAGCGGACCTTCTGTCACAACTGCCACAAGGAGTTCGAGCTGGAGCGCGATCCCCTCTCGCCGAGCCACGACAGCCTGGCCGCGCAGGGGCGTTACGAGACCTGCCTGGAATGCCATGATTTCCACGGCAATCACCGTTACCAGGTGCCGGTCGATCTCGGGCAGCGTCTCGACGACCGCGCGGTCGATGCCTACATGGAGCGTGGACCCTCGCCCTATGGCGACGACAAGCGCTGGCCCGCTCGACTCGGTCGGACTCAAGGCGAAGGGAGGGGATCGTGAGCGGCCTTCCCATACAAGGCATGCGATCCCTCGATTCGGTCCCACATGGTGGAGATGAACCAGCTCGTATAGAGCTTCGCTCCCGTCTCGTTCAAGTGGCCCGGGTCCGCCCAGTTGGCGGGATCGCTCGCCAGCTCGCCCATGCGAGAGCAGCGGAGAAGGGCCGCGGGGCGGAAGCTCTTCATCATCTTCTCGAAGTACTTCGGCAGAGGCTCGATGTTGGGAAAGGGGAGCTCGACGAGAACGACCTCCACGCCGTGATCCCGAGCGAGCTCGATGGTGCGCTCGAGGTAGATCATGTCGCGCTCGCAGGGACGGAAGGGCGGATCGGCCTCCGCGATCTTTCCACCCTGTGGTGGCCCCTCCATGACGTCGGTGCGCAGGTTCGAGCCTGATTGCAGATCGAACTTGCCGGTCTCCCGGTAGAGAATCTCGGTGCGGATGGCCTCGACCGCATTTCGATACCCACCGACGAAGCTCTCGAGCAAAGCGCGGGCGTAGAAGGTGGCAATGGCGCGCGGCTCGGCCTGTGTGCAGAACGCATCCGGCCCGAAGAGCGGATCTGCGAAAGTGTCTCCGAGGCTCGCCAGGCGGTGGAAGTCGGTGTGGATGACGTCTCTCGGCGCCCCGGTGGTGATTCCAAGGACGATCGTCTCGAGGTTGGGCATCAAGGAGAGCAGGTACTTGGCCGTCAAGTAGTCGATGCCGCGGCCGTTCCTCGTGGCGGAGAGATTGACCGCCGCGAGGGGGGACCCGTAGTGAGCTTCTCCGATCCTGCCCGCGTCCAGCGCCGTCCAGGTATGGGAGGAGCCGATGATGGCCAAGCGGACCTGCTCTCCCTTCCTCTGAAGATAAGAGTGGTTCCACCGGTATTTGTTGAAGGCGAAGTTCTTTCCCGCATACTCCTCCCACAGGCAGCCGCGAATCACCAGGGAGGGGACGCACAGGAGCGCGACCAGAGCGAGCATCGTGAAGAAACGTCTGCGGATGGATGTCATGGTCAGAACTGAAAGTAAATGAAGGCCTGGTCCTGCAGCTGTTGATAGCCGAAAAAGGAGGTCAGCGTCAGCCCGAGCACGACCGTGACCGGGATCCAGAGCGGGCCGGCGCCAGCCAGGTAGCGACAGATACCTTCGAGGCGGGGCTCGATGATATTGTGCAGAAAGAGGCCGATCGCCAGCATGACGAAGGCGGAAGTCCCCAGCGCGCGCAGACCATCGCCGATCGCTGCTGTGTGGGCCAGGAAATCGAGCGCCGCGCCCAGCCCCTCGGCGCGGAAGAAGATCCACGCGAAGCAGGTGAGGTTGAAGAAGACGAAGATGCGCAGCCGCCGCTGCATCGGGCCGAAGGTGCCGGGCGTGGGGAGGATGCTGTAGACGATGAGATAGAGGCCGTGAAGTGCGCCCCAGATCAGAAACTGCCAGGCGGCGCCGTGCCACAGGCCGCCAAGGAGCATCGTGAGACCCAGGTTCATGTAGGTGCGCTTCTTGCCCTTTCGGTTGCCGCCGAGAGAGATGTACAAATAGTCTCTGAGCCATCTGGACAGGGAGATGTGCGCGCGCTCCCACAATTCCGATGGACTCTGGGCGAGATAGGGAGAGCGGAAGTTGATCGGCAGCTCCAGGCCCAACAGACGGCCTGTACCTCTCGCGATGTCCGTGTAGGCGCTGAAATCAAGGAATATCTGGAAGGCGAACGCCCAGGTAGCCAGAATGTGTGCGCTCGCGCTCCATGCCGACGAGTCGCCGAACACGGGATCCACGATGTGGAGGGCCAACTGGTCGGCCAGGCAGACCTTCTTGACCAGACCGTAGACCACCAGCACGATGCCGTCGATGCGTACCTTCTCTCGGAGGTCGCTGGTCAACTGAGGCAGGAGCTCCCTGGCGCGAACGATGGGGCCGGCCACCAGTTGGGGGAAGGCGGCCACGAAGAAGAAGAAGCCGACCGGATCGCGGGTCGGTCTGATCTCGCCCCGGTAGACGTCGATGGTGTAGCTGAGGGTCTGGAAGGTGTAGAACGAGATCCCGATGGGAAGAAACAGGTCCACCTCCGGTATGGACCAAGAGTGGCCGAGCAGCCGGGCCGCGCCCCGAATGCCGTCGGTTACGAAGTCGGCGTACTTGAAAACGCCCAAGAGACCCAGGTTGGCCGTCAGCGAGACCGAGAGCAGAAGAGATCGCGCTCGTGGAGAGCGGGCTCGGTAGATGGCAGCTCCACAGAAATAGTCGACCACCGAGCTGAAGACGATCAGCCCGAGGAAGCGGGGATCCCACCAGCCGTAGAAGATGTAGCTGGCGCACAGGAGCCACCAGTGCTGGAGCCGACGCTTGGGAAGGGCCCAGAATCCACAGACCACGACGAGGAAGAACAGAGCGAAGACCGGCTCCGTGAAGTTCATGTCGCTGACACCAGGTGACCCCAACCAGGAGAGGGGTGAAAGGCTTGCCGCGAGCTTGAGCTAGGAGACCGTATAGCTCGAACCGGTCGGTAGTGCAACAAGCGATCGTGCGGCACCAACTTGGCAGGCGCGAGCAGCCGGCCGACCCTGTCCATGCCCTATGGCGACGACGAGCGCTGGCCCGCTCGACTCGCTCGGAACCAAAGCGAAAGGACGAGATCGTGAGCAGGCGGGGGGCGATTCTGACGGCATTGGCCTTGACCGCGCTCTGCATCTACCTCTTCGTCACCGCGCCGCCGCCGCTGGTCGACGACGCCCGCCCCGGCCGCACCGTGTCGGTGGACCGGCTGCTGGAGATCGTGGCGCTGGAGAATGCCGCTCTGCGCACCCTCTACACCAAGGAGGTGGTCGGACCGGGCATCCGCAGGGGCCTGGTCTACGACGAGAAATGGCTGGCGCCCGGGGCGCGCAGCGGTCCACTGCCGGCGGTCATGCTGCGCGGGATCGCCGTGCGCCTGGATCGCAGCGCGGTTCCGCTCGGCCTTTTTCTCGGATCCGACTACGCGATCAATCGCGGCAACCGCTTCCAGGGAACCCAGCTCGAGATCTTCGGCGGGATGCGCGATGACCGCTCGCCGCGCTACTTCTTCGACGAGGGATTGGGGCTGCGCACGGCAATGTTCGTCGACCTCGCGGTGGCGCCGGCCTGTGTCGAGTGTCACAGCAATCACCCGAAGACCCCGAAGACCGACTGGAAGTTGGGCGACGTGATGGGCGCCACGACCTGGACCTACTCCGCGACGGAGGTGACGATCGAAGAGCTGGTTCAGAACATCGCCGAGCTGCGCCAGGCCTTCCGGGCGACCTATCAGTCGTACCTGGACCGTGCGCGGCTCTTCGACCCGGCACCGGAGATCGGCGCGAGGTGGCCCCGCGAGGGCCTGTATCTACCGGATGTCGACACCTTCATGGCGGAATTCGCGCGTCGCGCGTCGCCGCACACCATCGAGCTATTGGATGCGGCCTGGAGGGAGGCCGGGGGCGGTGAAGCCGGCGACTGAGCGAGGTTCGATCTTGATCCTGGTCGCGGCCCTTGCCTACCTGGTCCAGGCGTCGGCCGGGACCGATTGGGGTCCGCTCGCCTTCTGGCAGCGGGACGAAGCGTACCGTCGCTGGACGGGGCTGGCGCTGACGCTACTGCTCGGCGCCCAGTGGTGGGTGGCGCTAGCGCGGCGCGCGGCGAGCGCCGAGCGGGCGCGCGTGCTGCTGCGCACGCATCGCCGGATCGGCGCGCTGGCGCTGCCGGGGCTCTTCGTCCACTCGACGCGGCTGGGCTACAGCTACCTGTTGGTGCTGGGATTGCTGTTGGTGGCCCAGGTGAGCGTCGGCGCCTTGCGTCCGACCGGCGCCGATTCGCGGGCGCTGCGGCTTCGGGAGGTCTGGGTTCGCATTCACGTGGCGCTGGCAGTGTTGCTGGCGGTGGGGGCGGGATTTCATGTCTGGATGGTGTTTGCCTACAGCTAGAAGCCGCAAGGTGCTCTGCTGTCTTCCATCGCAGATTCAATCGGTCCAGTGCAAGACTTCGAGCGGATTGCCCCACGGATCTTCGAAGAACAGGGCGTAGTAGGAGGGGGAGTAAGAGGGCATCTCCTTGGGGCCGGAGACGTGCAGCGCGCCCGCCTGCCGCACCAGCTCGGCGATGCGCTTCACCTCGTCTCGGCTCTCGACCCAAAAGGCGATCCGGCTGGAGTTGGCGACGTGGTCGCGCTCCTCGGTGATGCCGAACCAGGGCTGAGCCGGTCCTTCGTCGGCGGGTGTCGTCCAGACCCGAAAGGCCCGCCCCCCCAGGTCGCGGGGGAAGCCGATCTCCGGCAGCAGGGCGCCGTAGAAGCGCACGCCGGAATCGAGATCTCCGACGCGCTGATCGATGTGGCTGAAGGGGTTTCTTGTCATGAGTCGTTCCTTGCAAGGGCGCTCAGCTCTTGCGAATCTCCAAGCGCCGCATGATCTTGAGCAGGCTGGCGTGATCGGCCAGGCCGAGCTCGCGGGCGGTCTGGGTGACGTGGCCCTGATTGCGCTCGAGGGCGGCGAGCACGATGGCGCGTTCGGCCGCCTCGCGGCGCTCGCGAAAGGTGCCGGTGGCGGGGACGGCGGCGGCGGATGTCGGCGGGGCGGAGGGGCCGATGGTTTCGATGCGCATCCCTTCGGTGTCGATCACCGCTCGCTCCACGGTATTGCGCAGCTCGCGAACATTGTTGCGGCTCCAGTCGCGCGCCGCCAGGGTGTCGAGGGCGGCGGGAGAGAAGCGCTTGGGAGGGATGCCGAAGCGTTCGCAGATCGAGCTCAGGAACATCGTTGCGAGCTCGGGCACGTCGCCGGGGCGCTCGGAGAGGGGCGGGACCTGCAGTGTGTGGACGTTGAGTCGGAAAAGCAGATCTTCTCGGAAGCGGTCGCTGGCAACCTCCTGCTCCAGATCGCGGTGGGTGGCGGCGACCACGCGAGTGTCGACGGAAATGGTGTCGCTAGAGCCGAGGCGCGCGAGGGCGCCGGTCTCGAGCACGCGCAGCAGTTTGGCCTGGGCGTGGCTGGGAAGGTCGCCGATCTCGTCCAGCAGCAGGGTGCCGCCGGAAGCCGCCTCGAAAGCGCCGGGACGGGTGCGTTCGGCGCCGGTGAAAGCGCCGCGTTGGTGGCCGAAGAGCTCGCTCTCGACCAGGTTTTCGGGCAGGGCGGCGCAGTTGAGGGCGACGTAGGACTGTCTCTTGCGGCCGCTCAAGCGGTGCAGCTCGGCCGCGACCAGCTCCTTGCCGCTGCCGCTGGAGCCGAACACCAACACCGGGCTGGGGATCGGGGCCAGACGGGCGATTCTCTCCCGCAGGCGGGTCATGGCGGGGCTGGAGCCGAGCAATGGGGAACCGTCGCCGGCGCGACGCCGGAGCTGGTCGACCTGGTTTCGCAGGCGGCCGCGCTCGAGAGCGCTCGCGACTTCTTGCGCGACTCGTTCCATCGGCTCGCGTTTGTCGATGAAGCCGTCGGCGCCCAGCCGGACAGCACGCAAGCAACGATCGTAGTCGCCAGTGCCGGTGTAGACGATCACCGGAACCTCGATGGCGCGGCTGCGCAGGGTGGCGAGGACTTCGAAGCCATCGACCAGGGGCATCTCCAAGTCGAGAATGACGCAGTCGGCGTGGGCGCGCTCGAAGAAGGCGATGGCGTCGGCGCCGCCCAGCGCGATCTCGACTCGATGGCCTGCAAGGCGCTGAAGATCCTCGGCGTACTGGCGCGCGAGGGCTTCGACGTCGTCGACCACGAGAATGGTGCTCATGAAGCCTCCGAGGGAGGGAAGATGACCGAAAAAGTGGTGCCGCGGCCGGGAGCGGAGTCGAGCTCGAGGCGAGCGCCGCAGTCGGTGGCCAGGCGCTGGACGATCGCCAGGCCGAGGCCGATGCCATCGGGGCGGGTGGTGTGGAAGGGCTCGAAAATGCGGGTCTGCTGGTCGGCGGGGATGCCGGGGCCGTGGTCGATGATGTCGAGGCGCACGCCGCCTACGGGGGTCGGGGAGGTGCGGGCCTGGACCGAGCCCTCCCGGTGGTCGCAGACTTCGAGGGCGTTGCGCAGCAGGTTCTCGGCGATGCGGCGCAGAGCCAGGGGGTCGGCCAGCAGCGGTGGCAGGTCGGGGGCCAGGCCGAGCGCACATGCGCCGGGGGCGGCGACCGTGTGGGCGGCGGCGCTGAGAGCGGCGTTGAGGTCGCTCGGCTGGCGGAGCCGGGGGGCGGGCAAGCGGGCGTAGCTTTGCGCGAGCTCTTCGAGGTAGGCGAGGGCGCCCTTCAGGGTCTCCGACCGACGCTGGAACGCGGCGGGCAGCCGATCGGGCTCGGCGGCGGCGACCTGGGATAGGTGAGCCAGGGTGTTGCGGATCGGGGCGCAGGCGTTGCGCACGTCGTGGTGGACCTGGCGCGCGACATCGCCCAGGGCGGCGCGGCGCTCGGCGAGGCGCACCTGGCGCGCGGCGTCGCGCAGGCGGGTGAGCATTTGCCCCAGCAAACTCTGCAAGGTGCCGACCTCGTCGTCGCCGCCGGGAGCGAAATCGAGATCGGGATCGTCGAGGTCGATGCGTCGCGCGACCTCGGCCAGCCGGGTGACGGGGGCGGTGATGCGGCGTGCTTCGATGTGCGCGCCGAGGGCGACGCCCAGGGCCGCCAGCGCGAGGAGCAAAGCCAGCGCTCCGTCGAGGCGAGTGAGGGCGGCGTCGAGAGGCCGGCGCGAGTGGACGACCGAGAGGGTGGCCGGCGGCGATCCACCGCCCATGGCGATGGTGGAGCGGGTCACCAGCTCCGACAGCGATCCGAGAGGCGGCGCGACGCCCGGTGCACTCGAGTCGCGCGAGGCGATGCGCCGGAGGCCGGCCTGCAGCACGAGCTCCATCTCCGAGCCGGCGCCCAGCCGCGCGAGCCAACGCGGCCCCGCCTCGATCCCGCCGATCAGGTAGAGCCGTTGGCCCTCGAGCTCGAGCGAGTCGACGCGGGCGAAGGCGAGAAAGGGGCCGGATGGACGCCCAATCTCCACCAGCCGGGGAGCGCCCGCGCCGGCGACCAGGTCGGCCACCAGCGCGCTGTGGTCGGCGCCGAACTGGTTGCGGAACTGCCCGGAGCTGAGGACGGTGCCGTCGCGAGCGACGATCTCCAGGGCATCGAGCCCGGCGAGGCGCAGCGCGCGCCCGGCATAGTCCAGAGTCGCCCGCCGCGGCTCGGGTTCGTGCTCGGTGGGAAAGGGCCGGTCGCGCAGCAGCGTCTCGGCCAGCGCCTCGAGGCGCGCGCCCAGGGCGTCCGACATGACCGCCACCTCGGAGTGGGCCGCCTGCGACAGGCGCGAGGTGCGCTCCCGGAAGAGGTTGCCCAGCTCGGTGGCCGCCACTCGACGGATGCCGGCGCCCAGCAGCGCCAGCGGTACCAGCACCAGAAGCGCGAGTGCCACGGTGAAGCGCCGGCGCAGCTTCATCGGTGCCCCCGCCCGAGGCGGTCGAGGTGCACGCCTCCCTCGCCACCGATCCTCAGGCCGCTCAGATCGGATGACATCAGCGCCGCGCCGCGCACCTCGATCAGCGGTACCACCCGCGCCCCGGCCCTCTCCCAGCTCACCCGTCCTTCGATCGGCTCGATCGGAGTCAGGGCGCCGGCGCGGGCGCTCGACAGCGAGACGATGTAGGCGCGCATGTCGCCGGCGCGCAGGGCGCGCCGAAACTCGTGCGGGGGCAAAGGGATCGCGGCCCAAGGGCGGTCCGGATCGTGGATCGTCGCCAGGGCCGCCAGCCGCTCCGCCAGCTCGCGGGCGGTCGGATCGCGCCAGTTGAAGGCCACTCCGGTCTCGTTGTGCGGGGCGATCGCCGGGCTCGAGGGCCGGCGTTCGGGCCGCTCCCCGGAGCGGCGGTGGTCCGCCGCGGTCGGCGGGAAGCAGGTCGGCAAGGGCCCCTCGCGGGTGGGGATGGTCGCCTCGGCCGGCCGCGCCGGCGCCGACACGACCAGCTCGGCCAGCTCGTCGATCACCGCTGCGTCGATCCACTCTCCGGCGCCGGCCCCGCCCCCCTCGGGCCCCGCGACCCAGGCGTAGAGCCGGTCGGAAGGCAGCTCGCGCACGACGACCGAGGCGCGGGGGCGCAGGCTTTCGATGGCCTCGCGGTCGCGGCAGATCACCAGGTCGGCGCCCTCCGCCAGCGCCTCGCGCGAATCCTGGTTGGGGTGCATCCGCACCCGCAGCAACGACCAGGGGGGAGCCGGGCCGTGCGGATTGGCCTCCAGCGTGAGCTCGGTCGGGCGCCAGCGTTCGCCGGTCGGGCGCGCACAGCCGCTGCCGATCGGCACCCCACGCGGGTTGTCGGGGGGGCGCAGCGCCGCCAGCGCGGGATGGCAGAGGATCCGCGGCAGATGGGGACAGGGCGCGGCGAGGGCGATGCGCAGGGTGTACGCGGCGGTGACCGAGATCGAGTCGGCGTCGATCCAGCGCCAGGGGATCTCTCGCGGGCGTTGCCGGCGGGCCTGCCAGCGCCAGCCCTTGTGCAGGGTCTCGGCTGTGATCGGGCTGCCGTCGGAGAAATGGCGATTCGGCTCGATCTCGACCCACCAGATCCGCGCGTCGGCATCCGAGTGCCAGCCGCGCGCCAGGTCGGGGACCGGCGTGGAGCCGCATCCGGCCCTTGCCAGGGTCTGGTAGAGCTGGGGGAAGATCAGCGCCTCGGCGTCATTGGTCGGCACCGGAGCGCGCGATGCCAGCACGCGATCGGTCAGGGCGACCACGATCTCGCCGCATGCGGCGCCGCGGGGCGGATCGCAGAGCTCTTCCGGCAGACCTGGCGGCAGCGAGGGCCGGGTCGCGCAACCGGCGGCCATCGCGGCCATCGCCGAGATCCAGACTCGGTTGAAGGGAATCCCGCCCACGCACGCCTCCGTGGCAAGGTGTCGGCCCGGCTTCGGTCCAAAGTCCGTATCATAGCGGAGGCAAGCGGCCGCCCACTCGCTCCGTTCCAACTCCAGAGGTGCAATGCAGCGCGCTTCCTTTCTCGTTCTGCTCCTGGCCACCCTGGCCGGCGGCTGCAAGCTCAGCTCGGGGCTCGAGGCCGGCGATCAGTCCGCCATTCTACAGACCGAGCGTCGGCTCTTCGTGGTGGCCTTCACCCCGGTCCCGAACCCGATCCCCTTCGACCAGCTTTTCGAGCTCGACGTCGAAATCAGCGACCCTTTCGGGGCGCCGGTCTTCGACGCCGATCTCGCGGTGATCGCCACCCTGCCTGCCCAGGGGATCGGCATGCTCGGCGAACCGGTCGTCATCGAGCGCGGCTACGGCAGCTTCCTGGTGCAGGGGATGCGCTTTCACGAGCAGGGGACCTGGCTTCTGGAGCTGTGGATCGATGCCGCGGGCGCCTTTGATCGCGCAGTCGTGGAGATCGCGTGCTGCGCCGACTGATCGCAGTCGCGGCCTGCCTGATCGGCGTGGCGCCCGCACAGCCCCTCGGCTTCAACGCCACGGAGGTCGCGGAGCTCGACTTCGATGCCACGACCGGCGGCGGCGACCTGTGGGGCGAGGACGACCTTGTGGCGGTGGCGTTGCGCGAAGGTGGCGTGGCGCTCGTCGACGTCAGCGATCCCGGCGCCCCGCTCGTCACCGACACCTGGGATCCAGGCAACGTCTTCGTGCACGATGTGAAGATCGCCGCGGGCCACCTGGCAGCGGCCAACGAGCTCTACGACGGTGTAGGGATCTACATTCTCGACGTCTCCGATCCCTACGATCTATCGCTGGCGGCCACCATCGAGGTCGCTCCCGGTACCGAAGCCTGTCGCAATCTATGGCTCGATAGGCGCGGCTACCTCTACTGCGCGGTCTCCAGCTTCGTCACCGGCGGCCAGGTGCGGATCTTCGACGTGCGCGACCTGCAGGCGATCGCCCAGGTCGGCGTCTTCGACTACCCCGGGCTTGGCGCGGACCCCCAGTGGGTCGACATCGACGATCTGACGGTGCAGGGTTCGGTACTCTACATGGGCTGGCTGGAGGGTGGCGCGGTCATGGCCGACGTTTCCGATCCGGCCAATCCCACGCAGATCGGCAACAACATTCTCCACGAATCGAGCTACACTCACGCGGTCTGGCCGACCGAAGACGGGGACTACCTGCTGAGCTCCGACGCGAGAGCCGGCGGCCAGGTGCGCATCTGGGATGTGCGCGACCCCGACAACATCGTCCAGGTGGCCGCCTACGCGTCCCATCCCGATGCGATCGCCCACAATATCGTGGTCAAGGGTGATCTGGCCTATGTGGCGTACTTCGAGGAAGGGGTGCGGATTCTCGACATCTCCGAACCGGCGAATCCCGTCGAGGTCGCTTTCTACGATACATATTTGCCGGAGACGCAGGGGCGCTTCGAGGGCACCTGGGGAATCTGGCCCTTGCAGTCCGCGGGGAATGAGCCTGGTGAGCCGGAGTGGATCTACTCGTCGGAGCGCTCGGGAAAGATGGTCGTGGTGGAGCTCGCCGGGCCGCGCAAAGCGAAGATCTGGGGCGAGCTCACCCACGGGGACGATGGCTCACCGGTGCCGTTGGCGACAATATTGCTCCGGCAGAGCGGGCGCTCGGTGCGCAGCGACACGATCGGGCTCTATGCGCTCCAGACCGGCGCCTGCCAGGCGAAGGTCGAGGTGAGCGCTTTCGGAGCGCAGCCCGACTCGTTCTCGGAGCTGCTCTCCCCCGGGCAGGTGCGGCGCCACGATTTATCTCTGACTCGCGTTTCGAGCCCGACGGTGGTGATCGTCGACGACGACGACGGTGCCGAACGCCAGCAGGCAGCGCAGGAATGGCTCGATTCGCTCGCCGTGGGCTGGCTGACCTGGGATGGAACCAGAGACGGCCCCCTGCCACTCGCGCGCCTGGCACCTTTCGATCCGGCGCCGGCGATTCTGTGGATGACGGGGGCCGCGGCGAGCGAAACGGTGACGCCGTCTGAGCAGGACAGTATCGGTGCCATCGCCGCCGCGGGGCATGCGGTCTGCTTGAGCGGGCAGTACATCGGCGACGAGCTGGGGGCCGGGAACTCCTGGATGAACGACACATTCGGCGCCGATCATGTGGCCGACCGAGTGTCGCTGCCGGTGCTGGAAGGGATCGAGGGCGATCCGATCACTGCTGGGATGCTGCTGATGCTCGACACCGGCAGCCCCGAGCGCGAACAGGAATCGGCCGGGGAGGTGGCGGCGGTCGCGACCGGAGAGCCGCTTCTGGCCTACGCTTCGATGGGTCGCTATGCCGGCGTTCGGCGCCAAGGTATGCAGAACCGCACGGTTTTTCTTGCGTTCGGTCTGGAGGGGATCGCCGCGGCCGATGGTTTCACGGATCCGACTCGTTTCCTGGCGCAGATGTTGCGCTGGTTCGGAGTGGAGGTGGCGATCACTGGGGAGGGCGGGAGTGCACCGGCGGGGGCGAGCCGGGCGCGGCTTGTGCCGAACGCGCCAAACCCCTTCAACCCGGCGACACGCATCGGATTCGAGATCGATGGCGATGGGCCGACTCCGGTGCGCCTGCGCCTGCACGACGGCGCGGGACGCTGGGTGGCCACGCTGATCGACCGGCCCTTGACGGGCGGGCGCCACACCGCGCGCTGGGATGGCACCGATGAGGCCGGACGGCCGGTCGCGTCGGGACGTTATATCTGCAGCTTGGAAGCGCTGGGAGTGGTCGAGCGGCGGTCGGTGGTGCTGGTGAAGTAGAGCGGCGTGAGACCTGGTGCGCCGCGGAGCGCCGTTCAGATGAAGAAATCCGGCGTCAGCTCCGCCCCCGGCGTCACGCTGTAACGCTCGAGATCGGTCACCCCCGCCTCAGCGAGCACCTCTTCGTCGATGAAGAAGTTGCCGCTGCACCCGCGGCTGTCGCGGTTGAGGATGTGGTGTGCGGCGTCGGCCATGATCTCCGGCTTGCGCGAGGTGGCCATCAGCATCTCCCCGCCGAGCAGATTCTGGATCGCCGCGGTGGCGATGGTGGTGCGCGGCCAGAGCGCGTTGAAGGCCACCCCGTCGGACTCGAACTCGCCGGCCATGCCCAACACGCACAAGCTCATGCCGTACTTCGCCATGGTGTAGGCGACATGGGGCGCGAACCAGCGGCGCTCCATGTTGAGCGGTGGCGACAGATTCAGCACGTGAGGATTGTCGGCTCGCACCAGATGTGGCAGGCAGAGCTTGGAGCAGAGGTAGGTGCCTCGAGTGTTGATCTGGTGCATCAGGTCGAAGCGCTTCATGGCGGTCAGCAAGGTGCCGGTGAGCTGGATCGCCGAGGCGTTGTTGACCAGGATGTCGATGCCGCCGAAGGTCTCTACCGTGCGTCCGACCGCGGCCTGCACCGCCGCCTCGTCGCGCACGTCGACCACACAGGCCAGAGCCCGACCTCCGGCCGATTCGATCTCGGCGGCGGCGCTGTGGATGGTGCCCGGCAGCTTGGGATGGGGCTGGTCGGTCTTGGCGGCGATGGTCACGTTGGCCCCATCGCGAGCCGCGCGCAGGGCGATCGCCAGGCCGATGCCGCGGCTGGCTCCGGTGATGAACAGGGTCTTGCCGGCGAGATCGGCCATGTCGAGCTCCTCGTAGGTGGCCCGCGCGGGCCTATTATTTCGAATGCGGAATCCGGAGCATACCGGACAGACGCAAACCCGGTTTCGAGCTAGACTCGATCACGACGCGAGGAATCGACCGCCATGCCTGATGCGGGACTGCTGCCCCACCTGATGAGACTGCTAGACGACGACACGCCGGTGGTGCGCCAGGCGGTGCGGCGTGAGCTCGGCGCCTTCGGTACCGCGCTCGAGCCCGCGCTCGACGCCCTCGACCCCCCGCCGACCGACCAGGATCGGCGCCTGATCCGGTCTTTGATCGAGGAAGAGGAGAGGCGCGCGCGGGTCCACTTCGAGCCGGGCGACCTGGTGCGCCACATGCGCTACGGCTATCGAGGGGTAGTGGTCGCCTTCGATCCGGAGTGCAAGGCCGACCTGAAGTGGTATCTGGCCAACCGCACCCAGCCCGACCGCGACCAGCCCTGGTATCATGTGCTGGTCGACGGCGTGGGCAGGGTCACCTACACCGCCGAAACCAGCCTCGAATCCGACGATTCGACCGCGCCGGTGCGCCATCCCCTGGTGCGGCTCTTCTTCGATGGCTTCGAGGGAAACCGCCACCTTCGCAACGACCGCCCTTGGCCCGGCGCGGAGTAGCGCTCGAGGCTCGCATCGCGGCCGCCCCGGAGAATGCATGGCCAAGCTGGTCAACGAGTTCAGCTGGTCGCCATCGCGCGGCCGTTTGTACGACGACTGTCCCCGCGCCTACTACCTGAATTACTACGGCTCCTGGGGGGGCTGGGAACGCGATGCCGGGCCCGCTGCTCGGCTGGCCTACCGCCTCAAGCAGATGACCAACCTGTCGATGTTCGCCGGCAGCGTGGTGCACGACGTGATCAAGGGCGCGATCGCCCGCGTGCGCGACGGCGCCCCGGTCGACCGCGCGCGTCTCTTCACCGAGGCCCAGCGGGCCCTGAACCGGGCATGGAAGGAGTCGCGCGGCGAGGCCTGGCGCGACCGCAGTCCCAAGTACGTCACCACGCTCTTCGAGCACTACTACGTAGAGCGGTTGACCGGCCGTCCGGTTCCCGGCGAAGCCATCCGCGCCACCAAGGCCAAGGTGGAGTCCTGCCTCGAGCGCTACCTCGAGACCGACGTGCACGCCGCCCTGGCCGCGAAGCGCGGCGAGGACGTGCGTTGCTACGAAGAGCTGACACATTTTCAGCTCGACGGCACCAAAGTCTGGCTGGCGATGGACCTGGCGCGCGACACCGAAGCCGGCGTGGAGATCTACGACTGGAAGACCGGCCGCGGACGCGATGCCGACGCCGCGCAGCTTCGGGTTTACGCCCTCTACGCGGCCCTCGAATGGACTGTGCCGGCTGAGCGCATCCGCACCCACGCGGTCTATCTGCGCAACGGCGAGATCGTGAGCGAGGTCCTCGACGACGCCGCGCTGGCCGCCACCCGTGCCGACATCGGCGCCTCGGCCGAGCGTCTCCGCGCCCTGCTCGCCGACCCCGAGCACAACGTCGCTCGCGAGCCCGATTTCCCCCTGACCGACGATCTCGACCGCTGCCGGCGCTGCAACTTCCAGGAGATCTGCCATCCGGAGGGGGTGGCGGGAGGGCAGACGGCGGGATACGGGTAAGGGTCGACCCGGAGTGCGAGGAGTTGGCGCGTACCTTGCGGCCCTTCGCCTCCATGGTTCACCACGTTGCTCACATTCAGGGCGCGGGCCGCCTGTTCGAGACCTGGGAGGAAGGGGTCAGGCTTTTCGAGGGTCTGCTTCGGGCGGCCCCGCGACCGATTGCGCTTTGCGTGATGCCAGACCACATCCACCTGGCTCACGCGGGCGATTGCCGCGCGGCGTTGGGGCGGGCACTGAGCAGCTACGCGCGCTGGTGGAATCGTCGCAGGGGCTTCGAGGGCCGTCTCTGGCGCCGCCAGCCGGATACTCAATTCGTGCCGCCGGCAGCGCTGAATGGGACCGCGCCGCCCAAATCGCCAGGGATCGAGCGGGTCCGCGGCGGCCGACCTGGGCCAGGGGTACCCGGAGCAGCTCGCTACTCCTGCGCCCGCGTCGCCACCACCTTCGCCTGACTGAAGAGCAAGAGATAGTCTTGCCCGCCCGCCTTCGAATCGGTGCCGCTCATGTTGAAGCCGCCGAAGGGCTGGCACTGCACCAGCGCACCTGTGCATTTGCGGTTCAGGTAAAGGTTGCCGACGAAGAACTCCTCGGCGCCGCGTTTCAGCAGCTTCTCGTCGCCCGCGAAGATCGCCCCGGTCAGCCCGTACTCCGTGTCGTTGGCGATCTTCATCGCGTGGTCGAAGTCGTTCGCCTTGATCAGCGTCAGCACCGGCCCAAAGATCTCTTCCTGGGCGATGCGCGCCTTGGCATCGACGCTGCCGATCACGGTCGGCGCAATGAAATAGCCGCTCTCATCGTCTCCCTCGCCGCCCAGCAGCAGCTCACCCTCGCCTTTGCCGACCTCGATGTAGCCCAAGATGCTGTCGTAGGCCGCCCGGTTGATCACCGCGCCCATCGCGTTGTCGGGATCGGCCGGGTCGCCGACGCGGATCTTGCGCACCTCGACCAGCAACCGCTCCACGAACTGGTCGTAGACGTCCTGGTGCACGATCGCCCGCGAGCAGGCCGAGCATTTCTGCCCTTGGTAGCCGAAGGCCGCCGCCGCCACCCCCGCGGCCGCCGCGTCGAGATCGGCCGACGCGTCGACCACAATGCCGTCCTTGCCCCCCATCTCGGCGATCACCCGTTTGATCCAGCGCTGCCCGGGTGCGGTGCGCGCCGCCGCCACGTTGATCCCCAGTCCCACCTCGCGCGAACCGGTAAAGGCCACCATGCGCGTCAGGTGGTGGCGGATGATCGCCTCGCCGGCGATCGACCCCGACCCCGACAGGAAGCTCACCACGTCCTTCGGCAGCCCCGCCTCGTGCATCAGCGACACGAAACGCGCCGCCACTGCCGGTGAGTCGCTCGACGGTTTGAGCACCACCGTGTTGCCCGCCGCCACCGCGGCCATCGTCATCCCCGCCATGATCGCGCAGGGGAAGTTCCAGGGTGGAATCACCGCCACCACCCCGAGCGGCAGGTAGGTCTGCACGTTGTCGTCGCCGTGCACCCGCCCCAGGAATTTCGGGGTCCCGATCCGCTCCGCCTCGTTGGCGTAGAACTCCAGGAAGTCGATCGCCTCGGCCGTGTCGCCGTCCGCCTCCGCCCAGCTCTTGCCGACCTCGAACACCATCCAGGCGCTGAACTCGTGCTTGCGCTCCCGCAGCAGCGCCGCCCCGCGCCGCAAGATCGCCGCTCGCTCCGTAACCGGCACCCGGCTCCAGCTCTTGAACGCCTCGTAGGCCTTTTCGACCGCATCCTCGGCCAGCTCCGCCCCGGCCTTCTGGAACACTCCCACCACCCCGTCCTTGCGCGAGGGATTGTAGGAGCGGAAGGTCTCGCTCGCGGTCACCTCGGCCCCGCCGATCACCAGCGGGTAGTCGCGGCCGAGCTGCGCGCGCACCCCTTTCAGCGCCGCCTGGAAGGCCTCGCGCTCGTTGGGGTCGGAGAAATCGGTGAAGGGCTCATTGGTGAATGTTGCGGACATGGGGAATGCTCCGAAAATGGGTCAGCGGCTCGCGGCCTCGCGAATCAGGGCACGGCCGATCACCAGACGCTGGATCTGGTTGGTGCCCTCGTAGATCTGCGTGATCTTGGCATCACGCATGAACTTCTCGATTGGATAGTTGCGCAGGTAGCCGTAACCGCCGAACACCTGCACCGCGTCGGTCGTCACGCGCATCGCCGCGTCGGTGGCGAACACCTTGCACATCGCGGCGAGCTTGCTCGGGTTCTTGACGCCGGCATCGATCGCGCGCGCCGCCGTGTAGACCAGGTGGCGCGCCGCCTCTACCTGCGTCGCCATGTCGGCCAGCATGAACTGCAGCCCCTGGAAGTTGATGATCGACTGGCCGAACTGGCGCCGCTCGCTGGCGTAGTCGACCGCCAGGTCGAGCGCCCCGGCCGCCAGCCCCACCGCCTGCGCCGCCACCCCCGGCCGCGCCCGGTCGAGGGTCGACATCGCTCCGAGAAAACCGGTCCCCTCGCGCCCCCCGAGCAGCCGCTCGGGGCCGCATTCGACGCCGCGGAAATGGGTCTCGTTCACCGGCACGCAGCGGATCCCCATCTTCTCTTCCAGGAGCCCCACCTCGAATCCGTCCATGTCGCGCTCCACCACGAAGGCCGAGATCCCGCGCGCCCCGCGATCGGGGTTGGTCACCGCGAACACTGTGAAGATGTCGGCCACCTGCGCGCCGGTCGTCCACTTCTTGTCGCCGGTGACGATGTAGCAGTCGCCGCGCTTCTCGGCGCGCGTGATCAGCGACCCGGCGTCCGACCCCGCCTCCTTCTCCGACAGGCAGAACGAGATCATCTTCTCACCGGCCGCAATCGCCGGCAGCCAGCGCTGCTTCTGCTCCTCGGTCCCCTGCAACAGGATCGGGAACGATCCCAGCGCATTCACCGCGTAGGCCACCCCGACCGCTCCGCACTTGCGCGACAGCTCTTCCACCACCAGGCAGAGATCGAGCACGCTGCCACCGCGCCCGCCGTACTGCTCGGGGATCCACACCCCGGTCAGCTTCGCCTCTTGCAGCGCCGCCGTCATCTCGTGGGGATAGCTCTCCTCGCGGTCCCAGCGCTCCGCATTGGGCGCCACCACCCGCTCCGCCACCTCGCGTGCGCGGGCCTGATAGTCGAGGTTCTGCTCGCTCAAGAGCTCTTTCATGGGGACTCCGAGTAGAGGAGTGGGGCCGACTCAAAACCCGAAATCTATCATCGCGCGGGTGGCGGCGCCACGATTGCATGGCGCGCTGTGTCGTACGGGGGGCGCAGGCCGCGGGGGATGGGGGAGGGGTGGGATCGGCAGGCCAAGACTGGACCGGCACGCGTTGCCATCGTGTGAACAGCCTCGCGCCCGCGACTCCGGAAGGGGGGACCGCATGAGAACGAGCAACTCGAGCGCCCTGGCGGTGCTCTTCGCCGCGGCCACCACCGCCGCGTCGACCACCATCCACGTTCCCGGTGACCACTCCGCCATCCAGGACGCCATCGTCGCCGCGGCGGAGGGCGACACGGTGCTGGTGCAGCCCGGCACCTACCTCGAGATCCTCGACTTCCTGGGCAAATCGATCCGCGTCACCGGCACCGCACCCGACGATCCCGCCACCGTGGTCGACGCCGATGGGAGTGGGCGGGTGGTTCGCTTTGGGAGCTACCAGGATTCGACCTGTGTTCTGGCGGGGTTGACGCTGACGGGAGGGGCGGCGGACGTGGGTGGGGGAGTGCTCGCGCGCGACACCTACCCGACGATTCTCAACTGCGTCATCCGGGGCAACTGGGCCAGCGTGCAGGGCGGTGGCGTCTACTGCGCCGGGGGGGGAGCCACCTTCCGCGGGTGCACGATCTGGGGCAACACCACGGCCGGAGAGGGCGGCGGTCTGGTCAACGACTGGTCGGATGTGACCCTGACCCACCGCACCATTTCGGCCAACGAGGCATCCCACTACGGCGGCGGCATCTACTGCCAGCACTCGTCTCCCAGTCTGAACCGCTGCATCGTGTCCGACAACGTATCGCAGGGTTCGGGCGACAAGGGAGGAGGAGGGCTTCATGGTACCGGCGCTGCTCCCGTGCTGTTGAGCTGTACGATTCAAGGGAATGATTCACCGTGGCACGGCGGAGGGCTGCTCTGCGCGTCGGGTTCTTCGCCCACGCTCGAGGATTGCGCGATCGGCGAAAACAGCGCGGGGAGGGTCGGCGGCGGTATCTGTTGCCTCTCCGGATCAGCTCCAGATCTGCGTCGATGTTTGTTTTTCGACAACACAGCCTTCTACCACGGCGGCGCCATCTTGTCGCGCGACAACTCAACCCCCACCCTAACCAACTGCCTCTTCACCGGCAACCACGCCGAACGCAAGGGCGGCGCCCTGAGCTGCGAGAGTTCCTCCCCGATCCTCAGCAATTGTACCATCATCGAAAACAGCTCGGCCAAGGGCGACGGCGCCCTCTCCTGCAAGGCCGGCGCTGCGCCGCTGCTGACCAACTGTATCTTGTGGCGCGATCAACCCGACGAGATCACCGGACCTGGCGCCATCCTGAGCTACTGCGATGTCCAGGGCGGCCATCCCGACACTGGAAACATCGACGCCAATCCTCTGATGCGGGTGCGCCGCGGCTACGGCGCGCTGCTCGGCCCCGAGTCCCCCTGCATCGACGCGGGCGACCCCGCCCTAGAAGACCGCGTTTCCGACTGGCATCGGCTGTGGCCCGAGTGGTACCCGAACGGCGCCCGATCCGATATGGGGGCCTACGGCGGGCCGGAGAATTGGGGGGTGGGTGCCGCGGGACGAGTCCGGAGACGAGGAATGAGACGGAGATCGACCTGTTGACTCCAGTGTTGGCGCTGGCGACATCGAGCATCGCGGTGGCACCGCTCCAGGCGTTGCGCGCCGGAGATACGATCGACGCCGCACCGGGCACCGAGATCCGCATCGTCGACGTTTCAGGACGGGTCGTGGTGCCGCGTCTGCCGGTCCCCGGAGATCCCGGGCGCGGAGCTGGTCTGGGACGGACGAGACGGCGCCAGTGAACCGCTCCCAGCCGGTGTTTATGTGACACAGGGGATTCCGTCGTCGGAGTCCCCGGGCGGGGCGACCTGGGAGCGCTGTTCGCCCGATCCCTTCTTCGATGTCGGCGCTCCCGGGTGCTTCGACCAGGCGGCGGTGTACGGGCCCGCGCTGCTGGCCGATGGCGACACCTTGAAGATGTGGTACGAGGGCTTCGAAGGCGTGATCGAGGGTCCGATCCGGATCGGTTTCGCGTACTCCCTGGATCAGGGGATGAGCTGGGTTCGTCACTGCCAGCCGGCGCTGGCGGAAGGCGGCACCGGCGACTTCGACGAGCTGGGGGTGCGGGCACCCCACGAGCTCCGGGATGGCGCGGGCCAACTGGTGCTCTACTGCGGCGGCAGCGCGCCGAGTGGCGCGGCTGCTCGAGGGTGAGCGTGGCGAGTGACAATTCGCGGTCCGCTGGAACCGAACCGACGCTCAGGGGAGCGCCGCGGCGAGTGGTGTCTACGTCGCGGTGCTGAGCGGGGAGGGTTGGCGTGAGGTGGTCAGGATGGCGCTGTTGAGGTAGAGGACCGGTCCCGATGGCGAAGCAGTGTCGCGGGCACCTTTGATGTCGAATTGTGCTCGCCAATCCCAATTATCCATGTAAATTGGGAACATGTACCACAGAGAGCTCGAGCCGCCCGCCCAGAGCTTCTTCCTTTTCGGCCCTCGTGGAACGGGCAAGTCGACCTGGGTTCGCGAGCGTTTCCCCGATGCCGTCTACCTGGACTGCCTGGACGACGCACTCTGTCGGCGGCTGCTGGCGCGCCCTGAGAGCCTCCGCGATCTGCTGCCGGTGGACCACCAGGGTTGGGTCGTGCTCGACGAGGTTCAGCGTGTGGCGGGAGTCTTGAACGAGGTGCATCGGCTGATCGAAGAGCGAGGCCTGCGTTTTGCGCTGACCGGATCCAGCGCCCGCAAACTGCGTCGCGGTGGTGCCAACCTGTTGGCTGGACGCGCCCTGCGCCGTGTCATGCCGCCTCTCACGGCGGGCGAGCTCGGCGCCGACTTCGGCCTCGATCGTTCGCTCCAGCGCGGCTTGCTGCCGGCCGCCTATGCCCGCGCCGACCACGCCGACTTCCTCGAAGCCTACGTCGGCACTTACCTGCGCGAAGAGGTGCTGCAGGAGGGGCTGACGAGAAACGCCGGCGCATTCGGGCGCTTCTTGGAAGCGATCTCCTTTTCCCAGGCGGCGCCGCTCAATATCTCGTTGGTGGCGCGCGACGCCGCGGTGGAACGGACGGTCGCGGCTGGCTACGTGGAGATTCTCGAAGACCTGCTGCTGGCGCATCGACTCCCGGCCTTCACCAGGAGGGCCACGCGGCGGATCGCGAGGCATCCCAAGCTCTTCCTCTTCGATGTTGGTGTCTATCGCACGCTACGCCCGGCGGGCCCTCTCGATCGTCCCGAGGAGATGGAAGGGGCGGCACTGGAGACGCTCGTCTACCAGCATCTGCATGCGGTGAATGCCAACTCCGCCCTGGGCTACGAGCTCTATCACTGGCGCGCGCATTCGGGCGTCGAGGTCGATTTTGTGCTCTACGGCGAGCGCGGGCTGTTCGCGATCGAGGTCAAGAGGACGACGCGGCTGCGCGGGCGCGATCTGCGGGGGCTGCGCGCGTTTCGGGCGGACTACCCGATGGCCCGAGCTCTGATGCTCTGCGGTGGAGACAGAGAAGAGAGTCGCGAAGGTGGCATCGAGCTGATTCCGCTGAACCGGTTTCTTCACGCTGCGGCGCAAGTGTTGCGCTGAGAGAGTGGTTTTCCATCGCCTGGCGCCGGTCTCTCACCTCCCTCCAAGTCCTACAATCCCCCCATGCACTACTCCCAACCGGTCTACCGCCCGCCCAGCGAAGCCCGCAGCTTCATCCTCCAGGTCACCCACGGCTGCTCCTACAACCGCTGCAGCTTCTGCGCCATGTACCTCAGCAAGCGCTTCCGGGCCCGGCCCCTCGCGGAGATCGAGCAAGATATTGTGGAGATGGCGCGGATCGCACCCGATACCCGGCGGGTGTTTCTGGCCGACGGCGATGCCATGGTGCTCTCGGCGGCTCGACTGACGCCGATCCTCGACTTGCTGGCGACACAGTTTCCGCGCCTCCAGCGCGTCACTGCTTACACCGATGCCAAGGCGATTCTGGGCAAGAGCGACGCCGAGCTGGCCGAGCTGCGGGCGCGCAACCTGCGCCTGGTCTACCTGGGGCTGGAGAGCGGCAGCGCCGAGGTGCTGGCGCTGATGCGCAAGGAAGCGAGCGCCGCCGAGATGAGCGAGGCCATGAGGCGGGCTCACGCGGCTGGAATCAAGAGCAGCGTGATCGTGCTCCTGGGCGCCGGCGGCCGGACGCACAGCGAAGGGCACGCGATCGAGAGCGCGCGCGTCGCGAGCGAGATCTCGCCTCACTACCTGAGCGCCTTGACCCTCACCGTGGTGCCCGGCACCGAGCTGGCGGCGATGGTCGAGCGCGGCGAGTTTCAGCCGATCGGCCCGGAGCAGTCGCTGGCCGAGCTGCGCACCCTCGTCGAGCGCCTGGAGCCGGCCCGGCCCACGATCTTCCGCACCAACCACGCCTCCAACTACCTGCCGCTGGAAGGGGTGCTGCCGCGCAACCGCGACGCCATCGTGGCGACCATCGACCGGGCGCTGGCCGAAGGGGCACTGCGGCCGGAGTGGATGCGGGGGTTGTAGGGGTCGCGCCATCGCTCCGCCCACTCTGTAATCCGTCACCCCCCCGCGCGACGTAGGCGATGGGAACACAGGTTCGCCTCTCTGCGCCCCCTCAACCGTGGAGGTCCCATGCTATCGTCGCGCAACACGACGCGGCAGGAGCAGGCTTGGCAGCGCACGAAACGAGAGATCGGGAAGGACTCGATGCCTGGCTGCGCGACGCCCGAGCGCGGATTCTGCGGCGCCTGCAAGGCGCGGGCGTTCCCGCCGACGCCGCGGAGGACATCGCCCAGGAGACCCTCACCGCGGTCTTCGAGCTCATGCGCCGGAGCCGAGAGGATGGACGACCGATCCGCAGCCTGGAGGCGTTGCTGCTGCACATCCTGCGACGCAGAATCGCCGACCACTGGCGGCGCAAGTACCGCAGACCCGAGGAGCTGGTTGCGCCGGAGGCGTCCGATGAGCGCTTCGGCCATGCCGAGCCGCCGCCGATCGCAGCCTGGGTCGAGACGATGCGTCTGATCGGCGCGCGGTTGAACCGGCGCGAGCAGCGCCTGATCTCGCTCTGGCTCGAGGGCTACTCCGATCGGGAGATAGGGATGCGGCTCTCGCTCAGAGCGGGAACGGTCGCCGTCATCCGCTTTCGGGCCTTGCGCAAGATCCGCGAAGGGCAGGAGCGCTGATCGATGGACTGTGCCGAGCTGCAACGCGCGCTGGAGGTGGTCGAGCTCTCGGAGTCGGAGCTCGACGCCCTCGGTGCGCATCTTGACGTCTGCATGGCCTGCCAGAGCGCGTTGGCCGAGCACGAGTCGGTCTTTCTGGCGGCCTCGGAGCGGGCGTTGCGCGCGCTCGTTCCTCCCGCGCCCGGACGCCCGGCCGCGATCGATCGGGCCGCCGAGTGGATTCGGATCCTGGTCGACACCGTCGCCGCGTCGATCGCGAGCGGACCCGATCCCGTGTTCGCCGTGGTGCGCGGCCAGGGGACGCGGGGCACGCAGGAGCTGCGGGCGCGGGCGCTGAGCGCGATCGAAGGCCGCAGCCGGGACGCCATGGCGGAGATCTTCGCCGAGCTGCGACGCCTGCCACTGGAGTCGGAGCAGGCCGACGTGGCGCGCTTCTACGAGGCGCTGCACCGAGCCGATGGGGGGGATTGGGACCGGGCTCTGCGCTTGCTCGAAGGCCGGCACCTGAAGCCCCAGCCCAACGCCCGTCTGAGCCTGCTCGCGGCGCCCTTCTGCGTGGCGGAGGGCGAGCCGGAGCGAGCCCGTGCCCACCTGCGCGCCGTGAGCGGTAAGCACGCGCCCCTGGCCCTGGCCTGGCTCGAGCGGCTGGACGCGGCGGCCGAGCGGCGCTGAGCCATGGCGGCGGAGCACCCGTGATGGATCAGCTTCCGCCGCGGGGTTCTCCCGAGGAGCGCGCGGGACCGCTGGGAGACCTGGAGCGCATCGATGCCGAGGGGGGGCAGGTGGCGCTGCGGCGAGTGGTACCGGGGCGCATCGACGACTGGGATTGGGCGTTCTTCCAGCGAATCGCACACCAGGAGTGGCGGACCGGAGACTGGAGCGAGGAGCTGGCCGGCGAGCTGAGGCGGCGGGGGCTCGACGTCCTGTTGGGGGTGCCCGCGGCTGCCCTCGAGGCGGCGGAGATGCGCGCTCGCGGCGAGCCGCCGGCCGCGCCGATCCCCCCCGACGCCACTGAGCGCGTCGGTTCGGGGCATCCCGAGGCGGCGACGCTGGACGACGCCGAGCTGCGTGCGGCGGCGCGCGAGGCGATGGTCCGGTGGGAGGCCTGGCAGCGGATTCGCGACGTCGTCTTTCACGCCCTCGCCGAACGCTGCGCGGAGCCGTCGGACGAGGCATGGAGCCTGGATCGGTTGAATCGTGCCGAGGAGAAGCCCGGTGGCGCCGCCGCGGCGGCGTCCTCGTCGCCCGCCTGGCTGGCGTTGGCCCGCGGCCTGAGCGAGGTCGATCTGCGCCTGGCCCTGGTAGCTTGCGACCGGGCGCTGGCGCCGTCGAGGATCTGCCGCCCGGAGCTGCCCCCCTTGGCGCGGGCTCTGCGCCGGCGGGTGGCCGGTCGACTCGCCGACAGCGGCGTCGATCCGACCTCTGCGGACGAGCCGCCGCTCGTGGGGGGGCGCCGCGCGGCGCGCCTCTTGTTCCGGTGCGACTCGGGTCCGGCTCGCCGCGACGGGAGCCCGGTCCCCCCAGCGACGATTCGCGAGGCGCTGCACCTGGCAGTGCTGTGGGGCGATCGCGGAGCGTTGCTCGAGGCGGCCAACGAGCTGGCGTCCTCCTGCTACCGGCGCGGCGAGATGAAGCACGCGCGGCGCATGGTGCTCTGGTCGCTGCGCCTGGCCCGCGAGCTCGGCGACCGCCGGGGCCGCGGCGACATGCTCTCCAACGCCGGAGCGATCTCTCAGGTGGCCGGTCGAACGCGACGCGCCGAGCGCTGCCACCGCTGCGCAATCGCCCTCTACCGCGAGCAGGGGGCGTCGATTCGAGAAGGCCGTGCGCTGGGCATCCTGGCCACCATGACCTGCTCGCGCGGTTTGGTGGACCAGGCGCAGACACTATTCGAGCGGTCCATCGATCTCCTTCGCCACGGTGCGAACGACGTCTCTCTCGGCGTGGTGCTGCTGAACCACGGCGGCTGCCTGCTCTCGATCGGTCGTCTGCACCAGGCGCGGTCGGCATTGGAGCGGGCGCTGGCGATCTTCGAGCGGACCCGTCACGCCGACACCCAGGCGACCGTTCTGGCCCATCTCGGCAGCCTCCACCGCCAGCTCGGGGATTTGCGCCAGGCGCGCACCCTGCTGCTGCGCTCGCTGGAGACCGCGGAGCGGGCGGGCCAGCTGATGCCGGCGGCCGCGACCGCCATGAATCTCGCCAATCTCTTGCTCGAGACGGGCGATGAGCGCGCCGCGCTCGGCCACTACCGTCAGGCGCTGGCTCTCAGCCGTCGCTGTGGCGACCGGGGGACCGAGGCGCACACCCTGGCCAACCTTGCCCACCACTTTCGCGACCAGGGCCGCGCCTGGCGCGCACGCGCGCTTTACGCCCGTGCCCTGCGCATCGTGCGTTCGACCGGCCAGCGCCGCTGGGAAGGCGCGATCCTGGGCGGTGTCGCGCAGCTCAGCCTCGCTCTGGGCGAGCGTAGCTCGGCGCAGCGGCAGTGGCGCCGGGCGCTGCGGATCTTGAGCGAAGCCGGGGACCAGACCCGTCGCGCCCAGGTGTTGATCGATGCTGCTCGGCACGACCTCGACGATCGCGCCCGGAGCGGATCCGATCTCGCGACGGATCTGGAAGACCTGCGCCAGGCGGCGGAGATCCTGCGTCGCGAAGGAGAGCGTCGCAGCCTCGCCGCGGCACTCTTCTTGATCGGCGCGATCGCCGCGCGCACGGGAGAGCGCGAGCTTGCGCGGAGCGCCTACGCGGAGGCGCTGCAGACTCTGGAAGCGCTCCTCATCACCGTCGTCGTGCCTTTCCTGCGCCTGCGCCTGGCCGAGGAGTACGGCCCGCTGCTGGAGACCTGTCTGGCCGACCTCGCGGGCTCGCTCTCGGTCCCGACCGAGACACTTTTCGACGTGATCGAGCGCACGCGGTCGCGGGTGCTCCTCGACCGCATCCACGGACGTGCGCTCGACGGTGGCCCCCACGGGCTGCCCGCTGCGCTGCGTGCCGCACGCTTTGGCGCTGCATCGGTGCTGGGTGCGCTGGAGATCGAGTTGGCGCGCCGGCGCGCCGCCTCCGCGTCACATCCGCAAGTGATGTCGGGGCTCAGCAGGAGCCTGGAGGAGGCTCGTCGCGAGCACCAGCGGGTGTGCCGGGAGATCGAGTTCGAGCATCCGCGCTTCGCCCGCATGGCAGGCATCGGCGAGCCGATCCCCCTGTCGCGTCTCAAGAGAGCTGTCTTGGGTGCGCGCGAAGCGTTGTTGCTCTTTCGGTCTCTTCCCCACGAGCTGTTGCTGCTCATCGTCACCCCCACGAGGCAAGAGACCTTGCGCATCGATCTGAGCTCGGCGTCGCTGGAGGCCGAAGTGGCGGCGATCCTGTACCACCTGTCGCCGCTTCGTGCCGAGGGCTACCAGCCCCTCGGGCACGCGTGGCCGCTCTACCGGAAGCTCTTTGCACCACTCGGAAACCGCCTCGAAAAAGTCGACAGGCTTTTCATCGTCGCCGACGGTTCCCTGTGTCGTATTCCCTTCGAGATCCTGCCCCAGACCGCGGCGGATCCCTGGTCCTTGGGCTTCGGTGCCTGTCGCCACCTGGGAGAGCGCTTCGAGATCGTCTACTCGGAGTCGGCGACCCTGCTCGATTCGGCGTCTTCTTCCGGCCGGGACTGGGGGGGACCCTACGTCGGCTTCGGCGCGGTGAGTGGGAGAATCGACTGCGCCGGACGCGCCGATGCCGGCGCGCGCACCTCGTCCCTGCCCCACACCCGCGACGAGATCTTGTCGGCTCGGACTCGATTCCCACGGCCGACTAGTGTCGCGCTTCTCGGCGAAACGGCCACCTGCGCCGCCTACCATGCCCATGCCCCCTCCGCCGCGCTGCTCCACCTGGCGACACACGCCTGGTTCGATGCCGAGCATCCAGAGTACTCCGGACTCGCGCTGGCACCCGAAGCGGATTCGGCAGGACGAGAGCAGAGCGGACACCTGCAGGCCCACGCGATTCAGGACCAGGCGCTGGACGCGCGCCTGGTGGTGCTCTCGGCCTGTGACTCGGCGCGCGGCGAACACAGCGCGAGCGAAGGCGTGCTCGGCCTGACCCGCAGCTTCCGCATCGCCGGAGCGGAGAGCGTGCTGGCGACGCTCTGGCCGGTCGAGGACTCCGCGGCGCGGCTCTTCATGCAGCACTTTTTCCAGGTCCTCGGCGACCCGTCGGATCGCACGCCCGCCGAAGCCTTGCTGCACGCCCGCCGGCGCATGCTGCATCCGGCGGCGGCGGAGCTGGCCGAAAACCCGATGCTCTCCGCCTACACCCATCCGGCGCACTGGGGCGGCTTCGTGCTGGTCGGCACCGGGCGCTGATTTCTCCCGGCGATGGTGGCTCGGTGTAATGCCCGTGCTCCTGGTGCGACTGCGGTAGGTAGTGAGCCGACGAGTTCGAACACGGCCAGGCAATCCACCACGATCCACACCACCAAAGGCGCTCCTGCAGCGCGACCCGCTCCAGCGAAGGGAACAGAAATGCCCCGCTCCCCACTCTGTCGCAACTTCATCCTCTGTGCCTGTCTCGTCGCCCGAGGGGCCGTCGCCCCGGCCCTCGATCTTGTCGCTCTGCGGATGCCCCCGCTTCCGGTGGGTTCCGTGGAAACCGAACCCCTCGCGCACGACCGCCTCGGCCCACCCGCGGAGGGAGACCTGTTGATCGTCGCCCAGGCCAACGACGTGGAGCCGACCCGCTTCTCCGCGCAGCGCCACGTGGCGCAGGACCCCCATGGTGATACGTACTACGTAACTTGGACCGACTCGGGAGTGTGGTTCAAGCACTGGGACAGCGCGCTCGAGCTCTGGTCGGCGACCAGCTCGCCCGGAGCCGACCTGGTGAGCGCCTTCGCGCCCAGCATCGTCGCGACCACCGGCGGTGCCGCCATGCTTTTCACCGGGAGCGACGACGGCCAAGAGTTCGATCTCTGTTTCAGCAGCTACGATCGGAATGCCCTGAGCTGGACCGATCCGGTCCGTCTCGGGGCGGCCGATGGCGTCCACACCGCCTACGGCGCTCTGGTGAAGGGTGACGCGGATGGCTGGCTGGCCGTGGGCGTGGAAGGCGACGGTGCGCCTTCTGTCGTGAGTTTCGTCTCCGCCGACGACGGCGCCACCTGGACCCGGTCGACGGTGGCTCTCCAGGTGAACGACACCTGGCTCTTGCCCACGGCGGCCCACGATCCGGCCACCGGCGACCTCTATGTCGCCTATCAGAACACCGCGACCGGTCCCGAGGGGCTCGATCTGGTCATCCAGCGCTCGAGCGATCGCGGCTCGACCTGGAGCGCCCCGCAGGTCGTGGCCGAGGGCGGTCCGCGCCATCAAAATGTGGCGCCTTCTCTGGTGGTCGATCACGACCGAATGGTGCATCTCGTCTATCAGGCCAACCTCGCGGAGGAGGTCGACGGCGGTCTGGTGGGACTGGCTCAGACCGGTCCCTTGGGTGTTCCCTGGTACGCCCGTGGGCGATTCGTGGATGAGGAATGGTGGGCCGAGGGCGCGCCGCAGCCGCTCGCCTCGCGGGCCGATCTGGCGGCGCTTCCCGACAGCTGCGGCCTTTCTCCAGACACCACCAACGTGGCCACCGACACATTGAGCCAGTTCCCGCAGCTCGGCATCTACCGCGGCGTGGGCGGCGACCGTCTCCATGCCTGCGTTTCCCAGCCCTACATCGCCGTGCCGGGTGGGGGCGCGTGGGAGCTATGCGGCACCTGGCAGGTGTTCGTGCAGACCCTCGACCGGCGCCTCGGCGACACTCGATTCTCGGCCCGTCGGCAGGTCTCGCGCATCACCGAGATCGAGGCCGAAGCCGGGCGCAGCGCGCTCTACGCAGGTCTCGGCCACGAGATCGACGCCCGCGACCCCGGCATGATCTGGGGCGAGGCGAATGCGGCGCTCCCTCCCGCCGAGGTGCTCTTCTCGAGGCCGGAAAGTGTCGGTATCGACGGCGACACACCGAGCACGGTTCGATCGACGCCGAACCGTCTCCATTCCGCGGCGCCAAACCCCTTCAATCCGCGCACTCGGATCTCATTCGACCTCCAGACGGCGGGCGACGCACGTCTCACGATCCACGATCTGAGCGGCCGCGCGCTGCGCACCCTGATCGACGGGCGGTGCGGGGCGGGGCGCCACCAGGCGACCTGGGACGGTCGCGGCGATGGCGGAGTCTCCGTGGCCTCGGGTGTCTACCTGTACCGACTGGAGACGGAGCACGGTGTTGTGACCCGCAGAATGCTGCTGGTGAAGTAGTCATGCGTGGCGGGGTCACCGCAGCCGATCGTCGGCTACCAGATCACCTGCACGGGATAACGGTGGATCCAGGGATCGGGGCTGACCAACGAGGCTCCCTCCTCGATGCCCTGGGCGACGAGGAGCCGATCGAAAGGGTCTCGATGGTGATCCGGCAGCTCCGTGGCGCGGTAGAGATGGCTGTCTTCCAGAGCGAGCGAACGCAGCTCCCAGCGTTCGATTTGACCTGGGATCCAGGTGCGCGGCGGCGCCGGCAGACGCAGCTTGCCGGCGTGCCACGTGAGGCAGAGATCGAGAACGCTGACCTGACTGAGCGCGATGTCGGCCCCGTCGACGTCCAGAGCTCTGCGCGCCGCGGGGCCGAGCCGGTCGGGTTCGGACGTCAGCCAGATGAAGGTGCAGGTGTCGAGCAGAAGGGTCACAGCCCGAGCTCTTCGAGCTGCGCCTCGCCGAGTGGCGCGAAGGCGTCGGCGTCATGGGCGATCGGCGCGCTGGTGACCGTGCCGACCATGGGGCGGCGCCGCCGCGACACCCGCTCGCCATCGTCGTCGACCGGCACCAGGCGCGCCACCGGGCGATCGCCGCGACAGATGACGACCTCTTCGCCGGCCAGGACCTGCCGGATCAGGCTCGACAGGTGGGTCTTGGCCTGGTGCGTGGTGACATTGTGCATACTCAGGCAATAGCCGGGCTACTCGACTTGGTCAAGACTTAGTCCATTACCGCCCGCGCTCCGCCCCAGCACCCAGTAGAGCCCGAGTCCGCAGCCGATCGTCGCCAGACCGGCCAGGGCCTGCACCGGCCGTGCGGTCAGAGCGTGAACGATCATCCAACCCGAGAAGAACACGAAGGCCAGCGGAGTCCAGGGGTAGGCGAAGGCTCGATAGGGCCGCTGGCGCGCCGGCTCGCGCCGCCGCAGCACCACCACGCCGGCCACCGTGAGCGCCGCCGAGAGTGAGAGCAGGAAGCCTATGTAGGTCAGGAGCGCCTCGAAGCTGGCGCTCAGCACCATGACCACGGCCAGCAGCGACTGCAGGGCGATCGCCCGGCCCGGGCCGCCGCTCCCGCCGCCCCGCCGCAGTCCCGCCAGGGCGCGGAAATCGCTGCCCATCGCCTCGTAGACCCGCGACCCCACCATCGTCATGGCGCTCACCGACGACACCAGCGCGCAGGCGATCAGACCGGAGAGCAGGGCGCCGGCCCGCGCCCCGAAAAGGCTCAACGCCGCCACGTGCCCGACCTCGACCTTGCCGGCCAGCTCGGCCGCCGGCGCACTGCTCAGAAAGACCGCGTTCAGGCCGAGGTAGAGCGCGGTGACCACCAGGGTCCCGGAGATCAACGCCAGCGGCAGATTGGTCGCCGGCTTCTCCACCTCGCCGGCCAGATAGGCGGCCGCGTTCCAGCCGCTGTAGGCGAAGGCGATGAAGATCAGCCCCACCGCGAAGGCCGGAGAGAGCGCCGCCTCGCCCAGCGGCCGGTCGGCCGGTGCCGCGATCAGCCCGGCCTCGCCCGCCACCAGTCCGCCGCCGATGAAGAGCGCGATCAGCAACACCTTGGCGACCGTGAACAGGTTCTGGAAGCGTCCGCCGAGCTGCACATCGAAGGCGTGCAGCGCGCTCACCACGGCGATCAGCGCGACCCCGGCCAACGCCGGCGCGACCGGCGCGCCGAGCGCTTGCAGGTAGCTGCCGAAAGCCAGCGCCGAGGCCGCGATCGGCGCCGCGAATCCGGCGACGAGAGAGATCAGCCCGGCGCAGACCCCGAGCGCCGGGTGGTAGATGCGCGAGAGCAGCCGGTACTCGCCGCCGTTCTCGGCGATGTCGGCGACCAGCTCGGCGTACGAGAGGGCCCCACACAGGGCGATCAACCCACCCAGCCCCCAGGCCAGCAGGATCGCCGGCGGCGAGCCGATGTCGCGCACCAGGAATCCGGTGGTGGTGAACACCCCGGCGCCGATCATGTTGGCGACCACCGCAAGCGCGGCGGTGGTGGGGCCGATGCGGCGGGGGAGCGGGGCGGGGGCGTGGTCGCTCGGGCGGGGCATGGATCGGTTTGCGCTTCGGGTTGGGCCGCGGCGCCCTTGGAGTCGATGCGATTCTGGCTTCGTGCCGGCCGGCTCGTCAGGCTACCGTGCCCGGCTTCCAGTCGATGGGCAGCCGGCGCTCCTCACCCGGGCCGCCCTCGGATCCGGTTGCTGTTCTCGTCGATGGTCACGATTGCGCCAAGGCGAAGAGCATCACCGTGTTCGTCGATGACCCGAGAGACCGTTGGGCCAGAGCTGATGGCAGCACTGCCTGGGTCCGCACTTGGATCACGCTCGGACCTGTCGCGTCGGTGCTGGCCAGCAGCGTCGAGAAATCGAGATCGTGAGTGGGCACGACTCGGCGCTGATTGCGAGCCCAGCTCATGAGCACGACATCCGCTGCGCCAGGATCTCCGACATCGCTCCAGTGCACTGCTTCGATGCCGACCGATCTCAGATACTCCACCCACGCGGGCGAGAGGTTCATGTCGATCAGGAGCTTCATTGGACCGCGAGGGGCAGATCGATTTCCTCGGATCTCCAAGCGGCGTACGCGAGAGCGGCGCGAATGTCCTGCTTTTCGAGATAGGGATAGGTCGTCAATATCTGTTCCGGAGTCTGGCCGGCAGCCAAGAGCCCCAAGATCGTTCCGACGGTGACCCGAAGGCCACGGATGCACGGCTTGCCACCCATCACCGCGGGGTCGTGCGTGATTCTGGTCAGGTGCTCCTGCATCATGCCCTCAGACTAGCCTCTCCCGCACCGCTTGGCCACCCACCCTGAGGTTTCGATATGGCGAGCCTTTGCGCAGGGAGCGGGCAGTATACGACAATACCTGTCGCTGCCCTGGCCCCCCCTGCCCATGCCCGATTCGGGCAACGGTACAGGGCAGGGGCAGGGGCAGGGGCACGCGAAGAAGTCCTGTCGAGACCGTCCCCTCAACCGCGCATGGATCCCCGGAGGCCCGCGGACTCCTGCTGGCCCCGCGCTTCTTCGCGAAGTGTGTCGCTCGAGAGGCGCCACTCCGAAACCCCAGCAAGATCGGCCGCGTCCAGAATCCGCCCCCAACTCCCAACTGCACCACCAGAGTCGCGAGCTGCGGCCGAATTTCGGCCGCAACAAGCGTCTCCGCGGCCGGAGTCCCAGCCCACGACCACCCTCGGGGGCGCACGATCGCGCCAAAGGCCCGCGCCTCGACGGGAATCCAACCCCTCCCTCCATCCGTCTTCATCCCCGCCCCGCGGCTACACTACGGGTCCGCGCAGGAATTGCTTCCCATTTTGGCATCCCATCTGCAGCCCATCTCTGGTCGATCGGCGAGCCCCGAAATCCTCGAAGTAGCGCTGCTACTCCTCCGGTTTCGGACCTCACCGATCGACCAGATCTGCACCACATCTGGGCGCCAAAATGGGAAGTAATTGCTGCGCGAACCCTACCCAACCCCGCACCCCCAACCCCGCGCCGCCGCCGAAGCCCCCCACCCCCATGAGATCCCTCGTCCGCCTGGTCCGATCCGCCTCCGAGGCCATCGAGTCGACGCCGATCGGTGTCGGGGCCTGGTGCGCGCTCTTCTTCGGCATCGTGCTGGTGCGCAACCTGCTCGAGGGCTTCTCCGGCAGCCTCCCCCTGGCGCGCCCCATCGACTTCTTCCTGCACTATCCGCTGGCCTTCATCAACCCGCTCCTGACCCTCGCCATCCTGCTCAGCCTCGGCTCCGGAATCGCGCTGGCGAGGGTCACCCGCATCATGCTGGTGATGTGGAGCCTGGTGCTGCTCCCGCCTCTGGTCGACCTGGTCGCGAGCGGCATGGCCGAGCAGAGCCAGGCGGCCCACATCGGCTATGCGCCGCTTTTTCGGGGCCAGTATCTCGACCGCCTCGTCCACTTCTTCAATCCCGCCCGCGGCTTCGCCGGCACCACCACCGGCATCCGCGTCGAATGCCTGCTCGAGGTGGTGCTCGCCTTCGCCTACGTGGCGATCAAGCGGCGCCGCCCGGGTCTCGGCCTGGCCGCCGGCGCGCTCACCGCGGCCGCGGTCTACGTCGTCTCGCTGCTCTACTTCACCTGGCCCTATCACGCCTACAACCTGGTGACCGCCGCCGCCGACGCGTCGCAGGCCGGCATGCGCCTCTTCATGGTCGACCAGGGATTGACGGCGCGCGCCCTCTTCGACCGCATCTCCCAGCCCTCCGGTGCTCTGCACTCCCTGCTCCTGGCCCTGGTCGCGGGTCTGTGGATGCTGCGCCATCGGCGCGCCGGGGCGGCGGCGTTGATCCGCGCCTGCGGCCCGGGGGTGATCGTGGCGGGGGCGGCGGTGGGGGCCGGCGCGGCCTTCGGGGCCGGGCGTTTCGTGACGGCCGCCGGCCAGCCCTTCGCCCCTTCCTTCCTGGACGCCCTCTTCATCGCCTGTGTACTGGTCGCCGGCGCCGCGGCGACCATGCCCGGAAGGCTGCTCGGCACCAGCCCCGCCGCCGCCACCCTCAGCGCGGCCGAGCGCCGGGGGGCGATCGTGGCCAGCCTCGCCGTTGCCGCGGCCGCCTCCTGGATGGTCTCCTACGCCGTCTTCAGCCTGGTGAGCGTGGTGCTGGCGCTCTCGATTCTGCGCGCCCAGGAGCCCTTCCGCACCGATCGCATCCCGGTCGTCGGCCAGACCTTGCGCGGCTTGCAGGTGGTGGCCCTGGCGCTCGCCGGCTGCGCCCTCTTCGCCCGCGGCCAGACCATCGCCCTGCTGCCCCGAGGGCTGGCGATCCTGGGGCTGCTCGCGGCCTTCCTGGCGGCCTTCCACGGCGCCGGTCGCGGACCTCTCGCCGAGCTCGCGGCGCGCGGCGATTGGGTGGCGCCCTGGAGCGCGGCGCTTCCCGCCTGGCGCCGCCCGGCGCACTGGCTGGGCACCCGCGTGGCGACCCTCGCGGCGGCGGCGCGGCCGCTGCTGCCTTTCCTGCCCCTGGCCGCCCCCTGGTGCCTGTGGGCGGCCTATCCCGGCGCCTCGGCCCTGGCCGCGATCTGCGCCGCCACCTGCGCGCTCTACCTCGGGGCCCTGCTCGCCCCTTCACTGCGCGGCGTCCCGGCGGCGCTGGTCCTGACCCTCGGCTGCGCGCTCGCCTTCGGATCGCTGGGCGACGACCCGCGCGTGGTGGGGGAGGAGGTGGTCGAGACACCCGCCCTCCGCGCCCAGCTCGCGCTCGCCGACCGCTTGCTCTACAGCGACCACGTCGAGCTGGCGCTGGTGCAGTACGAGCAGGTGATGGCGCTCCGGCCCCGCGGCTTCGGCGCCTACGCCCGGGCCATCGACGTTCGCGCGCGCATGGGTGACCTCGAGACCGCGACCGCCTATGCCGAGCGCGCGGCCGAGGCGCTGCCGGCCAGCTTGCCGGCCGCCGCGGCGCTCGCCGGGCTGCGCGCCCAGGCCGGCGACTACCCGGCCGCGTGCGCCGCCTACGCGCGCGCCGTGGAGCGGGACGCGACGCCCGATCCCGAGCTGCTGCGCAAGGCGGTGCTGGCGGCGAACCTGGCGCGCGACACCAGGGCCGCGCTGCACTTCGCGAGCCTGGGGCTGCGGCAGATGCCGGGCGACCCGCTGTTCCGCGCCGGCGAGCTCAGCGCCCGCATCGAGCTGCTCGGCTCCGCGCCGGCCGAGAGCCTGGAGGTGTTCCGGGAGCGGGCGCGCCGCTCGAGCGGTGACGCGGCCGTCGACGCGCGCTTCCTGGAGGCCGCCGCGGAGCTCGCCGCCGGGAACGCCGCCGCCGCCGCCGCCCTCCTCGCCGAGCTGGCCGAAGAGCGCCCCGCCGACCCCCTGCCCCTCTACCTCGGAAGCCTCGCGGAGCTGTCCGCCCGGCGGCCGCGGCCGGCACGCCAGCGCGTCGATCGCTTCCTCGAGCTGCGCCCCGAATTCCCCCTGGCCCACGCCTTGCGAGCGCGCATCGATGCCGGTCTCGGAGACCTGAGCGCTGCGGCGCGCGACCTGGCCAGGGCACTGAAGCTCGACCCGCAGCAGCCCGACCTGCACGTCGAGCTCGCCCTCATCCGCCTGCGCGCCCTCGATCCGGCCGCCGCCTTCGCGGGGTTGGCCGATCTGCCGCCGCGCTGGGAAAGCCGGGCCCGCAAGTCCGCCCTCGAGGAGGGCATCACGACCTACCTGCGCGGCCTGCGCGAAGCGGGCGACGGCGCGGCCCTCGCGGCCCTGCCGGAGCAGCTGCGGCGCTCCGGCCTGGCCGATCCGGCGGTGCTGACCCAGGTCGCCCGAGTGCTGGCGGCCATCGGCGCCATGCCGCTCAGCGCCGAGGTCTTCGAGCTGGCCCAGGCGCGGGCTTCGGGCGATCCGCGGGCCTTCGTGCAGCACGGGCAGCTGCTGCTGCGCGCCGGCCGCGCCGACCAGGCGGTGCGGGTCTTCCTCGCCGCGGTCGACGCCGGCGCCGGCGCGCGCCCGCGGATCTACCAGCTTCTGGCCCAGGCCTACGACGCCGCCGGGCGCCCCGACCTGGCGGCCGCCGCGCGCCGCCGCCACGGCGAGCTGCAGGTCGAAGAGCTGGGCGCCGAGCTCCTGGGGGGCGAGTGAGTCGGCTCCCTGTCGGCTATACTGAATCGACTGCCCCGCCATCTCCACTCTTCGGCCCAGGAGGAAACTGTGACAGTTCCTCGACATCGCCTCCTCCCCCCCTCTCTCCGCGCCAGGCCGCTCGCCGCCCTCACCGCATTCCTGTCGCTCCTGCTCGCCCCCGGCGTGGCGCGCGCCCAGACCGCCATCCAGGCCCACTACGCCGCCGGCCAGATCTGGGTGGTCTGGGACCTGGGGTCGACGCGGCCCGAGACATTCGTCATCTTCGGAAGCGACACTGCGATGACGAGGCTCGCCGATGGTCAGCAGGTCGGGCGGCTCTTCGAGTACGAATATCTCCCCGGCGCCCTGCGGGAGCAGTTCGCGGCGCCGGAGCTCGCCTGGGTCATCCCTTCCGAGGGCGGCGCAGAGCTCGATACACTGAATTCTGATCAGGCGCTCTTCGTAGAGACAGTCCACGCCGCCGGACCGCGCTACTACGCCGTCGTCGCTCATGGCGACAGCACCGTGATCCCGGGCGTCAACGCAACCACCGCCCCAGCCGAGGGACTCTACGATCCCTCTGAAACCGTCGAGTGTCACCTTCAAATGGAGCAAAGCCCCCTGGAGGGCTACCTGAGCTGGGTCTACGCCATGTGGGCCGACGGTCGGGAAGACCCGGAAGATCGACGGCCCGACATTCCGGTCTGCGCCAACGCCGCCAAGAACGGCATGCCCAGCATCTTCATCGTCAGCGCCCGCGACGACCTGGGTCCGGGACGACACCCGGTCAGCTACTGGCTGCACGGTGGCGGCGGCACCGCGATCCAGTCCCTGCCCGGCAAAAGACCGTACTACACAATCGATCCCGACCAGGGGCTTCTGGTCGCCCACAACGACGATCTGATCCGCTGGATCGAGAGCGAGTTACAGATTCTGGAGGAGCACAGCAATTCCTGGTGGTTCGGCTGGGGCATCGGCCACGATCCCTTCCCCGGCGCCCCCGAGCTTCCAGCGCCGGGTGAGATCATCGTCAACTACACGCAGCGCCGCCTCGTGTGGATACACAAATGGCTGATCCTGCAAGGCTGGGTCGATGCCGAATTCGCGAGCGTTCTGGGACACAGCGTCGGCTCCGCCGGTACCACCGCCCTCGGCAAGGCCTACCCCGATCTCTTCGCCACCTGCACCATCTTCAACAACGGTTTCGCCGGACCCGACTCCAGCGCCTCCGGGTGGAACATCTTCGGCCGCCCCGAAGACCAGCTGAAGAGCGTCTTGGTGGATGCCGTTGGAGACAGCATTCCGGTCTTCAAGGCCTTCGATCTGACGACGACCCTTGCGCCCGGAGTGGACCTGCCGCTGTTTCGCTCCTTCCACGGCAAGAACGACCACAACGGAGTCATGGGGTGGGATGCCTTCGTCGTGGAGCAGTACCGCGCCGCCGACTCCCTGGGCCTGGGAATGCACCTTTATTGGGACGAGCGCGGCCATTCGCCCAGCAGCGAGCCGGGTCATTGGGCGCAGGGCGCCACACCGGACTCCCAGACCGTGCGCGACAACGTCGCCTACCAGGAACACTATTCGCTGCAGCAGTCGTTTCCGGGGTTCTTTGGGCACGCCGGGAGGCCGGCCACCTTCGATCCCGGCGACGGCAACTCCGAGGTCGGCGACCCGTGGGGCACATGGGGCGGCTATCACCATTGGGAGCTCGACGGAATCGTCGACCTGCCGGACCGCTGGCAAGCGACGATATTCCTGATCGATGGTTCGCCCTGGCTTCCCGACAACGCTGCCATGGACAGCCTGGTGAGCCACTTGACCATTCGACGAGCACAGGCTTTTCGCCCCAGGCCGGGTGAGATGGTGAGCTGGTCTCAGGTGAGCACCTTCGGCGACACATTGGATTCAGGATGGGTGAGGGTCGATGTCGATGGGAAGGTGGTCTTGCGCGATCTCACGACCTACCGGGATCCAGAGCGCACTCGCGTCTCCTTCCAGAGAAGCTGGCCGCGCAGGCACCTCTTTTCGGCGCCCAGGCCCTGACTCCTGGCGGATGGATCGCCGGCCCCGGCACGACGGCGTTAGCCCTGTTCCGACCCCAGCCGATCCCGGAAGAGCTCCCGAACCTGTCGCAGGTGGGCGTGGGTGTTCTGTTGGCTCCAACTCGAAGTGTCGACCGGCTCCAGCACTTCGACCCGCACCACGCCGCCCGCGAGCGCATAGCTGCGCGAGGGCAGGCAGCGGTGAGCGCCGTGGATCACTACCGGCACCACGGGCAGGCCCGTGGCCAACGCGACGTGCACGAAGCCTTTCTTGAAAGGCCCCAGACGACCGTCTTCGCTGCGCGTGCCTTCGGGAGCGATCCAGGGGCTGAGCCGGTGGCGGCGGACGGCTTCGCTCATGGCGCTGAGAGCTTCGATGGCGCCGCCGCGATCGGCGCGATCGATCAGCAGCATCCCGGCGAGGACATAGGCCTGGCCGAAGAAGGGGATCCAGGCCACCTCCTTCTTGCCCACGCCGCAGCCGCGCGGAGGCCAGAGCAGCATGCTGATCACGGTATCGAGTGCCGAGCTGTGGTTGATCACGAAGAGCGCGGGAACGCTGTCGCGCAGACGATGGCGCCCCTGGACCCGCACCTGGATGCCCAGGATTCGGAGCAGGATGGGTGCGATCGCGTTGGCGTAGAGCCCGGCCGCCCGCAGTCGCGCTCCGCGCCAGGGCAGCAGGAGGAGCGCGAGCAAGAGGTAGATGCTGGCGCCCGCGGCGAAGAGCAGAAAGGCCAACGAAAGGCGCAGCCAACGCGAAAAGCGTCGGTAGGGGAGCAGGGGATGGGCCGCGGGCATGGGGGATCCAGAATTGTGGGTCCTCGTTCGCCTCATGAATCGCCCTGGCCAATAGAGCCGATCCTGCACGCGCCCCAGCTCTTCGATCGCCGCGCCGCGGCGGGATCGTCGTGGAAGGCGATCGGAGTCGGGAAGGCCAGCGCGTAGGGGCCTCCCGTGACCTCGGTGGCGTCGTGGCGCACCCCCAGGGCCCGCAGGCAGGCGGTGGTGGCGCCGATCCAGGTCAACCAGGCCGGCTCGAATTCCAGCGGCAGCGTGACGGTGGTTCCCTCTGACTCGGCCGGCATGACGACTCCCGTCGGTGGGCGGCGGTGCCCGGCGGCGATCGTAGCATCCGAGCTTTCGACATCACGGGCCTCTACGCAGGGAGCGGCCGGCATACGCAAGACCTGCCCATGTCCATGCCCGATTCGGGCAACGGAGTCGGGCGGGGGCATGGGCTTGGGCAGGGGCACGCGAGGAAATGCGGTCGAGACCGCCCCCAACCGCGCATGGAGCCCCGGAGGCCCGCGGACTCCCGCTGGACCCGCGCTTCTTCGCGGAGTGCGTCGCTCGAGAATCGCTATATCGAAATGCCAAGGAGCACCGGCTTCGGATGTGCGGAGTGGGGCACTTGGGTAGAATCGGCCCTTCTCTTCACGGACCTACCGATCTCATCCAACCCCCTGGAGCCCCAGAATGACCGACGCCCCCGCCGCCGTCCGAGCCCCGCGCGGCACCCAGATCCGCTGCAAGGGGTGGGTGCAGGAAGCGGCCATGCGCATGTTGATGAACAACCTCGATCCGGCGGTGGCGGAAGATCCCGACCAACTGGTGGTCTACGGCGGCACCGGCCGCGCCGCACGCTCTTGGCGCGCCTACCACGACATCGTCGCCGCCCTGCAGGACCTCGAGAACGACGAGACCCTGCTGATCCAATCGGGCAAGCCGGTGGGGATCCTGCGCACCCACGAAGAGGCGCCGCGGGTGCTGATCGCCAATGCCAACCTGGTGGGGCGCTGGGCGAACTGGGAGCATTTCCGCGAGCTCGAGGCCAAGGGGTTGATGATGTTCGGCCAGATGACCGCCGGCTCGTGGATCTACATCGGCACCCAGGGCATCTTGCAGGGCACCTACGAGACCTTCACCGCGCTGGCCCGCCAGCACTACAACGCCGACTCGTTGCGCGGCAAACTGGTGCTGACCGGTGGCATGGGCGGCATGGGCGGGGCCCAGCCGCTCTCGGTGACCATGAACGAGGGCGTCTGCCTGTGCGTCGAGGTCGATCCGCGGCGCATCCAGCGGCGCCTCGATACCCGTTACTGCGACGAGATGACGCACGACCTGGACGAGGCCCTGGCGCGCTGCCGCGCCGCCGCCGCCGAAGGTCGCGCGCTCTCGGTCGGCCTGGTCGGCAACTGCGCCGACGTGCTGCCCGAGCTGGTGCGGCGCGGCGAGCTCCCCGACATCGTCACCGACCAGACCTCGGCCCACGATCCGCTCGGCGGCTACGTGCCCAACGGCATGACCCTCGAGCAGGCCCTGGCGCTGCGCGAAAGCGACCCGGACGACTACCAGCGCCGATCCTTCGCCGCCATGGCGGCGCACTGCCGCGCCATCCTCGACCTGCAGAAGGCCGGCGCGATCGCCTTCGACTACGGCAACAACTTGCGTGGCCACGCGTTGGAGGCCGGCGTCGAGAACGCCTTCGACTACCCGGGCTTCGTGCCGGCCTACATCCGTCCTCTCTTCTGCGAAGGCCAGGGCCCCTTCCGCTGGGCCGCCCTGTCGGGCGATCCGGCCGACATCCACGTCACCGATCGACTGGTCCTCGAGCTCTTCCCCGAGAAGCAGGCGCTGGCCCGCTGGATCCGCCTGGCGGCCGAGCGGGTGGAGTTCCAGGGGCTGCCGGCGCGCATCTGCTGGCTCGGCTACGGCGAGCGCGACAAGCTCGGCCTGGCGATCAACGACGCGGTGGCGCGCGGCGAGATCTCGGCGCCGATCGTGATCGGCCGCGACCATCTCGACTGCGGCTCGGTCGCCAGCCCCAACCGCGAGACCGAGGCGATGAAGGATGGCAGCGACGCGGTGGCCGACTGGCCGATCCTCAACGCCCTCGCCAACACCGCGTCCGGCGCCTCCTGGGTGTCGTTCCACCACGGCGGCGGCGTCGGCATGGGCTACGCCCTGCACGCCGGCCAGGTCACCGTGGCCGACGGCACCGAGGCCGGGGCGCGACGCGTGCGGCGGGTGCTGACTAACGATCCGGCGACCGGCATCATGCGCCACGTCGACGCCGGCTACGACGAGGCATTGGACACCGCCCGGACCCGCGGCGTGCACATCCCGGGCACCACCGAGAGGAGCGCGCGGTGATCCTCCTGACCGGCATCGGTGAGCTCCTGACCATGGTCGAGCCGGCGCCCCTCGACCGGGAGGGCTTCTGGCAGGAGACCGGCATCGTCGAGGACGCCGCTCTGCTGATCGAGGGCGAGCAGGTGGTCGCCGCCGGGGCGCGGGCTTCGGTCGAGCGCGAGGCGGATTCGCGGGGGCCGGCGGAGCGCGTCGATGTCGCGGGCCGCTGCGTCATCCCGGGCTTCGTCGATCCGCACACCCATCCGGTCTTTGGCGGGACCCGCGAGACGGAGTTCGTGATGCGCCTGAAGGGGCGCCCCTACACCGAGATCGCGGCCGCCGGCGGGGGCATCCTGAGCACTGTGCGCGCCACCCGCGAGGCCGGCGTGACGCAGCTCGAGGCGGCGCTCACGCGTCATGCCGAGCGCTTCCTGGATCACGGCACCACCACCATCGAAGCGAAGAGCGGCTACGGGCTCGAGACCAAATGCGAGCTCGACCTGTTGCGCGTCATCGCCCGCGTCGACGCGCGCCACGCGCTCGACCTGGTGCCCACCTTCCTCGGCGCCCACGAGGTGCCGGCCGAGTGGCGCCACGACCGCGGCGCCTACCTGCGCCTGGTGATCGACGAGATGCTGCCCCGGGTGGTGGCCGAGGGCCTCGCTCGGTCGTGCGATGTGTTCTGCGAGAAGGGGGTGTTCGAGATCGACGACTCGCGGGCGATCCTGGAGGCGGCGCGGGCCGCCGGGCTGCGCCTGCGGGTCCACGCCGACGAGATCGCGCCTCTCGGCGGGGCCGAGCTTTGCGCCGAGCTGGGCGCCGCCTCGGCCGACCACCTGGTGCAGATCTCCGACGCCGGAATCGAGGCGCTGGCGGCCTCCGGAACCACGGCCGTGCTCTTGCCGGCGACCAGCCTGATCCTGCGCCTGGAGCGCGACGCCCCGGCCCGGCGCCTGATCGAGGCCGGCTGCCGCGTGGCCCTGGCCACCGACTTCAACCCCGGTACCTCGTGGTGCCAGTCGCTGCCCCTGGTGATCGCCATCGCCGCCGCCCGCCTGCGGCTGAGCCCCTTCGAGAGCGTGCGCGCCGCCACCTTCGAGGCCGCCCGCTCGCTGGGGCTCGAGGACCGGATCGGCAGCCTTGCGCCCGGCCGCCGCGCCGACCTGGTGGTCCTCGACGCCCCCAACCATCGCCACCTGGCCTATCGCCTGGGCGAGACCCGACCCTGGCAGGTCTGGAAGTCGGGGCGGCGGGTGCGATGAGTCGAAAACCCGCATTCGAGGGGCCGCTCGATGCGCGCACCTGGGCGCGCCGCATCGACGTCTCGGAAGAGGCGATTCAGCTCTACCTCGACTGCGAAGTGATCGATCTCCACGTCGACACTCCGGTGCCGATGCGCATCGTCGGCTACGACCCGACCCGGCGCCACCGCCCGCGCCTGCCCGGCACGGCGCTGCTGAACCAGGTCGATCTGCCGCGCATCCGCGAGGCGGCCCTTGGCGGCATGGTCTGGGACGTCGCCACCAACCCCTTGCGACGCACCTCGCGCCGGCCCCCGGTGGCGGCCGCCAACCTGCGCCGCCAGGCGGCCCTTTTCGAGCGCTTTCCGGGCGACTTCGAGCTGGTGCGCGGCGCATCCGACTACCGCCGCGCGCGCGCCGCGGGACGCACCGCCGTGTGGCTCGCGATCCAGGGCGCCCAGGCGATCGACCGCGATCTGGCGGCGCTCGACGAGCTCCCCGCCGGACGGCTCCATCGCGTCACTCTGGTGCACCTGACGCCTTCGCGCATCGGGGTGCCCAGCTCGTTGCCGCGCCGCGCCGGAGAGGGGCTGCGCCCTTTCGGCCGCGAGCTCGTCGCCGCCCTGAACGAGCGACGCATCGTGGTCGACCTGGCCCATATCAACCGCCGCGGCTTCTTCGACGCTCTCGAGGCGCACGATTCTTCGCTGCCGCTGATCGTCAGCCACACCGGGGTGTGCAGCGAACGATCGCTGTGGCGCAACATCGACGACGAGCAGATCCGCGCCGTGGCGAACACCGGCGGCACCATCGGCATCATCTTCCACCGCTCATACCTCTGCCACGACGGCGGATGCTGCCTGGCGTCGCGCATCGTCGACCACATGGAGCACGTGATCGGAGTGGTTGGGGACGACCATGTCTCGCTCGGCTCCGACTTCGACGGCTGCATCGTTCTGCCGCGCGACCTGCAGGACATCACCGAGCTGCCGCGCCTGGTGCAGAGCATGCTGCATCGCGGCTGGTCCCCCGAGCGCATCGCCAAGGTGCTGGGCGAGAACTACCTGCGGGTGGTGGGGGAGGTGGTGGGGTAGAGCACCCGTCCGAAATCGGACGCAGGTGTAGCCCCGCACTACGGGCGCGCTTGCAAAAATGGCGGACTGCGCCCCTCCACGGCCTGACCACGAAGTCCGGGAAGCGGCGCTGCCGCGCGAGATGACTTGCCGGGGGAGGGGAGGGCACAGACCTTGCGCCATACTCCGCCTCGACCCTCGACCCTCGACCCAACACCCCACCGGTGCGACGCACCGATCGATTCGAGTGAGAATCCCATGTCGAATCCCTCTCTCGATCGTTGCGTGATTGCCGAAAACCGTGCGCAGTGGAGCGGTGGCGGATTGGATCGCTACGATTCCTCGCCGATGCTCAGCTCCTGCACGATCACCGGCAACTCGACCCTCTACAAGGGCGGTGGCCTGGCGTGCGCCAGAGGCTCGGAGCCTTCGCTGGCGAGCTGCACCCTGGAGGGCAACTCGGCCACGGAGGGTGGCGGAGCGATTCATGCCTTCATGGAGAGCAACGCCGCACTGGTCGACTGCATCATCTGGGGCAATGCAAGCACGGAGATCGCCGAGCAGGACGGCGGCGTGGTCCAGCTTTCCTACTCCGACATCCAGGGCGGATGACCCGGCGAAGGGAACATCGATCTCGATCCGCGCTTTCGGGCGCGAGGCGGCCAGGGCTTCCTCCTGGGACCGGCCTCGCCCTGCATCGACGGCGGCGATCCGGCCATGGTCGACGCGATTTCCGACTGGCATCCGCTCTGGCCCGCAGAACATCGCGATGGCCCTCGCGCCGACATGGGGGCCTTCGGCGGGCCGACCCACCGCGACTGGCGCCGCTGAGCGACTCGTCGCTCGACCTGATCGCCAGCGACGAAGTGTGGTCGCTTTTCAGGGAGTAAGCGTCGGCAGCGAAGCGATCATCCCGAACATCACTCCCGCGGAGAGCGATTCGCCCCCCTGCGGCAGATCGAGAGTGAGCTGATTGATCAGCTCGATGCCGCTCTCGTCGCCCAGGTAGTAGTTGAAGCCCAGGGCGATGCCGCCGATCTCGAGATCGCGCTCTCCGGCGGCGGGATTCGGGTGGAACACCATGTCGTACTCGACCAGCAGCTGAGTGCTCTCGGTCGCGGTCCAGTAGCTGCCGAAGGTGGTCTCGAAGTGTTGCGCGGAGTCGTGGTTCTCGGTCTCCGGCTCGGAACGGCCGTAGATCGGCGAGCCGGCACGCAGGTAGGCGCCCCAGGCGGCGAGATCGGGCGCGACATCGTAGTTGAGCTCGATCGCCGGCGCGAGCTGCAGCTGCCCCGAGCCGTCGCCGCTGATGTCGAGGAAGAGGTCGAGGTCGAAATGGTCGCTGTCGAGGGCGGTGCCGAAGAGGCCGAAGTAGAGGCCGGTCGCGCTGTTGCTCAGGTAGCCGTCGCCCTCCATGCAGGTGCCGAGATAGGCGGAGAGCCGATCGGTCAGGCCGTAGCCGAGCATGATGTCGCCGAAGACGGCACGCTCCGCGCGCCCGTTGCGCAGACCGTCGATGCCCATGTAGAAGTCGACGTCGGTGGCGCCGACGTCCCAGATTTCGACGGTATCGACGCAGAAGGCATGGGGGGCCGCGGCGAAAAGCGCGGCCGCGGAGACCAGCAGAGAGCGGAAAGTATGTTGCGCGGCCATTCCTTCAGCATCCATTGGTGGGGGATCGAGAGCCATTACAGGACGAGCAGGTCTCGGTGCACGCCGGTGAGTCGGGAGCGCTTGCCGTGGCGCGCATCGCGCGCATCGAACGCAGAGCACTCCGGCCCACGAATATGCCGGCGATGCCGACGACGATCAGAACCAGGATCAATTCGATATTCATCGAGGATCGCCTCAGACGAAAACACTTCCTACCTGGTACACCAACAGCGAAACCAGGTAGGCCACCGCGGTGAGCCCACCGAACTGCAGCCAGGCCCAGCGCCACGACCCGGCCTCTCGCCGGGTGACCGCCAGGGTCGCCATACACGGTGCGGAGATCAGCAGAAAGAGCATCAACGACACACCGGTGAGTGGTGAGTAGTCGCGGGCCAGCGTCTCGCGCAGCGGAGTCGACTCCTCATCCGTCTCACCCATGGCGTAGACGATTCCCATCTGCGCCACGAACACCTCTTTGGCGGCGAAGGCTCCGATCATCGCCGTGCCCATCTTCCAGTCGAAGCCGAGCGGTGCGATCACCGGCTCGATGGCTCGCCCCACCCGACCGGCGATCGAGTAACGCAGATCCTCGGCCGCGCGGGCGTGCTCGATCTCATCCGCGGAGAGGCTCAGCTCGCCCGCGGCGACCTGTGCGTCCACATCGTAGTCCGAGCGGCTCGGGTATGCCGTCGCCGCCCACATCAGAATCGAGATGCCGAGAATGATGGTGCCCGCCTTGCGCACGTAGAGCCAGGAGCGCTCCGCCATCTTCATGAGCACCGCACGCGCCGTGGGCACCCGATAGGGCGGCAGCTCCATGACGAAGGGCGCGTCTTCGCCCTGCAGCAACGAGCGTCGCAGCAGCAGAGCCAGCACCAGCGCCAGGGCGATGCCGAAGGCGTAGATCAGCCACAGCACCGGAGCCCGCATGCCCGGCGCGAAGAAAGCCGGAATCAGCAGCATCCAGATCGGCAACCGGGCGCCGCACGACATCAGGGGCAGCACCAGCATCGTCGTCAGCCGGTCGCGCTCGTTCTCCAAGGTGCGGGTCGCCATGATGCCGGGAATCGAGCAGCCGAAGCCCGTCATCATCGGCACGAAGCTCTTGCCGTGCAGACCGAAACGGTGCATCACCCGATCCATCAGGAAGGCCGCACGGGCCATGTAGCCGGTGTCCTCCAAGAGCGCCAGGCCGATGAAGAGCAACAGAATATTGGGCAGAAAGACGAGCACTCCGCCGACCCCGCCGATCACCCCGTCGACCAAGAGCGAGCGCAGCGGCGACTCCGCCCCCTCGGGCCAGAATCCCGCGATCGTCGCGCCCATCCACCCGAAGCCGGCATCGATCCAGTCCATCGGAATCGCGCCCAGCGTGAAGGTGATCCAGAAGATCCCGTACATCAGCGCCGCGAAGATCGGCAGGCCGAGCGCCCGGTGCACCAGCACCTTGTCGACCGCGTCCGAGAGCGCGCGGGCGTCGGCTCGTGGCACGTCCAGCACCACCTCCCGCAGCAGCCCGTCGACGAAGCCGAAGTAGCGCTCGGTCACGAAGAGCGAGATATCCTGGCCCGTGCTCGCCTCGATCTTCTTGCGCTGGCGCTGCGCCTCCTCGATCGCGGCCCCGCCCCAGTCGCCATCGGTCGCCTGCATCCGCTGCACGAACTCCTCTTCGCCCATCATCAGCTTGGTGGCGACCCAGTCACGCCCGCCAGCCGCGCCGTGCAGCCGCTCCATCTTCTCGCGAATCGCGCCGATCGCGCGCTCCATGCGCTCGCCCAGCACCAGCCGGGGCCGGCGCACCGGAGCATCGGCCGCGGCGCGCACCGCCTGCACCAGCCGATCGACGCCGATCCCCTTGTGCCCCACCGTCTGCACGATTCCGATGCCGAGCAGCTTGCGCATCTGGTCGAGATCGAGACGCAGCCCGTTGCGCTCCGCCTCGTCGGTCATGTTCAGACAGAGCACCGGATTCGATCCGGTCTGCATCACTTGCGCCAGCAACACCAACGAGCGCTTCAGCGCGGTCGAGTCGACCACCACCACCACCACGTCGTGGCCGCCGTCGAGCAGCTCGTCCTGGGCGATGCGCTCCTCGGGCGAGAACGAGGTCAGGCTGTAGGTGCCCGGCAGGTCCTGCGCCTCGAAGTCGGTGCCCTTGGCCGTGAAGCTCCCCCAGCGCTTCTCGACCGTGACGCCGGGGTAGTTGCCCACGTGCTGGCGGGCGCCGGTCAGCGCGTTGAATATCGAAGTCTTGCCGGAGTTGGGATTGCCGGCCAAGGCGACCCGGATGGTGCGGATCTGCAGCTCGGGCAGCGGCTGTTTTAGCTGTGACATGGTTCGTTAGTCTCGTCTACATGGTAGCAAAAAAAATGAGCTCGCGCCGCCTCCTTCACGAAGACGCTTCGATCACCACCGCCTCCGCCTCCTGGCGCCGCAGCGCGAGCTGGGTGCCGTCGAGCTTGATCCAGACCGGCTCGCCGGCCGGCGCCACCCGCTCCAGCTCGACCTTGGCCTGCGGCAGAATGCCCATGTCGAGCAGCCGCTGGCGGATCGCACCGCGGGCGTTGACCTGGCTCACCGTGGCCTCGTCTCCCGGGATCATGTCGAAGATGCTCATCGGTCCTCCGTCTTTTTCGAGGGTGCGCCCCCACATCGAGTCGCACTCGTGCGGGCAGGCCGGCGCGTCGTCGTTCATCAAGGGACAGTTGTGAAAATGGTCGAGGAAGTCGGGGGCGCAGCTGTTGCAGGCGCCGAGAAACTCGATCAAGCGCACCAACCGGTCCATGCCTTCATCGGAAAGACTGTGCTCCATGGCGCAGGCGTCGCGCTGGGCCGCGTCGCTGCCCATGCCGAGGATGCTCTCGAAGAAGCGGGTCAGCACCCGATGCCGCGCGTAGACCCGTCGCGCCTGCTGCTCCCCCTCGGGTGTGAGGGTGACGTACTCGCGCCGCAGGTACTTGACCAATCCCATGTCGGCCAGCCGCTTGAGCGCCGGCGAGACCGAGCCGGCCTTGACCTCGCGCGCGGCCGCGATGTCGCGCACCCGGGCGATCGGTTGCTCCTGGAGAAGCTGGTAGATAGTCTCCAGGTAGTCCTCGAGGGCGCTGGTCAAGTTCGGCTGTTCGACCCGTGGAGTCATGGGGAGGTTCCCTGTGCGTAAGACTTGTTAGATGAAACTACAGAACTCAGTCTGGCCTGTCCAGCCTTTTCTTCGTGCCCATAGAGCAAAGGCCGGACCGCTCCTCACCCTTCTTCTCTGCGCCGCGGCGCCGGCCCTCCCGGCGCCCGCCGGAGACCTCCTCGATGAGGTCGACCCGCTGATCGGCACCGGCGGCCGCGGCTTCGGCATCGGCTCGGTCCCGCCCGGCGCCCAGGTCCCCTTCGGCCTGGTGCGCCTCTCGCTCGACACCGCCCTCGACGAGCTCAACATCCCCTGGCGCCACACCGGCGGCTACCACCACCGCGACACCCACGGCGCCGGCGCCGCCGGACTCGACGGCAACGACGATTGCGGAACCCTCTCCTCCGGGTCCCTCTTCTCGGCGCTCGGCTACTACCCCCTCGCCGGCACCACCCGTTACTGGATCGGCAGCCCGATCCTCGATTTCGCCCGCGTGCACCTCGCGGCCGGCGACCTGGAGATCGTCGGCCACGGCGCCGGACCGGGCCAGTACTACATCCAGAGCGCCACGCTGGACGGCGAGCCCCTGGAGCGCCCCTTCCTCGACCACGCCCAGATCGCCGCCGGCGCCACGCTCGAGCTCCGGATGGGGGACCAACCTTCGGATTGGGGACGTTGATGGCAAACGCCAAGAAGCTCGAAGCGGCCCTCGCCGAAGTGCGAGACCTGCGCGCCGATCCTGGCGCCGCCGATCTCCTGCCGCGGCTGCGCGAGCTGCTGGCGAAAGCCCCCGCGCAGGGTGCCGCCGCGGCGGCCCGACTGGCCGCCGATCGGGAGCTGAGCGAGCTGGACGACGCGCTGGCCGCCGCCTTCGAGCGCTTCGCCCGCGGCGCGGCCAAGGCCGATCCCCTGTGCGCCGCCAAGAGCGCGATCGCCGACGCCCTCTACCGCCTCGACCTCGGCCGCGAGTCGGTCCATCTGCGCGGCGTGCGATTGCGCCAGATGGAGCCGGTCTGGGGCGGAAGCGCCGACACCGCCGCCGAGCTGCGCGGCATCTGCGCCCTGGCCCTGGTGCGCATGAACCACGTCGATGCCATCGGCGAGCTGGCCGAGCTCCTGGCCGATCCCGATCCCGCCGCGCGGATCGCGGCGGCGCGGGCCTTTGCCTACTCCGAGGATGAGAGTGCGGCGCCGGTCCTGCGCCACAAATTGCTGCTCGAGGGCGAGCAGCCGGAGGTGCTCTCGGCCTGCCTGCGCGCGCTGCTGCGGCTGGCCCCCGCGTGCGCGCTCGACCTCGCCGGGCGGCTGCTGCGCTCCGCGCTGGAGGAGCAGGTCGAAGCGCTGGCCCTGGCGCTGGGCGAATCGCATTCCGATGCCGCCGTCGACCTGCTGATCCGCTGGGCCGACGAGCCCGCGGCGCCGCGCGAAACCGCCCTGCTGGCCCTGGCCTGCGCCCGCACCGCGAGCGCCTTCGATCATCTCTTCGGCCTGGTCGCCGACGCCGACGGCCCCAGCGCCCGCCAGGCGATCGCCGCTCTGGCGATCCATCGCCACGACACCGCCCTCATGGAGCGCCTGCGCCGCACCGTGGCCGCGCGCGACGACGTCGATCTGGGCGGGGCGTTGGAGGGGGTGCTGGCGTAGGCGTTGGGAGCGGACACTCGCGGGTCGAGTCGGGCGCGGGACTGGGATCCGCGGCCCGACCGACGCCCTCCCCGGCGTGCTCGCCGCGCCGAACACCGTCCGCTCGGCGATCGGTGCCGCCTCGGGCCGGCGGTCGAAGAGCACCAGCACGCCCTCGTCGAGACCGGTGCGCTCCAGGCTTCCTTCTCCGACGGCCGTTTCGAGCCACTGAGCAGCCTCAGCCGGCGATCTGGCCCTCGAGGCGGCCATTTCCCGGGCCTGACTCCCGTCAGGCTGGCGTCGTGACCGCTTCGCGGGACTCCCGCCGGATGGGACGGCCAGAGGCCCCATCCACGGGGTGCGCGCCCCTTGCCGTCCAGCCCACGCGACGCTCCACGATCCCCGCGCGCTGCACCGACACAAAGCCCAGCTCCGCGCCCGGAACCGCCAGTCGTGACGCCGTTTCGCGACACAACTCGCCACTCTCGATCGAGAGTGCGGAGCTACGACCGTATATCCGTCACAACTCGTCACTCATCGCGATGAAACCGGAGCCACGACCGTATTCGCGCCGTAACTCCCGACTCTCGATCGAGAGTCGGGAGTTGTGACCAGAATCTGGCCGCAACCCTCAGCTCCTCGATCGGAGTCGCGAGTTACGACCGGATTCCGGCCCTGATGCCGCGAGGCCGGAGCGGGGCCCTCGTGCGGGTGTGGATTTCGGCTTCTCCGGAATCTGAGGTCTCGACGCCGCGGACCTCCCGCCGGATGGGACGGCCAGAGCCCCCATCGGCAGCGGGCAAACGCCGCCCTCCACCAATCACCCGAGAGGCTCGACGGCCCCTGCGGCTGATGGAACGATCCACTAAGGAACGTATGATCTCGACGTCGCGCTGCTCGCCTTGCTCCCCAGGAATCGGCTCCTCGCCATCGTGGGCGACCGCCGCTTCTTGGGTCCCCGGGGCCACGGTGACAGGACGCGGCCGATCGCCTCAGGTGGTACCTCGACCGCGCGCTCCGGCGTGGGAACCAGTCCGTCTCGAGATCGGGATCGAAGCGCGGACTCCTCACCGGACCTTCATCGCGGCCAACCCGCCGGGGCACATGTCCCTGCCAGGCGCTCGAAGCGCTGGGCAAAAAAGGGTAGCTCCCGGCGGATGGGCCTGGCCTGACTGGATCATCCCTGATCAGGGGCTCCAGCCAGGTTGGGAGAAACGCTACAGGGCGGGGCAGAGGCACGCGAAGAAGCGCCGTCGAGACCGCCCCCGCAGGCCGCGCATGGGAGCCCCGAAGGCCCGCGAGCTCCCGTTGGGCCCGCGGTTCTTCGCGAAGTGCGTCGCTCGAGAAGCGCTATGTCGAAGCGCCAGATGGGCCGACCCGCGGGTCGAAACCCCGCGTCCTCGGCGCTACACTCGGCGATTCGCACCCGCTCGCGGAAGGGCCGCGACGCGGGCGATCGAACAGAAAGAGTGGCCAAGAGATGGGCGTCGAGAGCTCCGCAGCCGTGGTCGGCATCGATCTGGGGTCGGTGACCCTCAAGGCGGTCCTGCTGGACGCCGCGGGGGGCATCGAGAAGCGGCTGAGTGTGCGTGCCGACGGCTTCCCGGCGCGCGGCGCCGCGCGGCTGCTGGAGCAAATGCTGCCGGAGGGGGCGAGGTCGATTCGGCTCGCGCTCACCGGTGGCGGCAAAGGCGTGCTCTCCGGCGTCGAGGGCGTGCTCCTGGAGACCGATACCGTGTCGACGGCGCGCGCGGCGGCCGCCACCATGCCGCGCGCCCGTGGACTGATCGAGATCGGCGGCCACCAGTCGAAGTGGATGCGTCTGGGCCCGGGCGGCAACCTGGAGTCCTTCGCGCTGAACGACCAGTGCGCGGCCGGCTCCGGCGCCTTCATCGAGCAGCAGGCCGGGCGTCTGGGGATCGACGTCGAGGCGCTCGCTCATCTCGCCGCGGCCGCCCCGCGCGGGGCCAGCATCGCCGGTCGCTGCGCGGTCTTCGCCAAGTCCGACATGATCCACCTGCAGCAGAAAGGGACCTCGATCGCGGAGGTCGCCTACGGGCTCTGCCTGGCTCTGGCGCGCAACTTCCGCGCCACTCTGCTGCGCGGGACCGAGCTCACGCGGCCGGTCGTTCTGCTCGGCGGCGGGGCGCTGAATCCCGGTCTCTACCGCGCCTTTCTGGAGGTCTTCGACCTGCCTCCCGAGGCCCTCGTGCGCGCCGCGGACCCGCTCTTCTGCGCCGCGCTGGGCGTCGCCATGGCGGCCCACGACCAGGCCAGCCAGCTGCCGGTCGGCGAGCTGCTGGAACGTCTGCACAGCTCACCCGTGGCCGCATCCGTCGCCGGCAGACCTCTGCCCGCGCTTCCCGCCTCCCGCAGCGAGCGCGGCCCCGAGCCGGAAGCCGCGGCGGCGGGACCGATCCGCGCCTTCCTGGGCGTCGACGTCGGATCGGTCTCCACCGACATCTGCCTGCTCTCCGAGAGCGCGGAGGTGCTGGACGGCATCTACCTGGCCACCCGCGGCGATCCGGTCGCGGCTCTGCGCGAGGGCCTGGCGACACTTCGCGAACGCCTCGGCGAGAGCCTGCAGGTACTGGGCGTGGGGACCACCGGCAGCGGCCGCCACCTGGCCGGTGAGCTTCTGGGCGCCGACCTGGTGAAGAACGAGATCACCTGTCAGCTCCTCGGCGCCCGCCACCTGGTGCCCGAGGTCGACACGATCTTGGAGATCGGCGGCCAGGACTCCAAGTACGTCGCGGTCCAGAACGGCCACATCGCCGACTTCGTGATGAACAAGATCTGCGCGGCCGGCACCGGATCGTTCCTTGAGGAGCAGGGCGAGGCCCTGGGCGTGTCGATTCGCGGCGAGTTCTCCGAGCAGGCCTTCCGCTCCGACGCGCCGGCCGATCTGGGCAGCCAGTGCACGGTGTTCATGGACACCGAGGTGGTCAACGGGCGGCAGCGTAAAGTGTCTCTTCCGGATCTGCTCTCGGGCCTCGCTTACAGTGTCGCCAAGAACTACCTGGAGCGGGTGGTCGCCGGCAGAACGATCGGCGAGCACGTGGTGTTCCAGGGTGGCGTGGCGTCCAACGAGGCGGTGGTAGCGGCGCTCGAGAAGCTGCTCGGCAAGCCGGTCATCGTCCACCCGCACAACCGCATCTCCGGAGCCATCGGCGCCGCTCTGGCGGTCAAGGAGGCGGCACTCCCGGGCCCCAGCTCCTTCCGCGGTCTGGGCGCCGTCGAAGCGGTGGAGATCCGCACCTTCGAGTGCAAGGCCTGCTCCAATGTCTGTCAGGTCTCGAAGATCCGCAGCGGGGACCGAATCGGGCACTTCGGAGACACCTGCGAGCGCTTCACTTCGGGGGCCGCGGGCAAGGCACCAGGCGTGCTCCCGGATCTGGTCGGCGAGGTGGAGGATCTGCTCCTGAGCTACGCCGGGGGCGAGGGCGCGCTCGGGACCGCCGGGATTCCCCGGGCATCGGTGATGTACGATCTCCTGCCCTTCTGGAGCAGCTTGCTGAAATCTCTCGGCTTCCGGGTGGTGGTCTCTGAGACCAGTGCTCCCCAGACGCTCGAGGAGGGTCTTTCCCGAGTGACCGCGGAGACCTGTCTGCCGATCAAGCTCGCTTACGGCCACGTCGCCGCGTTGATGGAGCGCGAAGACGTCGATTTCGTGTTCCTGCCTTCGATTCTCGATCTGCGCGACCAGGGCGACGCGCGCAGCCATCTTTGTCCCTTCGAGGAATCGATCGGCTTCATGGTCTCCACCTTCGCCGCCGACAAGATGGTGGTGCCGGCGGTCTACCTGGCGGCGCCGCGGCCGCGCATGGTGCGCGAGCTGGCGGCCAAGCTGGGCCGCTTCGGACTCGACGAGGAGCGAATCGCCGAAGCGCTGGACCGGGCCTGGGAGGCGCAGACCGAGTTCGACCGGCGCCTGCAGGAGCGCGGCCGGGAGGTACTCTCGAAGGACTTCGGCATCGCCTTCGCGATCCTGGGCAAGCCATACAATGTCGTCGACGCGTTTCAAAACCTGAATCTGTCGGCACGAATCGCCAAGCTGGGAATTCTGTCGATTCCGATGCAGATGCTCCCCCGGCCGCCCTTGGACCTCGACTCTCATGGCGTCACCATTCCCTGGAGCTACAACAGAAACGCGCTCAGAGCTCTGCTCGAGGCGGCCGCCGATCGACGCCTCTTCCCGGTGATCGTCTCCAACTTCGGCTGTGGGCCCGATGCCTTCGCGCTCAAGTACCTGGAGGGGATCGATACGCCTTTTCTGTACCTGGAGTTCGATGAGCATCGCGGCGAAGCCGGATTGGTGACCAGGCTCGAGGCTTTCGTCGACGAGATCACCGAGGCCGGCGCCGCGCGGGCCTCCAAGCAGGTGGCGCTGCGCAAGGCACCGCAACGGCGCCGGCGCCGCTTCGAGGGCCGGCGTTTCGTCATTCCCCATTTCGCCGATCACGCCTGGGCCTACTACGGGGCGCTGAAGTTCGCCGACCACGAAGTGGTGATGCTGCCGCCTCCCGACGAAGAGGCGCTCAGCCGCGGCGAAGAGGTGAGCTCGGGCAAGGAATGCCACCCCTACTTCATCCTGGCCGGCGATCTCATGAAGCACGTCGACCGAGGCACGATCCGGCCCGGCGACATCTACCTCTTCCCCGGAACCCAGATCGCCTGCCTGCTCAGCGAGTACGAGTCGGCGATGCGCCTGGCGCTGGCGCGGCGCGGCGTGCGCGATGTCGAGGTGCTGGCGCCCAGCGGCAAAGAGCAGATCGACATCCTGGGTACCGCCGGGGGGATCCGCCTGGGCCGGGGATTGATCGCGATCGAGCAGCTGGTCCGCTTGAAGTGGGGCTTGCGGCCCTACGCGGTCGACCCCGAGCGGGTGGATCGGCTTTTCGATCGCTTGTTGCGGCGCAGCGGCGAGGCGATCGGGAAAGACCGCCTGGGCGACGTGCTGCGCTCGGTGGAAGGCCTGCTGGCCGGAGTCGAGCGGATCGAAGGGCCGCTCAGGCCGCTGGTCGGCGTGGCGGGCGACATCTACACCCGCACCCATCCCTTCGGCAATCGCGACCTCTTTCGCAAGCTCGAGGCGCTGGGCTTCGAGGTCTGGCCCGCTCCTTTCCTGCTCGACGTGACCGAGTTCGGCTGGAGACGGGCGGTATCCGGGGGGCTCGACGAGGGCAACTATCGCGATGCGGCCGGGGCGACGCTGCTGCTGCTGCGCAAGCAGATCGAAGCGCTGCGGGTGCGTTTCCTGCTGGGAGCGCGCGCCGATCGGGCGCAGGAGCCGGGCTACGAGGAGATCCTGTCGATGGCCGAGCCCTACGTCGACCGCGGCGCCAACAACGTGGTGGTGCTCAACGTGGCGAAGATGGTCGACTTCGCGCGACGCGGCGCCCACGGCATCGTCAACGCGGTCTCCTTCCACTGCATGCTGGGGACGGTCTCGGCGTCGCTGGCCGAGAAGGTGCGCCGCGACCACGACATGATCCCCCTGACCACCTTGGTCTACACCGGCAAGGCGAGCCCAGAGATCGACACCAAGCTCGAGGCCTTCGCCCACCAGGTCCACAGCTTCGCGCGGCGCAGCGCCGAGCGCGCGGAAGAGGCGCGCCCGGCGCGGGGATGGCTGGCCGGTCTGCTCGATTGACTCGTCGCCGCGGCGTAGCCGGTACCATGCAATGAAGCCGCCAGGTGGGAGGGACGAAACAGCGATCGGTCGGGGCCGTTCGCCGATCGATGCCATGCCCTTGGGGGTGGCTGGCATGACCAGCGGCAACAAGGCGCAAGACGCGCATTCGCGCTCGCGACTTCTGTTCCATCCCGCGACCGAATCGTCGGGTCGACCGGCGCGGATCGGGACCAGGGCGATTCTGCTGATCGCGGGGTTCGTCGCCGGTGCGCGGATCCTCACCGAGCTCCTGCTCGGCGGCGCGGAGCCGATCGGCGTGATCTTGCTGATCGGAGTGGTCGTGCTGGCCGTGTTTGCGGTCGGGGCGGCGGTCGGACTCAGCGCCTCCAGCCACCCGGCCGGCTCGGTGCTGGCCTGGCTCTCCGCGCTGCTGGTGATCTGGCTCCTGGGCGCGAAGCCGATCTGGTCCGAGCCGCTTCGCACCGGGGTTCTCCTCTTCGACTGCTCGCTCGCGATTCCCTGGGCGGTCGGCTCGTGGATCGTGCCGCTGGTGGTGCACCTGGCCCTGGTCTTTCCCACTGCGCACCGCTGGCTGCGTCGACCCCGACGCCCGGATCGGCACGGTCGATCGGGCGGCACCGCGGATCCTGGGGCTCGAGGGCGCGCCGCCGCGCGGCCGGCCGATCGACCAGATCGACGCGCTGGCCGGGGCCCGTTCGGTGGTGCGCGAGGTCCTGGAGGGCCAGCCGGCGGCGAGCGGCGAGCTGCGTCTGCCGATCGCCCGCGCCGAGGGCTCCGGCGGTCGGCCGGCGGCCGCCGAGGACGGCCAGGCCGGCTCGTTCGGCGGCGCGGTGCGCGAACGGATCATTGCCTACCGCGTCGAAGGTCTCGGCCGGGCGGACCAGGGGGAGTCGCTGGGGGCACAGCTCCTGGTCGACGACATCACCGAGGAGCGCCATCTGGCCCAGGTGGCCCAGGTGCGCACCAAGCTCGAGGCTCTGGGGCAGTTCGCGGCGACCACCATCCACGACGTCAAGAACATCACATTCGGCCTCCCCAGCGCGGTGAGACGCCTGCAGCGCCAGCTTCCCGAAACCTCCGATCGAGACGCGCCCGATCTGGAGGAGCTGGCAAAGGGCGTCGAGCGGATCAATGAGCTGGTGGTCCGTCCCCTCGATTTCCTGCGCGGCGGCGGGCCGCGGCTCGAGCCGGTCGATCTGCGCGACCTGATCCCTTCCGCCCTCGGCTCCATGGGCCTCGAAAAGGTCAGCGTGCGCCTCGACCCTTGGGAGGATGTCCCCTCGATTGCGCTCGATCCGGGTCAATTCCGGCGCGTGATCGAGAATCTGACCTTCAACGCCGTGCGGGCCATGGAGGGCGAAGGCGAGCTGCGCGTGGGGGTTTCGCGGCCCAGCACCGACCATCTGCTGGTGGAGCTGGCCGACACCGGCCCCGGCATTCCCGCCGAGCGCATCGACAACCTCTTCGAGCCCTTCTCCAGCTCGGGAGAAGGTGGCCATGGCCTGGGGTTGGCGATCGTCTTGGAGATCGTCTCGGCGCACGGTGGGAGAATCGAAGTGGACAGCCGGCCCGGAGATGGAGCGAACTTCAAGATCCCGCTGCCAGTCTCTTCTTGAGAGCAGCGGGATGAAATATCGTTGTCGAAAAATAGGAGCAACCCGTGGCACGAATACTGGTCGTCGAGGACGAGCGCCTGGTGCGCCGGGCGATCGTCGACGAGATCGAGCAGGCCCAGCTGGGCTCGGTCGAAGGGGTGGGCGATCTCGCCGCCGCCCGGGCGGCGCTGGCCGCCGAGCCGATCGATGTGGTGATTCTCGACCTGGGCCTTCCCGAAACCGCCGAGGATGCCTTGCCGAGGCAGGGAGCGGGGTTGGCGCTGGTCGACGAGATCTGCGCCCAGGAGGGCGACGTGCCGGACGTGGTGGTGGTCACCTCCGAGGCATCGGTCGAGATCGCGGTCGATGCGATGCGGCGCGGCGCCCGCGACTACTTGCGCAAGCCCTTCGACCCGGTGGTGCTGCGCCGCCGCATCGAGAACATCGCCGTGGCTCGCTCGCGCGGCGAAGAGGTCGAAGAGCTGCGGCGGGTCGTGGCGCGTGCCTCGGGCTTCAACGCGATCGTCTACCGATCGACGTCGATGGGAAAGGTGATGGACCGGGTGCGGCGCGCCGCGCGCGGCAATTCGACCGTGCTCGTGCGCGGCGCCACCGGCACCGGCAAGGAGCTGATCGCGCGTGCCCTGCACTTCGCCAGCGCCCGCGCCGACGGTCCCTGCGTGACCGTGAACTGCCCCGCGATCCCCAGCGAGCTGCTCGAGTCGGAGCTCTTCGGCCACGTGCGCGGGGCCTTCACCGATGCCCGGGCCTCGCGCCGCGGCAAGCTGGAGATGGCGGACGGGGGAACCATCTTCCTGGACGAGATCGGGGATATGAGCCCCAAGCTGCAGGCCAAGATCCTGCGGGTGATCCAGGAGCGCGAGTTCGAGCGAGTCGGCAGCTCCGACACGGTCAAGGTGGACGTGCGCATCGTGGCCGCGACCCATCAGTATCTGGAGCGGCTGGTCGAGGAGGGGCTGTTCCGAGAAGACCTCTACTACCGGCTCAACGTGCTGCCGATCGACCTTCCCGCGCTCCGCGAGCGCCCCGCCGACATCCTGCCCCTGGCCGAGCACTTCCTGGAGCAGCTGAACCGCACCCTGGGCACACGGGTCGGCGGCTTCGACGACGAGGCGGCGGCCTTGCTCCGCGGAGCCGCCTGGCCGGGAAACGTCCGCGAGCTGCGCAATGTCGTGGAGCGGGTGGTCAACCTGATGGAGTGCGGCGACTCGATCACCAAGGCCGAAGTGGTGGCGGCGATGGAGGCGCCGCGTCCTCGCTTTGCCGGCCCCGATGCAGGAGCCGCCGCCGATGGCGGGGAAGCACGGCCGCCGGTGCTGGGCGACGGCTTCCCGCCGATGGACGGCACCCTGCGCGAGAACCTGGACCAGCTGGAGCGCGCCCTGCTCGTCCGGGCGCTCGACTCGACCGGCGGCAATCGCTCGCGCGCCGCCACCCTGCTCGGCATCTCCCGCCCGGCGCTCTACGATCGCCTGGAGAGCCACGCTCTGATGAAGGAGAGCTGATCATCCAAAAAAGGGGCACGGGAAGTGCGGCGCCGCACTCCCCGTGTCCGAGCCCCACCTACCGGATTCACTGACCCTGGTGTACCCAGATCGGGCTCGACCAGGCCATCTCGTCGTCCTCCTGGATCACCCGGATCTGGTAGAGCGACGCTTCGCCGTCGAACTGATCCTGGCCGGTGAAGTCGAACGAGAGCTCGCCGGCGGCATCGAAGGCCGTGGTCTCGAAACCGCTCCGCCGGCCGTGGACGATCTCGACTCTCGACAGCGGTGCCGTTCCGCCGACTACCACCGACAGTTGAATGTCGTCACCATTGAGCTCCAGCACCGAGCCCATCGGCTCTTCGTTGACGGTGAAGTCCAGGAAGATCCTGGTGCCGGTCGTGGCATAGCTGTTCCGTGGATGCAGTGCGCCGAAGAGCGCCTCCCGGGAGTTCTCGGCCGCCAGCACGGCTGCCGGTCCGCCGCTGCCTCTGAACCAGCTCTCGGTGGAGTTGCGGCCCGGCAAGCCGAAGTGATCGTCGGTCGATCCAATGACGCCGATGATGTGCCCTTGAGCCCAGCCGTAGCGATAGCTCCACGGATCTTCCAGTCCGAGCTCGAAGATGGTGGGATCGTCGCCGCCCCAGACCGGCTTGCTGTTCTGGGTCGAGTAGATCTCGCCAACCCGCTGCAGATCGTTTGCCGGCAGCTGCCAGACTGGATTGATCGGGTCCGCCTTGTGGATGTGCGGGATGATCAGCGCCGCCTGGTTGACCTCTCGGACGGCGTCCGCCAGCTCGGCGAAGCTGTCGGTCGCGGGGTCCTTGCCGTGGAAGAGCGGCGTGCCGCGCTCCCGGTGCAACACCAACCGGTGAGCCGCGTACGGGGAATTCCATTCGTAGGCGTAGAAGGTGGTGAAGCGCGCGAGATCGTTGTATGCGTCGGCGATATCCTGCGAGGCATCCCAGGTCGTTGGCTCCATGCCGATCTCGTGCTCGGAGGCGGATGCCCAGTCGAGGAGCGAGACATCTCGAACATAGCGGTAGGCGAGCTGTGCTCGACTGTAGTTGCCACGATGGTCGCCGCCATGAGTCGAGCGCCATCCGGGATTCGAGGAGCCGCTGCCGGTGTGGAAGTGAGAGTCGCCGAAGAAGCGTTGCGTTTGGGGGGCATCTTCGTGCACGCGCACCGGGACCAGCGTCGGTTCGATGGTGTCGGTGGTGACCTCGAGATGACGCATGCCCGGATCGAGCAGCAACAGATCTTCGATCACGATCCGTCCGGAGTCGGCGGGCGTGATCGCGGCCGTCCACAGCTCGGCCGGATTGCCGAGGGCCTGAATGCTGATCAAACCGTCGTAGTCGGTGTCGAGGTTGCCACGATCGTCGAGCAGCGCCAGACGCAGCGCGAAGCTCTCTCCCACCGCGATATCGGTGGGGGCCCAGGCGCGAATCGTGGCCGCGGGCCGGCTCTTGATCGTGACCCCGGTGTCTGTGCGCAACGACACAAAGGGATGGGTGGGACCGCGCCGCCAACGGACTCGTGGCCGGAGATGCGTTGCCGCCGACTGCACCTTTCCGGAGTAGTGCACGGCAATGCTGTCGCCGGGCTGCAGCACACCTTGCGAGATGCGTGCTCCCAGCAGCCACTTGTCGCCGATCGCCTCGGCCACGACATCGACCGGTGTTTCTACCGACACGTAGCCGGTCGAATCGGGCGAGGTGATCTGCGCGGCGTCCCACATCTCGCTGTCGGTGGGGTGCAGGGCGGCGTATGGGAGCTCGATATTCAGTTCCGCGCCGGATTCCAGGGCGTTGTCGCCGGCACAAAGACTGAACACGACGTCGACGCTGTCGCGGCTCAGCAGCTCGCTGGGCCAGATGCGGAACCGCGGTGCCGCCGAGTAGACCTCGGTCGAGAGTGTGAGCGCCAAGGCGCAAAGGGTGAGGAGATTCGAGAACGAAGTCGATGGCGTAGAGATTTGCATCAAAGTCTCCCGGTTTGGATGACGGGAGACGCTCAGTGCAGATCTCGGGCCAGAATCGGCGCTACGACGGATCTGGTTGCAACACAATCACTTGCGTGATTCGGCGCAGGATCCGCCCTGGCGAGATGTCGGAGGCGCTGGCAGCGCCTGCGAGACAAATCGACGCTTTGTCAGACTTCTTGCTTGGATCCTAGAGCGGCTCTTCGACCTCCGAGCGCCGGTCCAGGTCTCGCACCTTCACCACACCCCTGGCCAGCTCGTCCGGGCCGATCAGGAAGATGCGCTCGGCGCCGAGCTGAGTGGCCTCGGCGAGCACCCGTTTCAGTCGCTTGCCGTGCACCATCCGCAGCACCGAGCGACCGCTGCTGCGCAGGCGGGCGCAGACCCGTGCCGCGGCCTCGCGCCCCTCCTCGTCGAAAGCGAAGACCAGGTCATCGACCCGGCGGCCCAGGACGGGCATCAGGTCGGAAGCGGCCAGCATGTCGCCCAGCACCACGTCGCCGAGCCCGAAGCCGACCGCCGGGATCTCCTGCCCTCCCAGCGCGCGAGTCAGCCGATCGTAGCGACCGCCACCACAGATCGAGCGTCCGCCGCCGGCCGCGTCGAAGGCCTCGAAGACGATGCCGGTGTAGTAGGCCAGACCGCGGACCACGCCGGCATCGAAGCGCACCTGCTCCCCGACGCCGTAGGCCTCGAGCAGGCGGAAGAGCCCACGCAGCCGATCGACCGCCGGCGCCGCCCCCGGCACCAGGCGGGCCACCTCGTCCAGGCTGGACAGCGCGATGAAGTCGACCACCGCGCGGGCGTCGCGCTCGTCGATGCCGACCTCGCCTTCCGGATCGACCAGCATCTCGACGACCTTGTCGGCGCCGATCTTGGCGATCTTGTCGACAGCGACGCAGAGGGGGACGAAAGCCTCCGGCGACAGCGCCGGGATCTGCTCACCCACGAAGGTCTCGAGCAGGTCGCGGCTGTTGACCCGCACCTCGACCGCCGTGCGCGGCAGCCCGACCGCCTCGATCACCGCGAACACCGCACTGATCAGCTCCGCCTCGGCGTCCACCGCCTCCTCTCCCCAGATGTCCATGTTGAGCTGATAGTGCTCCCGCCTGCGCCCCTTGACCATCCTCTCGTAGCGCCAGTTCTGCCCGATCGCGCACCATCGCAGCGGCATCTTGGCCGAGCGTCCCTTGGCCATGACCATGCGTGCCATCGAGGGCGTCATCTCCGGTCGCAGCGCCAGGTGCCGTCCGTGCAGCTCGAAGTGATAGAGCTGGCCCAGGATCTCCTCACCCCCCTTGCGGATGAAGAGATCGGCCGACTCCACGATCGGCGCGTCGATCTCCTCGAATCCGAAACGGCTCGCCACCTGGCGGAAGCGCCCGAAGAGCCACTCGCGAAATCGGCATTCGTCGGGGAAAAAATCCCGTGTCCCTCGAATCGCTTGGAGCTCCATCGGTCCTCTTCGATTCTGCGTGAATTGCCGGCTCGGGGCTTGCGCCGGGTCCTCACCGTCGTGAGCGGGCATGGTGCGAAGAACGGCATTACTCTTACCAGATGCAGCGCCTGGCGCGGCGCGGAAAGGTGGCGGCGATGCCGGTACTGCCTCGTTCGGCCGATCTGATGATTGCGGTGCCCCTGGCGCTTTCTTCGGTGCTCCTGGCTCGTCCGCCGGCGGAAGCCACACTCCTCGAGGTGGCCCTCGATCTTGCCGAGCTCGCCGTCGACGGCGACGAGACCGCCGTGACCTGGGCCGGTGCAGCTCTCGAGGCGCCGACCGAAGCGCGAGCCACGACGCTCTGGCAGGAATCCCCCTTCCCCTTCACCGCCCTGGGCAGCCGCTGGGGCCTCGCCGGTGCCGGCCGCATGGAGCTCGAGCTCCAGGTCGATGCCCGTCCCGGCACCTGGTATCCGATTCCCGCCGATCCGCACGCCCAGTCCTCCGCCCCGTTCCCGGAGGGCACGGGGCATCGCGCCCACGGCGACCAATTCGGAGCGCTCTTGCTGCTCGGTGCCGAGCGGGCAGACGCCTGGCGCCTCCGCGTGCGCATGGTTCCCGCGGGCGCGCCCTTGCGCCTGGAGCGGCTCACGCTGGTCTTCATCGACGCATCCGAATCAGCCGCCGCCGAGCCCCAGCAGCGCTTCGACGACGCCTACCCCAAGCCGCCCGTCTACTCGCGTGCGCAATGGGGGGCCGATCCGCCCCAGTGCAGCTCCGGCTACTGCCCGGTCACCCACCTCGGCACCCACCACACCGCCTCGCCCGGCGCCTACGACTCCCAGGGCTTCGACGACTGCGCCTCCAACCTGCGCGGGATCCAGGACTACCACATGTATAGCCGCGGTTGGTGCGACATCGGCTACAACTACCTGACCTGCAAGCACGGCAAGGTCTGGGAGGGCCGCGCCGGGGGCGATGACGTGCGCGGCGCTCACGACGGCTACAACTGCGGGTCGATGGGAGTCGGTGCGTTGGGCTACTTCCACACGCCCTACAACGACATTCCGACCCTGGCTCTGCTCGATGCCTACGCCGAGCTCTACGCCTGGAAGGCGGACCAGAAAGGGATCGATCCCTTCGGTCGCGACTACTACGTCGGCTACGGCGCGCCGATGGACAATATCTACGGCCACCGCGACGTGAGCTCGACCGCCTGCCCCGGCGATCTGCTCTACTCGGAGCTCGGCGCGCTGCGCCAGGAGGTGGACGACCGGCTGAGCGGCGCAACCGATCGCTGGATCTACGACAATCCTACCGCGCGCACTCGCGGCAGCTGGACGCTCGGCAACAGCGCGCCGGGGCGCTACGGCGACGACTATCTCTTCGCCGGAACCGAGCCGGGGGGGGCGGCGTTGTGCTACTGGAGCCACGCCATCACCCAGGCCGGGATCTACGAGATCCACGCCTGGTGGCCGTCCGGCTCCAATCGCTCCTCGGCGGCGCTCTTCGGAGCCAAGATCGGCGGCACCCTCTACACCACCACCTTCGACCAGAAGACCGACGGCGGCCGCTGGAACAAGCTCGGCAACTACTGGATGCCCCGCGGCCGGGTCTACTTCGGCCTCAGCAACGACGCCCCCGCCGGAGATGTGGTGATCGGCGACGCGATGATGATCCAGAGGCGTTGATGGCCTCCTGGGAGCAGGTCGCCCGAGCTCCCGCGCTCGCCCGCGACGAGGTCCACCTGTGGCGGATATCGCTGGCCGATGCGCCCGCTCGGTGCCCGGATCTTTGCGAGGAAGAGCGGATGCGCGCGACGCGCATGGCCAGCTCCCGTGCCCGCCTCGCCTTCACGACCGGCCGTCAGGTGCTGCGCGCCCTGCTCGGCCGCTATCAGGGCGCCGACCCGCGCTCGCTGCCCCTGCGCCTGGGTCCGCACGGCAAACCCTCGCTCGAGGGAAGCGATCTCGAGTTCAATCTCTCTCACTCCGGCGACTGGGCGCTGCTGGCCTTCGCGCGCGGCCGGCTGCTCGGCGTCGACGTCGAACGCACCGACCGCGCCCACGATCTGGACCGTCTCGCCCGCCGGGTCTTCTCGCGGCGCGAGGCCGAGCTCTACTTCGCGCTCCCGCGCCACGACCGGCGCTGCGCCTTCTTCCTGGCCTGGACCCGCAAGGAGGCCTTCGTCAAGGCCCATGGGCGCGGCATCGGTCTGGGGCTCGAGCGCTTCGATGTCGAGCTGCGTCCCGGTCTGCCGGCGGCGCTGCTCGCGACTCGGATCGGTGGCGACTCGACACGGCGCTGGAGGCTGGCGCAGGTGCCCTCCCTGGATGCCGGTCACGCCGCCGCGCTCTGCTTCGAGACGCCCTTTGCCGCCGGCGAGCCGCGGCTCCGCTTTCTGGACTTTACGGTCTGAGGAGCCCTCAGGGCAGTCGCCAGCGACGAGATATCATCAGATTCAGAGGGCGTTTTTGCCACTGAGACCGGGTGTCCTTACGGATTGGCGCGCCAATCGACGCTGCATAGCGATGGCAAGTGGTTGCAAGAAAGCCACTTATCTAAAAGATGAAATAAGTATAAGGCGATCTTCAGGAACGCGTCACCCGGCCGACCAGCTTGAGTGGGTCAATCTAAATGGCAGAGTGGCCGATCCATTGAACGTCCCCAGAGATCTCGAGACGGATCCGATTCGGGGCCGGTGACGATGCCGGTGCCGGGTCGGACGGAGAGCCGCGGGCGCGCAGTGTCGGGGAGCACGGCGGCCGGTGGCTCTCGCAAGGCGGACGAGCAGTGTCGGAGGGGATGGCGGCGCGTGGGCCGAAAGGTCCACGCGCCGCTCCGTGTTTGGGGTCCGGGTGGGTCTCAGGTCTCGGAGCTCTCCTGCTCCTTCAACATCTCTTCCATGCGCTTGGCCATGCGGTCGTGGGCGTAGCTCGGCAGCACGAAGACCCAGGGAGACAGGCGGACGTTGAGCTGCTCCGCCTCTTCACGGGCCTCCTCGGCGCTCAGCAGCTCCGGCGTGAAGGCCGGCGGCTCGGGTGGCGCGAAGGCGTCGCCTTCGGGCTCGGCGTCCGCGTCCTCGCCGGCAGTCGACTCGGCGTCGTCGGCGGGCTCTTCGGGCACCGCCTCCGGCTCCGGCTCCGGCTCGACCAGGCCCGCGTCGAAGCGCACCTCGAAGGCGGCGCGTTTCTGGTCGCCCTCTTCCCACAGCCTGGCCAGCACCACCACGCCGTCGAAGGTGCTGTAGATGCTCTCCGTTACCTGGCCGGGGGTCTCGACCTCGGAGGCCGGCAGCACGTCATCGAGCGTGAGACGCTCCAGCGCCCGACCGAGGCCGTCGCCGACCGTCGCGTAGCGCAGCTCCCGGCCGCGTGGCACGTCCCGCACGTCGAAGCGCCGCGCCGTCTTGTCAGCCTTTGCCACCACCACCTTCTCGCCGTCCGGATGGAGGGTCTCGACCGAACGAATCCGCTCCGCCTTGAGCTTCATGATGTCGCGGCTCAGCCAGAAGTCGGTCTCGGCGCGCATCGTCAGGTTGCCGGAGGCCAGCCAGCACTGGTTCTCGCCCAGGCGCCGCACGTAGTGTGCCGCGTCGCCGGCTCCCGAACGGCGCTTGCCGATCAACAGGCCGCCCATGTTTCCGCCCGACTGATCTTGCAGCTCGAGCTTGGTCGCCACCGAGCCCTCGGCGTCGAGATCGCGCAGCCCCAGGCGCTCGAAGAGCTCCGGATTGGCCGTCTTGCGATCGAGGATGCGCAGCTCCGAGGCGGCGATCAGGGTCTGCCGCACGCGCTCCATGTTGGCCGAAAAGCCCTGCTTCTCGGCGACGGTCCAGCCCGACTCCGCACGTTCCAGGGTGCAGGTCCCGGTGCTGTCGACCACCACCATGCGCGCCACCTCGTTGAGCGCGTCGGAGAGCTCCGGTAGCACGAAAGTGGTGGAGTCGGGCGCGTGCGACGCGGAAGGCCCGGCGATGTCGGTCGGCGCACGGAACACCAACCCGATCACCACCAGAACGCACGCCGCTACTCCTGAGATTGCCACGGTTCTGGAGTTCATCGATCAGCTCCTCCCAAATGCGGACGTGCCGCGGATCACCGAAAAGACCAACAACCCGAGCGGAATCAGGCCGATGTTGAGCAGCTTCAGGAGCCCCCCCAGGCGCTCGATGTCTTTCGCCTGCTGGTGCCGCACCTCGCGCAGCCGTTTGCGGGTATCGATGCGCTCCTGGCGGAAGCGCACGATCTCGGTGCGCTGCTCCGGGCTGAGGATCACCGAGCTCTGCGCGCCCTCTTTCTGGCGCTGCAGCTCGTTGATCCGCTGCTCGGTCTCGCGCAGCTCCTCCTCCAGCGCCTGCTCCTCGGCGCGGAAGCGGCGCTCCGCGTCGCGCCGAATCGCCAGCACCCGGTCGAAGGGCCGGCTGTAGCTGCCGCGGCTGCGCAGACTGATCAGGTCGGAGCTGCCGGACATGTTCTCCAGCACGTTGACCAAGAGGTCGGCGTTGTTGGCGTTGGGAATCGCGATCCGCTGTCCGAAGAAGTTCTGCACGCTGACCCACCAGCGGTCGGCGAGCATGTCGGCGTCGGCCACCAGGAAGATCTGGACCTCGCCCGACTCCAGGTGCTCGCTCGGCTCGGTATCGGCGCTCGCCTCTTCGCCGTCCTCCTGGTCTTCATCGCCCGCCGGGGAGCCATCGGGGAAGGCGCTCTTCGCCTCGCCGCTGACTCGCGCCGCCAGCGCCAGGGGCACACCGCCGGGCGAGTAGCCGGCCAACAAACGCGCCGGATCGGGCACGAAGCTGACGTCGGAGGTCCCGATCGTGCTCCCCTCGGCGCTGGTCTGCACCACCGCCGTGAAGCTCGTCGTGGCACCCTCGAGGGCCGCCAGTCTGCCGGCGGTGGCCAGGTTGAGCTGGCCCAGCTCGCTGGTCACTGGATCGTTCTCCGAGAAGGCGTCGGGGCGCAGTCCGAGCCAGGCCACGTAGTCGATCGGTTTTCCCTGGTAGCCGACCCGCTGGGCGTTCAGCCGGTCGACGGCGATCTTGTCCTCGACCAGCTCCACGCCCCAGGACTCGAGCAGCGAGCCGAGATCGGAGGAGCGGTCGGCGCCCATCGACGCCATCGGATTGCGCGGATCGGTCGGCGGCTGGTCGGCCTCGCAGAAGGGATCGACGAAGGCCACCACGTGGCCGCCGCCGAGCGCGAACTGGTCGATCGAGTAGAGCATCCCGTCTTCCAGGCCCTTGGGATGGACCAGCAGCAAGATGTCGATGTCGTCCGGCAGCTCCGTCTCGCTGGGCGTGATGTCGCGCACCTCGAAGAGCTGGCGCACCGTCTCCACGATGAACCAGGGCTGCGCCGTCTCCCGGGGGTTCATCGGGTTGGGCGGCCCGCCGCTCAGCGGCAAGGACGAGAGCACGCCGACCACGGGCTTGCTGGGGTCGGCCAGGGAGTGGATCAGCTTGGTCAGGTCGTACTCCAGGAACTGCTCGCGGCGCATCTGGAAGAAGGGGATGACCTCCTCCTGGTCGGTGGAGTTGCTGCCCGCGAGACCGAAGTAGAGCGGCTCACCCACGGCATTGGCGGGTGCGCCCTGGAGACCGAAGCCGACCGCACGATCCTCCTCTTCCGAGAAGGGCTCGGGATCGATCACATCGAGCTCGATCTTGCCGCCGGAAAGAGCCTCGTACTCCTCCAGCAGCTCCTGGACCCGCTGCCCATAGCTCTTGATGTCGGGCAGCTCGTTGGCCATGGCGCGGGAGAGGTAGAAGCGCAGGTGGATCGGCTCCTCCAGCTCCCGCAGGATGTTCTCGGTCCCTTCCGAAAGTGTGTACAGACCGCCATCGGTCAGATCGAGCCGCGCCGAGCGAAACAGAGCGCTGGACGCGAGGTTGACGGCGAAGAAGAGGCCGAGGAGCACTCCGAGCCCGGCCACTGCGTTTTGGTTCTTGCGCACGGCTGACTCCTAGTCCGCTTTCTTGAGGTCGACGATGAGGGCGTTGGCGGCCAGGAAGCAACCGATCAGGGAACCGAAAAAGACCAGGTCCCTGAGATCGATGATGCCGCGCGAAAGGCCCTGGAAGTGGGTCAGGAAGCTGAAGCTGGCGACGGTGTCGATGACCGCCTGGGGCGCCCAGCCGCTGAACACGTCGAGCACCGCCGGGAAGCCGGCGAGCACGAAGCCCAGGCAGGCCGTGACCGCCACCACGAAGGCGATCACCTGGTTGCGCGTGACGGCCGAGACGCAGGCGCCGATCGCCAGGTAGGCGCCGGCCATCAAGAAGCTGCCCAGGTAGCCGGTGACGATCGCTCCGTTGTCGGGGTTGCCCAGGAAATTGACCGTGATCCAGATCGGGAAGGTCAGGGCCAGCGCGATCGCGGTGAAGCACCAGGCCGCCAGGAACTTCCCGAGCACCGCCTGGGTCATCGAGATCGGCAGCGTGAGCAGCAGCTCGACCGTGCCGGTCTTGCGCTCCTCGGCCCACAGACGCATCGACAAGGCCGGAATCAGGAAGAGGTAGAGCCAGGGATGGAACGCGAAGAAAGGCTGCAGGTCCGCCTGCTCGCGCTCATAGAACCCCCCCAGGTAGAAAGTGAATACTCCCGTGAGAATCAGGAATATCACCAGGAAGACATAGGCGAGCGGCGTGGCGAAGTAGCCGGCCAGCTCGCGCTTGAACACCACGAAGCTGTTGCGCATCGCTTCCACCTCCTAGTTGCCCGCCGGGCTGCAGGTGATTTCGCGGAACACGTCGTCGAGCTTGCCCTCGGGAGAGCGGCCGCGCAGCTCTTCCGGCGTGCCGTCGAAGCGAATCGTGCCTTCGGCGATGATGATCGCGCGAGTGCAGACCGCGTCGACCTCCTCCAGAATGTGGGTGGAGAGCACGATCGCCTTCTGCGCCGCCATGCCCCGGATCAGCCCCCGCACCTGGTGTTTTTGATTCGGATCCAGGCCGTCGGTCGGCTCGTCGAGAACCAGCACGTCGGGATCGTGCACGATCGCCTGGGCCAGCCCGACCCGCCGCTTGAATCCCTTGGACAGGGTCTCGATGCGCTGGTTCAGCACACCCTGCAGCTGCAGGCGCTCGACCGCATCGTCGATCTTGCTCTGGCGCACGCCGTTGGCCAGGCCGCGCGCTTGCGCGACGAAGCTCAGGAACTCGGCCGCCGTCATGTCGCCGTAGAGCGGCGCGCCTTCCGGCAGGTAGCCGATGTGTGCTTTGGCCGCCAGGGGCGACTTCACGACGTCGACACCGCAGATCCGAGCCGTTCCCCGGGTCGGATCGAGAAAGCCGGTCAGCATCTTCATCGTGGTGGACTTGCCGGCACCGTTCGGGCCCAGAAAGCCCAGTACCTCCCCTCGCGCGACTTCGAAGCTCAGGTCGTCGACCGCGACCAATGAGCCGAAGTGTCTGCTCAAATGCTCGATCTCGATCATATTGAACGAATTCCTTTGAGTGGCAGTGAAGGGACGGGCCCTTCGGTTCCTACTGGTCCGCGCTCCGCTCCCGGACTTCTTCGCGGGCGCGGTGGATCTTGGCGCCCGTGGGGCGGCATACCGCCCGACGATACGCACCGACCCCCGACCCGGTTCCGTGGCTTGGTCGGAAAGCGCGTAGCTTCGCATTTTCCCCCGATTTCTTCAAATCCTCTCTTGACGAGGTCCAACTCGGCGGCGATCCTTCCTCTCGAAGCCAAGGTCCGCGAGACCTTCGACGACCACTTCGACACGAGGTACGTTCGAAATGCACGCGCTCTATCTCACCCAAGCGATCCAGACCGGAGATTTCTCCACCGCCTGAGCGAGCGCGACCGCGAATTCAGCTAAATCGAACGGCCGCCCGCTCAGACACCGAGCGGGCTTTCTTTTTGGCCAACGCGCCCACGGGCCCGCTCATCGGCAGCGGGCCCGGATCGATTTCGGACCGCATCCGGTAGTCCAAGCACCCCTCGACGCGGATCGGAAGACGGCATCATGGCCAACGAACGATATAAGGCACTCTGGGATCTGACCCACGGTCAGCGCGCTCGCTATGCCGCGTCGCTGGGGGCGCTCTTCGCGGGCATCGGTCTGAGCCTGCTGGTGCCCCTGGCAACCCGGCGGGCGATCGACGATGTGGTGCTGGGCGAGGCCCCGCGCTGGTGGCTGGGCGCCGCCGCCGCCGTGATCGTCGCCCTGTCGATCCTCTCGGCGATGTGCATGTACGCCAAGGGGCGCTGGGTCGCCGAGGCTTCGCACGGCATCGCCAGGCGGGTGCGCATGCGCCTCTACGATCACCTGCAGCATCTGCCCTGCCCCTACTTCGATTCGGCCGAGAGCGGAGACCTGGTGCAGCGCTGCACCTCCGACGTGGAGACCCTGCGCGTCTTCTTGTCGATGCAGGTGGTGCAGATCGGTCGCGCCGTGCTCATGCTCGCCATCCTGGTGCCGCTCTTGGCGGCGCTCGATCTCAGGATGACGGCGGCCTCTCTGGTGGTGATTCCCTTCATCATCGTCTACTCGACCTGGTTCTTCGGGCGGGTGAAGCGTCTCTACCGATGCGCAGACGAGTCCGAGGGCGCCATGACCTCGGTGTTGCAAGAGAACTTGACCGGCATCCGGGTCGCCCGAGCCTTCGGCAGAGAGCGCTTCGAGATCGCCCGCTTCGCCGCCAAGGCGGCCGCTTTTCGCGACGACTCGTTCGCGGTGTCGCGCTTGATGGCGCGCTACTGGGGTGTCTCCGACGCCCTGTGCATGACCCAGGTGGGTGCGGTGTTGCTGACCGGCGGTGCCTGGGTGATCGATGGCTCGCTGAGTGTCGGCACCTACTTCGCCTTTGTCTCCTACATCAACATGCTGGTCTGGCCGATCCGCCAGCTCGGTCGGATTCTGACCGATCTGGGCAAGGCGGTGGTGGCGATGGGCCGCATCGAGGAGATCCTGGAGGTGGCGCGTGAGTCGAGCGACGGCCGGCCGCTGCCGGCGGCCAAGCAGCCCGGGCGCATCGTGGTGCGGAACCTGTCATTCGCCCACGGCGACGGCACGCAAACTCTGAGCGAGCTGTCGTTCGCGGTAGAGCCCGGTGAGACACTCGCCATCGTCGGCCCTTCGGGCTCGGGCAAATCGACCCTGATGCATCTTCTGGTTCGCCTCTACGACTACCGGGAGGGAACGGTTCTGCTCGACGGCCGGGAGCTGCGCTCGATCGCGCGGAGCTCGGTGCGGCGGCGGGTCTGCGCCGCGCTCCAGGATCCCTTCCTCTTCTCCAGAACGATCGGCGCCAACGTGCGCTTCGGCCGCGAGGGGGCCTCGGAAGGCGAGATGATCGAAGCCGCCGAAACGGCGTGCATTCACGACTCGATTCAGGGCTTCGAAGAGGGCTACCAGACCATGGTCGGGGAACGCGGCGTCACTCTTTCGGGAGGGCAGCGACAGCGGGTCGCGCTCTCGCGGGCGCTGCTCGCCGATCCCGACGTGCTGATTCTCGACGATGCCCTGAGTGCGGTCGATGCCAAGACCGAAGAGCGCATTCGCACGGCGCTCACCGAGCGCCGCGGGCGCCGCACCACGCTGATCATTGCCCACCGGCTCTCGACGCTGGCTCATGCCGACCGCATCCTGGTGCTGAGCCATGGGCGCGTGTGCCAGCTCGGCACGCACGACCAGCTGGTGGCGGATCCGGGCCCCTACTCCCGGCTCTGGGGCTTGCAAACCACCTTGGAAGACGAGCTGGCTCGGAGTCCCACTCCGGGCCGAAGCAACGGGAGGTGAATCGAGATGAGACGCCAAGACGATTCCGGCGCCTCGGTCGACTGGCTGACCTGGAAGCGGGTGTTCGGCTTCACCCGAGCGCACCGGCGCTACCTGGTGGTGCTGGGTCTGGCCGGTGTCGCCACCGCCATCTGTGACACCATATTTCCGCTGATCACGCGCTCGTTGATCGATGCCATCGAGGAGCGTGGCGCCGCGCTCGACCTGGCGCCCTATGTCGCGGCCTACGCGGCCCTGACGGCGCTCCTGGCGCTCCAGGTCTGGCTCTTCATCTACTGCGCCGAACGTCTGGCGAAGCATGTCAGCCATGACATTCGCCGGGCGGGATTCGATCGGCTCCAGGAGCTCTCGTTCTCCTACTTCGATCGCCGACCGGTCGGCTGGCTGATGGCGCGCATGACCTCGGATTGCGATCGGCTGTCGAACATCGTCGCCTGGGGCTCCTTCGACATGGTGTGGGGTTCGAGCTCGCTGGTGGCGATCACCGCGGTGATGTTCGCACTCGACTGGCGCCTGGCCCTGGTGGTGCTCTCGGTGGTTCCCGTGCTGGTGGTGGTGAGCGGGCGCTTCCAACGCCTGTTGCTGGTGAGCGCGCGCCAGGTGCGCAAGTCCAACTCGATCGTCACCGCCGGCTACAACGAGTCGCTGATGGGGGTGCGCACCACCAAGGCTTTCGGCCGCGAGAAGGAGAACCTGGCGCACTTCGGCGGCCAGGTCGAACGCCTCTACACGGCCTCGGTCGGCAACGCCTTGCAGTCAGCGGTCTATCTGCCCCTGGTGTTGACTCTGGGCAGCATCGGCACGGCCCTCGCCCTGATGGCGGGTGGCGTGCAGGCACTGGCCGGGACCGTCAGCCTCGGCACGGTGCTCGCCTTCATCACCTACTCGCGACACTTCTTCGAGCCGGTGCAAGAAGTCGCCGCGGCGCTGGCCGAGCTGCAGATGGCGCAGGCCTCCGCCGAGCGCGTGCTGGGGCTGATCGCCACCGAGCCCGAGATCGGCGACTCGGCCGAGCTACGTGCGCGGCCGCGGGTGGGCCCGGGCGACTCCGAGCTGGCCGCCGATGGCCTTCCGCGGCGCTTCCGGACGGTCGAGTTTCGCGGCGTGGGCTTCGGCTACGACTCCAAGGGGGAGGTGATCACGGATCTCGACCTGAGCCTGAGCGCCGGTGAGACGGTCGCCCTGGTCGGCGCCACCGGTGCCGGCAAGTCGACCATCGCCGGTCTGCTCTGTCGCTTCTACGAACCGACCCGTGGGGCGCTGCTCTTCGATGGGACCGACTACCGCGAGCGCAGCCTCGAGTGGCTGCAGTCGATCACAGCCGTGGTGTTCCAGACTCCGCATCTGTTTCGCGGATCGGTTCGCGAGAACATCCGCTACGGTCGCCTGGACGCCAGCGACGCGGAGGTCGAGGAGGCCGCGCGATTGGTGGCGGCGCACGAGATGATCCTCTCGCTCGATCGCGGCTACGAGAGCGACGTGGGAGAGTGCGGCGGACGGCTCTCGTCCGGCCAGCGACAGCTGGTGTCGCTGGCGCGGGCGGTGATCCGCGATCCGCAGATCCTGGTGCTCGACGAGGCCACTTCGTCGATCGATGCCGAGACCGAGGAGCGGATTCAGCGCGGGCTCGAGTCGGCGCTGCAAGGCCGCTTGAGCCTGATCATCGCCCACCGCCTCACCACAGTGCGCTCTGCCGACCGAATCCTGGTGATCGATGGCGGGCGCATCGTTGAGCAAGGCAGCCACGGCGAGCTGATGGCGCTGAAGATGCGCTACCACGAGCTCTACGCCGGACAGAGCATGCGCGAGACGCTCACGCGCTGGGAGGCGACGGTGTCGTGATCGCGCTCGGCCCGGGTCCCCACTCGTCCTCGACGAGAGAGGGCTTGAGGACGGTCGCGCTACAGGCGCGGCCGTCCAGGTAGGCCAGCAGCGGCCGACTCAGCCGCACGTGGCGCACCGCCTCGCTCTCATTCTGCGCCGGCTGCTCATCGAGCCATTTCTGGTCGATGAACTCGGTGGCCGTCGTGCGCAGCGGGAAAGCGCTCAGCGTCAGGTAGCCGATCTGCTTCGAGGTGATGTTGTGGAAGAAATGTGTCCCTTGAGAGGGATCGATGCTGCGGTCGCCGAACGCGGTCTCGACGATGATTCGAACGCCGGCGATCTGCGACCACTCGACCGGAATGCCGAGCGCCGAGTCGGCGGTTCCCCAACGCCCTGGCCCGATCAGCAAGTAGCGGCGCCGCGCTCGGCCCAGTACCGCGTTGATCTCGCCCACCTGGCGCGCCACCGCGGGAGTGGTCGAGCCGTTCAGCTGCGCCGCGGTCACGTAGACCACGTCGCGAATATCGTCGATCACCCCGTGACCCAGCGAGCGCTCGGTACGGCACAGAATCCGCTCCGGCGCCGGCTCGACGAAACGCACCTGGCGATCGAGCCCGCCCTGGCGGGTCATCGGTCGGATCTGCAGGATGTTCAGGGTCGGCCCGCGACGTCGCTTGCCGGTCTCCGTCCCCGATCCATGGTCTCCCATGTCGACCGCGAACTCGATGTCGGCGTCGCAGCCGAGTCCTTGGCGCGCTATTCGCAGCACCTCCGCCAGCGCTTCCGCCAGCGGAATCGACGACCACTTGAGCACGTTGTGGAAGGTCACGATCCGTGGTCCGGCATCGCGCAGACTGTCGCGAATACGGCCGTCCATCGAGCTGAATACGCTGCCCACGTGGCGCAGCGTGCCGTCCTTTTCCGCCGCGTCGAGATCGTAGAAACGCAGATTCGCTTCGCAGTCCCCGGCGGCGAAATCGAGTCTCTGGATCGGCAGGTCGAGGGCCGCGAAGCGGCGCTGAGAGTTGCGCAGAAAATGTTGCGCGGTCGGAAACTGCGGAAAGGCGTCGGGAGCACCGGGCGAGAAACGCAGCACGGTGCCTCCGCTGACCACCAGGTGGCCGTGGCCGAGGGCGATCAGCACGATGCCGTCGTCGGCCCGCTGGCTGCCGACCGGGTAGAAATTGTGAGACTGTGCGACCCCCGCCATGTCGGGATAGAAACGCTCCCCATACTTGCGTCCCACCACCTCCTGGATCACCACCGCCATCTTCTCTTCTTCGACCGTGTGCGGCGCGCCCGCGAAGTAGGAGCGGGCATTGTGCAGGAAGGTCGATGCGAACACCGCCTTCACCGCCTGGCAAAGCTCCTCGAAGCGCAGCGACTGTTCGGGGTGGTTGTTGGGCAGCATCCAGGTGGCGTAGATGCCGGCGAAGGGCTGAAAGCGGGAGTCCTCGAGCAGGCTCGAGGAACGCACCGCGAGCGGCCCGCGCAAGCTGCGATAGGTCGCCTTGAGCTGCCGGACCAGCGTCGGCGAGAGCTTGCCCGCGAGAAAACGCGCCAGGATCGACCGGTCGTCCTTGGCGGCCACCAGCTCGTCGATTCCGCCCATGCTTTCCAGAAAACGATCGAACTCGTCGGTGCCGATGCCGACCGTCTTGGGAATCCGGATCGCCAGGCCCGGGAAGCGATCGGCGACCGCATGCTGCGCCAGGAGCGAGCGCACGAAGGCGATGCCCCGTCCCTTGCCGCCGATCGACCCCGAGGCCAGGCGCACGAACGACGAGTCGAGACTGCTCTGTAGCCGCGAGAAGTCCGAGACCAGCTCTTCGGCTTCGGAACGCCGCGCGTCGCGCAACTCGTCCAGCAGAAACTGTCGCAACGCCGCGACCGATGCGAAGTCGGCGGCGCTGTGCTTGCGGAACTTCGACGCCAGTGGATACAGACTTCTGGCCGCCAGCCAGATCGAGAAATGGTTGCGCGCCGCGTGCATCGCCACCGACTGGTCCGGCACGCTCTTGAGCAGCTGTTCCATCTCGAAGACGTCGCGCGCTCGCGCGACCTCGGCGCCTTCTTCGTCGCGAAACACGAAATCGCCGAAGCCGAGGCCGGTCTGCAGAAACTGGCGGATCTGGGTATTGAGCAGCGGTGAGTTCTTGTCGGCGAAGGCCACCCCGGCCGCGCGCGCCGCTACCTCGGCCTGGGGATCGGCAGACTGCAAGAGCACCGGCATGTCGGGGTAGACGCCGCGGAACAGGCGCTGCAGCTCGAATCCGGCATTGGGGTTCTCGACCCCGCCCCAGGGGAAGCTGACATCGCTGATCAGCGCCAGGACCTTGTCGCGGTACTGCTGCAGGTAGCCGACCGCCTCTTCGAAGTTGCAGGCCAGCACGATCTTCACGCGGGCCCGCATGCGCATGATCTGGTGCTGCTCGTTGAGCCCTTCGGCGATCAGTGATCGGGCCTGGACCAAGAGCTCCGAGTAGAGCAGCGCCAGAAAGCCGGAGTAGCGGCGAATCGAATCCTCGACCACGATGATGAAGCGTACGCCTCCGACCCCGGCGTCGTGCTCCAGGTTGCGGCCGTCTTCGATCAGCTTGATGCCGGCGATCAGGATCCTGAGATCGCCGGTCCACAGCAGCACCCGGTCGACGCTGCCGTCCTCCACCACTTCCGGGCACTGCAAGAGATCGCTCTCGCCGAAGATCAAGAGCAGCACCGGCATATCGGGGAGGATCTCGCGCACCTGGCGGGCGAAGGCGTGGATCCCCATGTCGGCTACCTGGATGACCGTCAGCACCAGGTCGAAGTCGCGGCTCTGGAGCATCTCCAGAGCCTCGGTGCCGGTCGCGACGTGGGTGATGCGCGGCGCCTCGGAGAGCCTCAGCTCCGAGTACTCACCAAAGAGACGGTCCGAGAGGGTGCCCGCCTCCTCGAGGATGAAGGCGTCGTAGGCGCTGGAGAGCAGCAGGATCTCCCTCACCTTGTAGGGCATCAGCTCCTGGAGCTTGCGCATCCAGGGTTCTCTTTTCGGTCGGGCAGGGCCAGCCTGCATCCTTCAAGTCCTCACCGCGATTGCCCTCGGTCGTCCGCTTCGCGCTTGCGCCGGCGAGGCTCCGATCGCGAGTGATGGATGCAGGTCTGGCACACTGCTCTCCAGTCCTTAGACTATGCCCTGATCCAGCATCGAGTCGGCCACCTTGACGAAGCCGGCCACGTTGGCGCCCTTCACGTAGTCGATGAAGTCGCCGTCGGTGCCGTACTGCACGCAACTGGTGTGGATCGAGTTCATGATCGTCTTCAGGCGGTTGTCGACCTCTTCACGGGTCCAGCCGAGATGGAGCGCATTCTGCGACATCTCGAGCCCGGAAACGGCCACGCCGCCGGCGTTCGCCGCCTTGCCGGGACCGTAGAGGATCTTCGCGTTTCTGAAAACGTCCACACCCGCGGGCACGGTCGGCATATTGGCGCCCTCAGAGACACAGAAGCAGCCGTTGTCGACCAGAGTCTTGGCCTCGTCGGCGTCGACCTCGTTCTGAGTCGCGCTCGGGAAAGCCACGTCGCAGGGCACGAACCAGGGACGCCGGTTCTCGTGGTAGGTGGCGTTCTTGAAGGTGTCGACGTACTCGTGGATGCGGCCGCGGCGGACGTTCTTCAGGTCCATCACCCAGGCCACCTTGTCGGCGTCGACGCCGTCCTCGTCGACCACCGTACCGTTCGAGTCGGACAGGGTGATCGCCTTGCCGCCCAGCTCGTTCACCTTCTCGATGGTGTACTGCGCCACGTTGCCCGAGCCGGACACCGTCACCGTCTTGCCCGCCAGGCTGTCGCCGCGGGTCGCCAGCATCTCCTGCGCGAAGTAGACCGCGCCGTAGCCGGTCGCCTCCGGGCGGATCAGCGAGCCGCCCCAGTTCAGCCCCTTGCCGGTCAGCACCCCGGTGAACTCGTTCGAGAGCTTCTTGTACTGGCCGAAGAGGAAGCCGATCTCGCGCCCGCCGACGCCGATATCACCCGCCGGCACGTCGGTGTTGGGGCCGATGTGACGGAACAGCTCGCTCATGAAGGCCTGACAGAAGCGCATCACCTCGGCGTCGCTCTTGCCCTTCGGGTCGAAGTCGCAGCCACCCTTGCCGCCGCCCATCGGCAGCGTGGTCAGCGCATTCTTGAACACCTGCTCGAAGGCCAGGAACTTGAGGATACCCAGGTTGACGCTGGGGTGGAAGCGCAGCCCGCCCTTGTAGGGGCCGATGGCGCTGTTCATCTCGACCCGGAAGCCACGGTTGACATGCACCTCGCCGCGATCATCGACCCAGGGAACGCGGAACATCAGCACGCGCTCGGGCTCGACCAGGCGCTCCAGGATCTTGGTCTTCTTGTAAGCCGGCGTCGCCTCGACGACCGGCAGAACCGACTCGACCACCTCACGCACTGCCTGGTGGAACTCGTCCTGAGCCGGATTCTTGCTGATCACGGCATCCATGAAGGTCGTGACTTCGTTGGACATCGTTTTTCCTCGAATGAAAAGTTCGTAGTTGGTTGGGGTGGAGCGCCCGTCGTGGCGCGCTCGGGGTTGGGTCAACACCTGGTTTGACCAACTCCTGACCATACCTCGTTCGGGTGCCCTTTTACAAAGGATAAGGTGGACCCGTAGGATCCTCGCGACCCGAATCACTGGGAGCGATCCGATGACCCGAATCGAGCTGCGACCGCGAGGGCGCGAGCACGTCGAGGCGTTCTGGCGTCATTCCAAAGATACCGAGCTGAGAGAGCTCTTCCCTTTCGAGCCCTGCACCTTGCAAGAAGCGGAAACGATGTTCGACGCCGCGGAGGCGCCTGGATCGTCCAGCTTCGGCCGCAACATCTTCGTCGACGGCTGCTATGTGGGCGACGTGTGGTGTTTTGCCATCGACGAGGAGGTGGAGCACCAGTGCCAGATCAGCATCGTGATCTTCGACCGGCGCTCTTGGGGGCGCGGGATCGGCGCGCGGGTGCTCGGCGATTTCGGGGAACTGGTCTTCGAGCGCTTCGCCGTCGACCGGATTCTGGCCCACACCTTCGCCACCAACCCCCGCTCGATCGGCTGCCTGGAGAAGCTCGGCTTCGAGCGGATCGAGGAGGTCGAGGAGGGTGGTGTGCGGTCCTTTCTCTTTCGCTTGGCGCGCGATGGCTAGTAGGTGAAGAGGCGGATCGACCGGCTCGATTTCGCGGCGCCCCACGCTCGGTCTCAAAAGTGCACGCCAACCAGCGGCAGCAGTCGCGCCCAACGCGGGTTGTTGCCGGCATAGGTGAGCAGGCCGAGCCGCACCCCTCGGAGCTGGGCCGTGTAGTTGACGAGTCCGATGGAGAGGCCGGTGAAGCGCTGGTTGGCCAGCTTGAAGTGCAGGGAGTCCTCCAGGTCGATGCGGTCGATGTAGAGGCCGTTCAGTCTCCCCGCTGCGATCCCCTGGACCTCGGGGGCGAAGGCCAGCAGTCCGCCGATCGCGACGCCTCGAATGCGCTTGCTCGCGCCCACCCCCAGGATGCCGGCGCCGACGCCGCGCAGCTCTTCGGCGGCATTGACCCCGATGCCGCTGAGCGCGATGCCGTCGATGCGCATGGCCTTGGTGCCGATCAGCCCCAGGGCGATGCCGCCGTAGCGGGCGTCCGGATTCTCGCCCGGATTCCACAGGCTCAGGTTGAGGCCCCGCACCTGCTCCACACCGCGGTCCACAGCGTTGATTCGTATGCCGGTGAAGCGTCTCGAGTCGCCGACGCTCAGTCCGTGGCCGGCCAGGCCGATGTCGAGGGACTGGGCCGAGGCGGCGGGGAGGGGGAAGGAGAGGACGAGGAGGATGCACGATCTCATGGTGCTGCTCACTCTTTGGCGATCGGTGTCCAGGCTCTCCGCGAGGAGTCGGTGTTGACAGTGTCAATATCGGCCCGGGTGTTGACGGCGTCAACATGTTCTTGGCACAGTCCCGGGAGTGGCCAGCAACGCGGCGGCTATCGCCACGAGGAACAGAGAGCGGCCCTGCCCAGCGGATCATCTGACTCGTTCTCACCGCCGGCTATCTGCGCCGCGCCGGCGCTCGCCTGTCCCCGCTCGAAGTGCTCTTCGAGGCCGATCGCAGAGCCGATGTCGTTGGTGAATCGCAGGAAACCGTCGAGCTGGCGCTGAAGGGGTCGCGCCGCGCCAGCAACATCATACCGAGTCAATCCGGGTGGCCGTCCCCCCGAAACCCCCGGCGCGATTCCGTCGTAGTTTGGTGCGGCGGGGACCATGCGAAGGGCGAGGAGAGTTGAACATGCGCAGCATCGGCGTCCTGGCCCCTCTGGCCGCGCTCGGAGTCCTCCTCAGCCTGTGCTCCTGCTCGCGCTCCGATGACGGCGTCGCCGAGGAGCTGGAGCAGGGCGAGGGCGAGAGCTCGGTGTCGGTGGCGGTGACGGCGGTGCGGCGCGGGCCGATCTCGCGCTTCATTCCCAGCGCCGGGAATCTCGAGGCGGAGCGCGAGGCGATGCTGCTGGCCGAGACCTCCGGGCGGGTCGAGGCGGTGGCCTTCGAGGAGGGGGATGCGGTGCCTGCCGGTGCGCTGCTGGTGACGCTCGATGACGACGATCCGCGCCTGCAGGTGGCGCGGGCCCGGCTGGTCGCCGAGCGCGACGCGGCGGAGCTGGCGCGCATCACCCGGCTGCACGAGCGCGAGCTGGTGGCCGGCGAGCGTTTCGAGGCGGCCCGCTTGCAGGCCGAGCTGAGCGCGACCGACCTCGAGCTGGCCAAGGAGCGCCTGGATCGCACCCGGGTGCGTGCCCCCTTCGAGGGCGTGCTGGCGGCGCTCTCGATCCGCCCGGGGCAGTCGGCCACCGCCGGGGCGCCGGTGGCGCGGGTGGTGGTGCTCGATCCTCTGCTGCTGCGCATCCATCTGCCCGAGGACGAGGTCGCCGAGCTGCGGATCGGCCAACCGGTCGAGATCCTCGCCGGGCGCGCGAGCGGCGGGCGCCACGAGGGCGAAATCCGCCTGATCAGCCCGGTGGTCGACCCCAGCGCCGGCACCGTCGAGGTCACCATCGAGGTCCCCAACCCCGAGCTCGCCCTGCGTCCCGGCTCCTTCGCCCGGGTGCGGGTGGTCACCGAGGTGCGCGACGCGGTGCTCTTGGTGCCGACCGACGCCCTGCTCTTCGACCCGGGTGAGTCCTTCGTGTTCCGGGTCGAGGGGGATTCGGTGACGCGCGCCGGCGTCGAGATCGGTCTGGCCGCCGACGGCTGGACCGAGGTCCGACGCGGGCTCGACGAGGGGGACGCGGTGGTCAGCGCGGGGCAGGGGGCGCTGCGCAGGGGCGATCGGGTCAGCGTGGTCGATGGCGAGGATGAGGAAGCCGGAGCGCTGGCCGCCGAGCGCGAGGACGGAAACGCCGCGCTGTGATCCGCTTCTCGACCCGCCACCCGGTCACCATCGGCATGGCGACGGCGGCCGTGGCGCTCTTCGGCATCCTGGCGGCGCTGCGCCTGCCGGTCGACCTCTTGCCGCGCATCGACTATCCGACCCTGACCTTGCGCTCCGAGTTCCCGGGGGCGGCCCCGCCGGAGGTCGAGGAGCTCCTGACCCGGCCTCTCGAAGAGGCGGTCGGCGTGGTCAGCGCTGTGCAGCGGGTGGTGAGCCGCTCGTTGCCGAACCGATCCGAGATCCAGCTCCAGTTCGCCTGGGGACGCGACATCGACTTCGCGGCCCTCGACGTGCGCGAGCAGCTCGACCGGGTGCGGCTGCCCGAGGGGGCCACGCGCCCCGTGGTGCTGCGCTACGACCCGAACCAGGATCCGATCCTGCGCCTGGGACTGTCGGGCTCGGGCGACCAGAGCACGCTGCGCGACCTGGCCGAACGGGTGATCGAGCGCAACCTGGAGACGGTCGAGGGGGTGGCGGCGGTCAAACTGCTCGGCGGGGTCGAGGAAGAGATCCTGGTGGCCCTCGACCAGGAGCGGCTCTTTGCGCTCGGCCTCTCGCCGGAGCTGGTGCGCTCGCGCCTGGCGGGCGAGAACCTGAACCGCGCCGGCGGCTCGCTGGTGGTCGGCGACTCGCGCTATCTGGTGCGGATCCTCAACGAGTTCCGGTCGGCGCCGGAGCTGGCCCGCCTGGTGCTGCGCGCCGAAGGGGGGCGGCGGGTGCGCCTGGGCGACGTGGCGCGGGTCGAGCGGCGGCCGCGCGAGCGCGAAGTGATCACCCACATCGACGGCCACGAGGCGGTCGAGCTGGCCCTCTATCGCGAGGGGGACGCCAACACGGTGGCGGTGGCGCGGCGGGTCGCCGAGCGCCTGCGGCAGATCGAGGAGCGGCTGCCGGAGGAGGTGCGGCTGACCACCATCCACGACCAGAGCGAGTTCATCACCGCCTCGGCGCGCGAGGTGATCCTGGCGGCGGTCTACGGCGGCTTGCTGGCGATCTGTGTGCTCTTCGTGTTCCTGCGCGACCTGCGCAGCACGCTGGTGGTGGCGGCGGCGATTCCGATCTCGGTGCTCTTTGCGCTGCTGCTGCTCTTCCGTCTCGGCCTGTCGGTCAACATCATGACCCTGGGTGGGTTGGCGCTCGGAGTGGGGATGGTGGTCGACAGCTCGATCGTGGTGCTGGAGGCGATCGCGCGGCGCCGCGAGCGGGGCGAGCGCGCGCTGGAGGCGGCCGACCGGGGGACCGGCGAGGTGGCCGGGGCGGTGGTCGCCTCGACCCTCACCACCTGCGCGGTGTTCTTTCCGATCGTGTTCGTCGAGGGACTCGCGGGGGCGCTCTTCCGCGATCTTTCCCTGACCGTCGCCGCGGCACTGGCTGGCTCGCTGCTGGTCTCGCTGACGCTGATTCCGATGCTGGTGGCGCGTGCCGGCGCGGCGCAGGGTGGGGGGGACCGGCGCGCGGCGGGGGCCGGCTCGCGGGAGGGCAGCGTCGGCTGGGCCGACCCGGAGCCTCTGCACCCCGAGCACCGGGGGCGGATCGCGCGCTTCGCCGAGCGCTGGCTGCTCGGGCTGGTGGCCTGGCTGCTGCGCTGGTCCGGTCGCGCCTGGAGCCTGATGCGGCGCGGCTCGGGGCGCGCCTGGGAGCCGCTCTTGGGGCGCTTCGACCGCGGCTTCGGTCGTCTCGAGCGGGCCTACCCGCGCATCGTGCGGGCGGCGCTGCGCCAGCGGGGCGCGGTGCTGGCCGGCAGCGCGCTGCTCTTCGGCGTGGCACTCTGGGGACTCCAGAAGCTGGGAGTGGAGCTGATTCCCGACCTGGCCCAGGGGCGCTTCGAGCTGGTGGTCCGGCTGCCCGACGGCACCCCGATCGACACCACCGAGCGGATCGTGACCGACCTGGAGCGGCACCTGGCCGAGCTCGAGGGGGTGGCGCGGGTCAGCTCGGTGATCGGCGGCAGCGGCGCCGACGCCCTCGACGCCGATGCCCAGGGTCCGGGGGACGCCCGGATCGGCGTGACCCTGGAGGACGCCGGCGATCGCCGGGCCGAAGCGCGCCTGGAGTCGCGCGCGCGGCGGATCCTCGCCGCGGTCCCCGATCTGGTCTTCGAGCTGACCCGCCCGACCCTCTTCACCCTCGAGGCGCCGCTCGAGGTCGAGGTTTATGGCGCCGATCTGACCCGCATCGCCGCCACCGCCGAAGCGATCGCCGCGGCGCTCGACTCGCTTCCCCAGCTCTCCGATCCGAGCCTCTCGACCCGCTCCGGCAGCCCGGAGCTGGTGGTCCATTTCGATCCGGTGAAGCTGGCTCACGCCGGGCTCGATCCGGCCTCGGCCTCGCGCCTGGTGCGCGAGCGGCTGGAAGGAACCGTGGCGACTCGCCTGCGCCGCGGGGAGGAGGTGGTCGACGTGCGGATCCGGGGGGTCGACACCGACCGCCGGACGATCGCCGCGCTGGGCGACTTCATCCTCAATCCGGGTGCCACGCGGCCGGTGCGATTGCGTTCGGTGGCGCGCATCGAGCGCGCCCTCGGTCCCACCGAGATCCGGCGTATCGCGCAGGAGCGGGCGGTGGTGGTGCGCGCCGACCTGGGCGAGAGCATCGACCTGCGCGGCGCCGTCGACCTGGTCGAGCGTACCCTCGCCACGCTGCCGCGCCCGGCCGGAGTGCGCGCCGATCTGGCAGGCCAGAGCCGCGAGCTCGACGCCTCCTTCGAGTCGCTGCGCCTGGCGCTCCTGCTGGCGCTCTTTCTGGTCTACCTGGTGATGGCCAGCCAGTTCGAGTCGCTGGTGCACCCATTCGTGATCCTGCTCACCGTGCCCCTCGGCGGCACCGGCGTGGTCGCCGCGCTGGCCGCCGCCAACCGGCCGGTCGACGTGGTGGTGCTGATCGGCGCGATCATGCTGGCCGGAATCATGGTCAACAACTCGATCGTGCTGGTCGACGCGGTGAACCGGCGCCGGGCGGCGGGATTGGCGATCGACCAGGCGCTGGTCGAGGCGGGATCGTTGCGTCTGCGACCGATCTTGATGACCACCGTGACCACGGTGCTGGGTCTGGTGCCGATGGCGCTCGGGCTGGGGGAGGGGGGGGAGCTGCGCGCGCCCCTGGCTCTGACCGTGATCGGCGGTCTCAGCGTGTCGACCCTCATCTCGCTGGTGGTGGTGCCGGTGCTCTACGCCACCCTCGACCGTTTCGCTCGCCGCCGCTGGAGCGCGCCGGGCGTAGAGGAGACGCGGGCCGAGACGCCGGGGCAAGGGCGATGACCGGGCTGCTGGAGCGGCCGGTGGCGGTGGGAATGGCCTTTCTCTGCCTGGCGGTGCTGGGCGCGCTGGCGATGGCGCGGCTGCCGCTGGCATTCCTGCCGGGAATCGACTGGCCCGAGATCTACGTGTTCATTCCTTATCACGACTCGCTGCCCTCGGAGATCGAGCGGCGCATCGTGCGCCCGGCCGAGGAGCAGCTCGCGACACTTTTCGGGGTGCGGGAGATGCGTTCCGAGGCGGGGCGGGCGGGCGCCGAGATCGTGCTGGCCTTCGACTGGGGCAAGTCGATCGACCTGGCGCGCCTCGAGGTGCGCGAGAAGCTCGACCAGGTGCGCCCGGCGCTGCCCGAAGATGTACGCGACATCTTTATCTACAGCGCCAACATCGCCACCGATCTGCCAGTGCTGGAGGTCCGGATCTCCTCTCGCGGCCCCGCTCTGGCGCAGTCCTACAACCTGCTCGAGACCCACGTCGTGCGGCCCCTGACCCGGCTGCCGGGGGTGGCGCGGGTCGAGCTCTACGGCGTGTCGCGACCGGAGCTGCGGGTCGATCTCGACCTTGAGAAGATCCAGGAGCATCAGATCGATGTCGCTGCCCTGGTCGCGCGCATCGATGCCGCCACCGGAGCCGCGACCCTGGGGCGGGTGGTGGAATCGGGTCGCCGTTTTGCGGTGCGCGCCGCCCGTGGCGTGGATTCGGTCGCCGAGCTGGCCGCGCTTCCGGTCTCGGAGAGTGCCGAGCTGCGCCTCGACGACGTGGCCCGGGTCGGTCGCGTGGAGCCGGCCGAGACCTGGCGCCGGCATCTGAACCGCAGCGACGCGGTCGGAGTGGCGGTGCTGAAAGAGTCGTCGGCCAACACCGTCGAGGTGGCGCGGGCGGCGGCCCGGACCCTGGAGCGGGTCGGCGCCGACCCTGCGCTCGAGGGGATCGACCTGCTGGTCATGAACGACCAATCCCAGGAGATCCTGGAGGCGATCGGCGGGCTGCGCTCGGCCGGATTGTGGGGTGCGCTGCTGGCGGTGGCGGTGCTCCTGGCCTTCCTGCGCCGAGCCGACGCCACGGCGCTCGTCGCCTGCGCCATCCCCTTCTCGCTGGTGATCGCCTGCGTGGTGCTTTTCTGGCTCGGCAAGACCCTCAACGTGCTGGTGATGATGGGACTGATGCTCGGGGTGGGGATGTTGGTCGACAACTCGGTGGTGGTCATCGAGTCGATCATGCGCGAGTTGCAGCGCGGCGCCGAGCCGCGTGTCGCCGCGCGCCGTGGCACGCGCGACGTGCGCCTCGCGGTTCTGGCGTCGACCACCACTTCGGTGATCATCTTTCTGCCCTTCGTGTTCGGCCGCAAGACCGAGCTCAACGTGTGGCTGGAAGAGGTCGCGGTGGCGTTGACCTTGACCCTGATCGCATCACTTCTGGTGTCGCTGACGCTGATTCCGATGCTGGCCGCGCGGCTGCGGGGGGCGGGCACGGCGGCCGCGTCGACGCACAGGCTCGAGGGCGCCTATCGCCGTCTCTTGCGCTTCTCGCTCGCCCACCGCTGGCTCAGCGTCGCTTGTATCGCGGTGCTGGCGCTCGCCCTGGTGGCGCCGCCGAAGTGGCTCGGCCTGGAGCGCGACCTGGATCGAGAGATCGCCCTCGACTTCCTGGGCGTGGACTACGAGTTCCACGACAGCCTGCATTCGGGACGAGTGGAGTTGGTCGTGGATCAAGTCGAGGAGTGGCTCTACCAGCAGCGCGATTGGCTGCCTTTCACCAGCTGCTACAGCTTTTTCGGCGACGCCCGCGCTTTCACTCGTCTGGAGCTGCCGCGCGACGAGCTGGGCGAGAAACGCTGGGCCGAGCTCCGGGAGCAGCTCCGCGAGTCCCTGCCGGAGATCGGCGGGGTGCGTCTGACTCCCTTCGAGATCGAGGAAGGAGACGACGGCGGCAAGAACGAATTTCGTCTCTACCTGCACGGCGAGGAGCCGGAAGAGTTGCTGGTCTTGGCCACCGAAGCGCGCCGAGCTCTCGCCAGAATCGAGGGCATCGCCGATCTGCGCGTGATCCGCGAGCGCAGCCGCGACGAGGTGCAGGTGTCGCTCGACCGCGAGCGCGCCGCCGGCATCGGCTTCAGCGCACGGCGCATGCTGGAGTTCTTCGGCTTCACCCTGCGCGGCGCCTATCTGAACCGCCTGCGCACCCCGGACGAAGAGCTCGATCTGTTGGTGAGCCTGGACCCCGGCGATCGGCGTGGCATCGAAGTTCTGTCGGGGCTGCCGGTCATGACCGAGTCGCGGCGCAGCGTGCCGCTCGGCAACGTGGCGCGCTTCACCCGCCGCCGCGGTCCCGCGACCATCGAACGCCTGGATCGCAGAACCTCGGTGGCGATCGGCGGCAGCTACGCCGGGAAGAGCTTCGACCCGCACCGCGAGGCGATCCGCGAGACCCTCGATGATCTGGCGGCGAAGCGCTTCCCGCCCACCTACGACTGGTCGTTCAGCCGCCGCATCGAATCGCAGGACGAAGATCTGAAGTGGATGCAGTTCAACCTGATCGGCGCGGCCGGCCTGGTCTACCTGGTGATGGCCTCGCTCTTCGAATCGCTGCTCTTTCCCCTGGTGATCCTCTTCGCCATCCCTTTCGCCGGGGTCGGCGTGTTCTGGTTCTTCCTGCTCACCGACACTCCGCTCGGCATCATGGGGATGATCGGCATCCTGATCCTGGTGGGAATTGTCGTCAACAACGGCATCATTCTGGTCGACCACATCAACGTGCGCCGACGCCGCGGGGAGACCCTCGAAGAGGCGGTCATCGAAGGGGGAGCGGAACGCCTGCGTCCCATCCTGATGACCGCGGCGACCACGGTGCTGGGAATGGTGCCGCTGGCGATCGGTGCCACCGCGGTCGGCAGCGCCTTCTACTTCCCGCTGGCGCGGGCGGTCATCGGCGGGCTGACGGCCTCGACCTTTCTGACGCTGGTACTGGTGCCGGTGCTCTACGTGCTGGCCGACGCCGGGCGTCGCGCGACGCGCCGGGCGCGGAGGCGGGCGGCACTATGAGCCGCCGACGGAGTAGCCGAGATCGGTCAGGAAATCGGCGACCTGGGTCTCGAAGAGCTCGACCTGCTCCTCCGTCAGGGTTCGCTTGTAGACAGCGATCCGATCGGTGGTGAGCCCGCCCATGCCGTGCTCGAGGAAGGTGTCCATCTCGTTGGTCCATTCCAGGCCGAGCCAGTCGAGCAGCGCCTGGCTGGTCTCGCGGGGCTGGCGCACGAAGTCCTCGTAGATGACTTCGCGATAACGATCCCCCGCCAGGCGACCGTAGGCGCGCCCGGCCATGACCCGTTGTTTCCACAGCAGCGCGGCCGCCTCGATCGGCTCCTTGCCCTGCATCTCGATCTTCCAGGTCTTGAAGAGATTGCGGCTCACGAAGGAGCTCGCGACATCGCGACCGTCGCGAATGATCTGGATGAAGCGACCGCCGGGGAAGCAGGAAGTGAGCTCCCGGGCGTAGAGGGTGTCGTCGGGCGACTTGGTGAAGAAGACCTTGATCTTCGGATCCTCGGAGTATTCGCGCAACAAATCTCCCATCAGCGAGCGCACCAGCCGCCGGCACTCTCGAAATGCTGATGCGCGCTCGACCCGGCTCAGCTCGACCGAGAACTTGAAGCCGCGCTCGGAGACCTCGCTGACGTGCTTCTTGCGCATCTTCGCCTTGAGCTCGACCGCGCCGATCAGCTCCTCGTGCAAATTGCGCAGCAGAGGACCGAAATTCGGCTCCTCGATGTAGCCCACGGCGGGGTGAGCGCTGATGAGGCGGCTCAAAAAGGTGGTGCCAGAGCGCGGGCAACCGAAGAGGAAGCTGCAGGTCAGGTGACCGTCGGGATCCAGGGCGCGGGCGGCGGCCTCGCGGCCGAGGCGTAGCCCTTCGGAGAGGGCGCGGCCACTGCCGCTCAGGAGGGCACGGGGATGGCGAATCGGGAGCTTGGACATGATCGGATCCTAGCGTCCCAGGTAGCGGTTGTGGAACTCGATCCAGGCCGGCAGCACTTCTTCCAGCATCTCGTGGGGCGGCAGAAACGCAATCCTGAGATGCGCCGTGCCGGGCTTTTGACCGAACCCGGAGCCGTTTACGGTGCACAGTCCGGTGGTCTCCAGGAGACTCATGCAGTAGTCGAAATCTGTCGTATCCGGAGGCAGCAGGCCGAGCCGTGGAAAGAGATACATCGCCCCCGTTCGGCCGAAGCACTCGACCCCGTGCATCTCCTCGAACGCGGAACGGATCATCGCCGCTTTCTGGTGCAGTGCAGCCAGGATCGCCTCTTTCTCGCGAAGGTACCTTGCGTGGTCCGCGCTGCCCGCGGGCGGGGGATTGACCATGATGTAGGTCAAGGTCTGGCCCGTGGTGTTCGAGCAGAGGCTGACCGAGGCCTGCTTCTGGAGCAGCTCACGCACGCCGGGCGCGCCGCCCTCGAAGACCATCGGGTTGCGCACTTCGACGTAGCCGCCGCGCCGCCCGCACTCGCCATGAAAGCCCTTCGAAGTGCTGTGCAGGCTGAAAAGCGGGATGTCGCGCTTGCCGACCAGCTTGGCGAACGAGATGAACTCGGCGCCGTAGAGATTGTCCTGATAGACCTCGTCGGCGATGATCGCCAGTCCCTCCTCCGCGGCGAAATCGACCAGGTCGTCGGCGCTGGTTCGCGACAGGATCGCGCCGGTCGGATTGGCCGGGTTGATCACCACGATTCCCTTGACTCTGACGCCGCGTTCGCGGGCGCCCTTCAACGCATCGTCGAGGATCGAGCGATCCAATGCCCAGCCACGCTTCTCATCCGGAAAGTACCCGACCAGCTTGCCGCCCGCCTTGGCGATGGTCGCCGAGTAGAGCGGGTACTGGGGAATCGGGATCATGATGCCGTCCGTGGGTGCGGCGATCAGCATGTCGATGATGTAGCGCACCGCCTCCGACGCGCCGTTGGTCAGGAAGATCGAATCGGGGTCGGCGGGGACTCCGGAGTCGGCCCCGACGCCGTCCCGGCGGTCGATGAAGTCGGCCACCGCCCGGCGGATGAACTCCGGTCCGTTGCTCTCGGAGTAGGCGCCGATGCCGGTCTTCAGCCGCGCATGAGTCTGCTCGCAGAACTCGATCACCCAGGGTGAGGCGAAGTCCTCGTCTCCCAGTCCCTCGAGCGCCTCGGGACTGGTCTCCCAGATGCGGCGCAGGCTGCGCTCACGGGCCAGCTTGTCGGGTGCCTCGAGGAAGCTCAGCACCTGGCGGTAGTAGCTGATCGGCTTCTGCCCCAGGGCCTGGGGATTGCCGATGTTGCAGGCAATGGTGCGGCGCCCCGCCTTGGCGAGCTCTGATGCGCGCTGCGGGATCGGCCCGCGCACCGCGTACTCCATGCGCGCGACATTCTGATTGACGGTCATCGAGAGGGGCATGATCGGTTCCGCGTGGGATGCTGGACAGGACGAGTATGAGCGATGCAACTCTATCGTGATCAAGTGGTTGCGGCAACCATAACGCGCCTCCACGCAGATCCCCCCAAGACCACCCCGCTGAATAGCGACCACGATCCCATCCCCGACGCCGCGGCTCCGCGCCAACACGGCCCGGCCCAACGCGGCGAACGATTCAACCCCATCCACGGGAGTGGTCACGATGAGAAAGACATCCGCCCTCTTCGCGACAATCGGCCTCTTGACCCTGAGCGCCGGCCTCGCCCTGGCCGCCGAGCGCGCGCAGGATTCTCGGCCTCTGGTTCCGGTCTCCGCCCACGCCGAGCGAGCTCGCCTCGCGACCTTCGACGCAGCCGGGGTCGACTGCGAGATCGTCGTCGGCGGCGGTTTCGACTTCGGAGAGACCCTCGAGATCACCACGCTGCTCGATCTGACCGGTCCCCCGGACAATCTGCTGCGCGCCGATGCCTTCTACTTCTGCGGACAGACCAACCCCTACGCCTTCATCCTGACCAGCGGCGCGGTCGACTTCGGCGTCCTGCCGGAGAACCCGCCCGGCTACGTCTGGGTCGTCACCATGGGCTACCTGATCAACACCCACGCCACCCTGACCCTCGATGTCGGCAGCCGCTTGAGTTGGAACGGCATCACCGATTGCGGCTTCCCGCTGAGCGGCCGGCCCGATTGCTTTACGATCAACTAGCTGCTCGTTCGGGAGGCGCGGCATCGGTGGGATGAACGAAGCTCGGTCCCATGAAGATCCTGATCATCGGCGGCACCTTATTCCTCGGGCGCCACCTGGTCGAGCTCGCCTCGGCCGAGGGCCACCGGCTCACTCTCTTCAACCGCGGCCGCAGCAATCCCGGGCTCTTCCCCGAGATCGAGCGCATCGAGGGCGATCGCGACGGCGGTCTCGATTTGCTGCGCGGCCGGCGCTGGGACGCGGTGGTCGACACTTGCGGCTATCTGCCGCGGCTGGTGCGTGACTCGGCGCGGCTCCTGGCCGACTCGGTTGGGCGCTATCTCTTCGTGTCGACGCTCTCGGTGCTCGCCGATCCCGACCGGCCCGGTCTCGACGAATCGGCGGCGCTGGCGCGTCTCGACGATCCCGACACCGAGGAGATCACCGGACCGAGCTACGGCGGGCTGAAGGCGCTCTGCGAGGCGGCGGTGGAGGAGGAGCTCCCGGGTCGTGCGCTGAACATCCGCCCCGGTCTGATCGTCGGCCCCCACGATCCTTCCGATCGCTTCACCTGGTGGGTGTGGCGGGTGGCGCGCGGCGGCGAGATGTTGGCTCCGGGAGAGCCGGGGGCGCCGGTGCAGATCATCGACGCCCGCGACCTGGCGCGCTTCATGCTCGATTGTCTGATCCAGGAGCGCCGCGGCATCTACCACGCGACCGGGCCGGTCGAGCCGACCACCATGGGCGCCGTGCTCGATTCTTGTCGCCTGGCGCCGGCGAGCGATGCCCGCTTCGAGTGGGTCGACAACGACTTCCTGATCGAGCAGGATGTGAAGCCCTATACCGAGCTGCCGCTCTGGGTCGCCGGCTCCGCCGGATTCAACGCCGTGAGCATCGAGCGGGCGCTGGCGGCCGGCCTGCGCACCCGCGCGCTGGCCGAGACCATCACCGACACGGCGGCCTGGCTCGGTGATCGCGGCGAGCTGCGCGCCGGGCTCTCTGCGGATCGGGAGCACGAGCTGCTGCGGCTCTGGAGGACGCGCGCGTGAAGGCAAAGAAGCTGCGGGTCGGTGTTCTCTTCGGCGGTCGCTCCGGCGAGCACGAGATCTCTCTGCTCTCGGCGCAGTCGGTGCTGGCCGCGCTCGACCCCGAACGCTACGAGACCATCCCGATCGGCATCACCAAGGAGGGGCGTTGGATCGTCTCCGGCGATCCCCTGGCGACACTTACCGGCGGAGCCCTGCGCATCGATCAGGGGGACTGCATCCTGCCGGCCGATCCGACCCACCAGGGGGCGCTCTTGACACTCGGCTCCGCGACCGAAGCACCCGCTCCGATCGACGTGGTCGTTCCCGTGCTGCACGGCCCCTTCGGCGAGGACGGCACGGTGCAGGGGCTGCTCGAGCTGGCCGGAATCCCCTACGTAGGCTCCGGGGTGCTGGCCTCGGCGGTCGGAATGGACAAGGGGGCAATGAAGGCGATCTTCCGCGACGCCGGCCTCCCCGTCGCGCCCGGCGTCGTGGTTTCGCGAAAGGACTGGGAAGGCGATCCGAACGCGATGCGCTCGCGCTGCGAAGGAGCGCTCGGCTACCCCTTCTTCGTCAAGCCGGCCAACATGGGCTCCAGTGTTGGGATCTCGAAGGTGCACGAGGCGGGCGAGGTGGGGGCCGCCTTCGACCTGGCGGCGCAGTACGACCGCCGCATCTTGGCCGAGGCGGCGGTGCACGAGGCCCGCGAGATCGAGGTGGCGGTGCTCGGCAACGATCGGCCGCAAGCCTCGGTGGCGGGCGAGGTGCGGCCTTCGCGGGAGTTCTACGACTACGCCGCGAAGTACCAGGACGGCACCTCGGAGCTGCTGATCCCGGCGCCGCTCGACGATGCCGTGGCCGAGACGATCCGCGACTACGCGCTGCGCGCCTTTCAGGCGCTGGACTGTGCCGGCCTGGCGCGGGTCGACTTCCTGCTGCGCCCCGCCGACCAGAGGATCTTCGTCAACGAGATCAACACCATGCCCGGCTTCACCTCGATCAGCATGTATCCGAAGCTCTTCGAGGCGGTGGGCATCGGCTACGCGGAGCTCCTCGATCGGCTCATTGCATGCGCGCTGGAGCGTGGCGAGGAGCGGCGTCGCAGCCGCATCGACTATCGATAGCCGGTCCTTGCTCTCATCGGCGCCCGACGCCCCGGGCGGGATCCCCTGGCGGACCCCTGTCGCGTCAGCCGCAGGTTGTCGAAATCGGTCGCCGTCACCGGATCGTCGCTGGTCAAGCCGAGCCGAATCGTCATCAGTCGACCGGGCAGCTCGGCGGCGATGCTGTCGCTCGACACCGCCACCGAAACGTCGGCGAATTCGCCCACGGCGGGTACTACCTGGTCGCTGGTGGTGGCGACGATTTCGTTGCCGGCGAAGAGATCGATGCGATAGCCGCCGTAGCTCGACGGTCCGTACGGATTCCCTCCGAGACGGTTGCCTACCGCGATCGTCGCCGTGTAACGAGTTGCCGGCTCCCAGGTCGTCGGCAGAGTCTGGAAGATCGACGCTTTCTCGCCCCAGCCCCAGCCGTTGTAGAGGTAGCACACCTCATCGCCCTCGGCTCCAGCCGGGGTTCCGGAGCCGGCGGCGCCGAGATAGGTGTCGGCACCGGGATTGAACACACCGGCCAGCGCTCCCGGAGTGACGCCGAAGCTCCAGCCGATCGAGTCCGGCAGATCGACCGCCTGGCCATCGGCCAGGTCGAGCGATTCGAAGCCGGGGTTGGCGATGTCGATGTCGGGATGGGGTGGGGGAAGGGGGATGTCGAGCTCGGGTGCCAGGGACTGGAGCCAGACGGCGGCCATGCGTTCCTCGCCGGCCGGGTTCGGGTGCAGGCCGTCTTGTTGCATCTCGGTCGCGAGATCGAAGCCGCTGTGCTGATCGACCAGGAGCACCGGCGAGGCGGCGCGGTCGAGATTCGCCGCCAGCTCGGCGATGGCGTCGTTCAGGGGTCCGACTTGGCCGGCGTTGGCGTAGTAGCCGCTGCCGGGCCCGATCGGGATGATCTGCGCAAGAAGGACCCGGATCACCGGTCGCACGGAGCGCAGGTTGTCGACGATCCTGGGCAGGTTCGCGATCGTGTTGTCGACGCCGTAGGGGCCCCATTGGCCGACGTCGTTGGTGCCTAGGTGGATCAGCGCGAAGTCGGGCAGAGCGAGCTCCGCCGCGTCGATGACCAGGGGCACGATCTCGTCGCTGCGGTAACCCCAGTGGCCCTCGTGCTCTCGATCGAAGCTCCGGTAGTAGTCCGGGTAGAGGGTGGTATCGGGGTTGTCCCATCCGTCGCCGCCGTAGACGGTCGTCTCGGTGCCGACGAAGTCGGTCGCGAAGCCCAGCTCATCGAGCGCGAAGTAGAGCGGATAACGGAACGAGGCGTGCCCCTGTCCGCCGTGGGTGATCGAATCGCCGAGCGGCATGATGACGCTTTGCGGAGGGCGCGGGGCGAGCTGGGTCCGAGGCGAACCGACCGGCGCGATGGCGTGGACGGTGGTTGCGAGAAGAAGCGTGAGCGAAGCGACGCCGAAGGGCGGCGCGCCGGGGGGCGGAATCATGAGCGGGCTTCCATCGTCGAACGGGATGCACCATGGTAACCCCGCTCCTCAGCGTCCGCGCCTGATGCAGTGGCGGATCAGCCCGGCGGTCGAGGCGTCGTGATGCGAGAGGTCGGCGCGCGCGCCGGCGCGCAGCGCTTTCTGCTCTTCGAGGATTCGCTTCGCGAGCACTTTACCGAGCTCCACGCCCCACTGATCGAAGCTGTTGACGCGCCAGATCGTGCCCTGCACGAAGATCTTGTGCTCGTACGCGGCGATCAGCGCGCCCAGGTTGAAGGGAGAGAGCTGGTCGAGCAGAATGGTGTTGCTGGGGCGGTTGCCCTCGAAGACCTTGTGCGGCAACAGCGCGTCGCGCCGCTCGGCCGGCAGCCCCTGACGCTCCAGCTCGGCGGCCACCTCCTGCTTCGAGCGCCCGCGCATCAAGGCCTCGGTCTGCGCCAGCAGATTGGCCAGCAGCTTCGGCTGGTGATCGCCCAGCGGGTTATGGGATCTCACGCAGCCGACGAAGTCGCAAGGTACGATCTTGGTGCCCTGGTGCAGCAGCTGATAGAAGGCGTGCTGGCCGTTGGTGCCTGGCTCGCCGAAGATGATCGGCGCGGTCTGGTGGCGGACCTGCCGGCCCGCGGAATCGACGTACTTGCCGTTGCTCTCCATGTCGGCCTGCTGCAGGTAGGCGGGCAAGCGATGCAGGTACTGGTCGTAGGGCAGCACCGCGTGTGCGGCGCAGCCGAAGAAGTTGTTGTACCAGATGCCCAGGAGTCCCATGATCACCGGGATGTTGTTCTCGAAGCGGGTGCGGCGAAAATGCTCGTCCATCGCCTGAGCGCCCGCCAGGAGCTCGTCGAAGCGCTGGAAACCGACGTCGAGACAGATCGCCAGACCGATCGCCGACCAGCTCGAGTAGCGTCCCCCCACCCAGTCCCAGAATCCGAACATATTCCTCGGGTCGATTCCGAAGGCCGCGACCGCCGCGCGGTTGGTGGAGACCGCCACGAAGTGTCGCTTGACGGCGCGCTGGTCGCCCAGCGCATCCAGGAGCCAGCGCCGCGCGCTCGCGGCGTTGGTCATCGTCTCCTGCGTGGTGAAGGTCTTGGAGGCGACGATGAAGAGGGTCTCGGCTGGATCGATGTCTTGTGTCTTCTGATGGAGATCGCTGCCGTCGATGTTGCTGACGAAGCGCAGCTCGGGAGCGCGGCTGGCGTAGGGACGCAATGCCTCGGTGATCATCACCGGACCCAGGTCGGAGCCGCCGATTCCGATGTTGACGACGGTTCGGATCCTCTTGCCGGTGTGCCCCTTCCAGCGCCCGGAACGGACCCGCTCGGAGAAGCGCTCCATGCGCTCCAGGACGGCGCGCACCTCGGGCATCACGTCCCGGCCTTCGACCAGGAACTTGCGCGCGCCGCGGCTTCGCAGCGCCACGTGCAGCACGGCGCGGTCCTCGGTCCAGTTGATCCGCTTGCCGCCGAACATCGCGTCGATCGCTTCGGCGAGGCGCTCCTGGCGCGCCAGGCCGAAGAGCAGCGCCATGGTGTGGGGGGTGACGCGGTTCTTGGAATAGTCGAAGAGCAGCTCCCGCCAGCGGATGCTGAGCTCGGAAAAGCGCTTCGGGTGGTCGCGAAAGAGCTCTCTCATGTGCAGCTCGCGAATCTCGCGGTGGTGCGCGGCCAGAGCTTTCCAGGCGGCCGATCGAGTCAAGGCAGGAGCGGGCATGGCGGCGTCTCGGTGGGGGAAGACGAGTGGGGAAAAGGGGGGGCGATGCTAGCGGGTTTGGGTGCCCGAGTGCGGGTCCGAAGCGCGGGGTGGACGAGGATCCGGCCAAAGCCCGGCGGCGCCGACGGAGCGCAAGATCCAGCCCTCGGTGGGACGGCCGAAGCGGCGCTCGAATCTGGCCCGCAGCTCGGCCAGAAAGGCCTCGGCCGCGTGGCGGCGAACCAGGTGCAGAGTCACACCGCCGAAGCCGCCGCCCATCAGCCGGCCGCCGAGCCAACCCTTGATCCCGGCCGCGGCGTCGACCAAGAAGTCGAGCTCCGGGCAGCCGATCTGGTAGTCGTCGCGCAGGCTGAGGTGGGACTCGACCAGCAGGCGGCCGATGGAATCGAGCGCTCCCGCGCGCGCCGCGGCGGCGCCGGCCCGCACCCGCTCGTTCTCCGACTCCACGTGCCGGGCACGGCGCTGGAGGATCTCGGTGGGAAGCGTCCTCCAGGCGCCGGGCGGCGCGGTGCGCAAGCTGGACACGCCGAGCGCGGTCGCGGCGGCGCGGCATTCCTCGACCCGCCGCCGATAGCGCCCATCGGCGAGCGCGCGCCGCACCGCGGAGTCGACCACGACCCAGCGGTGGCGGCTCTGATCGACGGGAATCGGCCGCACCGAGGATGCCTCGAAGTCGATCTCCGACCAGTGTCCGTGGCGCGCGCAGGCCGAAGCGACCTGGTCGAGCAGGCCGCAGGGAACGCCGGCGTGGCGGCTCTCGGCCTTGCGACAGAGCTCCGCCCGGGCCCACGGGGTGCGGGTTCGGCCATAGAGCGCATCGAGCGCGCACGCCGGCGCCAGCTCCAGCGCCGCCGACGAGCCCAGTCCCGCACCAATCGGCACGCTACCCGCGAAGGCGAGATCGAAGCCGTGCGGCAGTGGTGACTCCCTCGCCAGCATCCGCGCCACGCCGTGCAGGTAGGGCACCCAGGACGGTCCGCGATCCGGCGGCGTGGGCCCGATCACCTCGACTTCGTCCCCCTCGTGTGCCGCCCGCCAGAGCGGGTCATCGCGCGACGCGCAGGCGGCGGCCACCCAGCGATCGATCGCCGCCGGCAGGGCCAGGCCCTGATTGTAGTCGGTGTGCCCTCCGAGGATGTTGATGCGACCCGGCGCGATGGCGACCCGCGCCGGACGGGCACCGAACCGGGCCCAGAAGCTCTCGCACGCGCGCTCCACCACCGGTGCCGCGGCGGCGTGCATCAGGATTTCCGGTAGCGCCGTCCCAGGCGCTCCGGATCGTGGTGCAGGAGGCGAAAGCGCAGCATGATCTCGGCGTTGCGCAGGGTGCTCGTCAGGCCGCCGCCGGCGCGGTACTTGCGCGCCGAGACCAGCACCGGACCGGGCAGGATCGCCACCCGCCCGCCGCGCCGCATGGCGTCGGAGAGCATCACGTCCTCCAACAAGGCGACCTCGGGAAAGCCGCCGATCGACTCGAAGAAGCGGCGCTCGCAGAACATCGCGTTGGTGCCCACCAGCGCGCGCTGGCGCAGCGTCCTCACCCGGTTTAGCCACAAGAGATTCAGCGCCAGCAGGGGGCCGCTCGGCCGGTAGCGCTTGAGAAAGCCGCCACCCACCGCGCCGGCAGCCACCGCATCGCGGGCCGCGGCCAGTGCGCCTGGAGGCAGTCGGCAGTCGGCGTGCAGGAAGAGCAACACACGGCCGCGGGCCCGCGCCGCTCCACGGTTCAGCGCCGCGGCGCGTGGCGCGGACTCCGCCAGCCGCTCCAGAACGACGTCCCGCTCGTCCAGCGCGGCCACCAGCTCGGCGCTGCCGTCGCGGCTGCCACCGTCGACCACGATCGTCTCGTGCGCGGCTCCTCCCGCGTCCAGCGAAGCCAGAGTGGCCGGCAGCCGGGCGACCTCGTTCAGCACCGGAACGATCACCGAAATCTCGGGGCCGGCAGCGGCGATCTTCTAGTCCTCCTCGCCCGCGACGATACCGGTGGGCCGGCCGGACAGGGCGACGCTGTTGCTCTTGCGCCAGTAGTCGGCGAGCCCCTCCGGTCCCTGCTCTTCGGCCCAGCGCAAGAGCTCCGGGCGCTGGCCCCGATAGGAGAAGAGCGGCACGCCCATGCCGCAGGAGCGCTGCACCCCCTCGACCTCCATGTCGATGATCTGCCGGGTCCCCGGCAGCTCAGGGAAGGAGGCCAGCGCCCGCGCCCAGTCGGGATCGCGCGGATGGATCGCCCGGGCGCGGCCGTAGAGGCGCACGATCGAAGGTGCCCCTTCCAGAGCGCAGAACATCAGCGTGATCCGGTCGTCCTCGCGCAGATGGGCGGCGGTCTCGTTGCCGCTGCCGGTCAGGTTCAGCCAGCGCACGTTGCGCGGACCGAGCACGCGCAGGCTGTCGATCCCCTTCGGAGAGAGGTTGATCGGCCCCTCGCGCGGCGCGGTGGCGACGAAGAAGAGATGCTGCGCGGCAATGAAGTCGCGCAGGCGGTCGGAGATGCGGTCGTCGAGTTGGCCCATCGGTCGTTGGCTCCGGTTGGAGGGGGAGAGAGCGGGCGCGTTCAGTGTATGGCCGTTGACGCATCGCGCCCGTCCCCGATAGCGTTGCGACGATGGAGCAGCCGATTCGAGTTATGCCGGACCTGAGGACCGCGATCGAGCATCGCGCGAGCGAGGTGCGGGCGCGCGTGGCGGCGGCGCTCGCGCGCAGCGGCCGCTCCGATCCGGTCACCATCGTGGCGGTGACCAAGGGCTTTCCGGCCGCGATGGCCGTGGCGGCCGGGGCGCTCGGGCTGGGCGATCTCGGCGAGAGCCGCCCCCAGGAGCTGCGCGACAAGGCGCCGCTGGTGGATGTGCCGATTCGCTGGCACTTCATCGGTCCCTTGCAGCGCAACAAGGTGAAGTACGTGGTAGGCGCCGCCGGCCTGATCCACTCGCTCGACTCGTTGCGCCTGGCCGAGGCGATCGATCGCCAGGCCGCTCGGCTCGATCTGGTGCAGCGGGTGCTGGTGCAGGTCAACATCTCCGGCGAGTCGAGCAAGCGCGGCTGCGATCCGAAGGAGCTCGACGAGCTGCTGCGCGCGCTGGACGAGCTCCCGCGAATCGATGTGGCGGGTCTGATGACCATGCCGCCCGCCGATCCCGATCCGGAGTCGGCCCGCCCCCATTTTTCGGCGCTCGCGCGGCTCTCCGCCTCGTTGCGGACGCGCGGCCTGCTCTCCTCTAGCGCCGGCGCCCTCTCGATCGGTATGACCCAGGACTTCGAGGTCGCCGTCGAAGAGGGCGCGACGCTGATCCGCGTGGGGACCGCGATCTTCGGCCCCAGACCCAAGGAGCCTCGACCATGAGCCCAGTAGGAAAGCTGCTCGATCTGGCCCTGTTCGGGTACGAGCTGATCATCCTGGCGACCGTCATCCTGAGCTGGGTGCCGGTCGATCTGCCGCCGCCGGTGCGCGAGTTCCTGGAGCGCACCACCGGCCCCTTGCTGCGCTGGATCCGCGCCAATCTGCCCTCGACCTGGGGGGCGATCGACCTGTCGCCTCTGATCGCTTTGCTCGGGGTCTGGTTGACGCGGCAGTTGGTGCATGTGCTGCTCTAGAGCCTGGTCGTTCCGCGGCTGGGCGGCGCTGGCGGCGTTGCTCCCCTGCGGCGCCTGCTCGAACGACCTGGCCCCTCTGACGAACCGTGCGCCCCAGGTGGAAATCACCCGGCCCGCGGCCGGCACCACCTTCGACGAAGCCGAGTCGATCGAGTTCGCGGGCGCGGCCACCGACCGCGAAGAGGGCGTGCTGGGAGGCACCTCGCTGGCCTGGAGCTCGAGCCTGGACGGGGTGATCGGCACCGGCGAGACCTTAGCGCGCGCCGGCCTTTCGCCCGGCTCGCATCTCATCGAGCTGCGGGCGACCGATGCCGAGCAGCTCGGCGGCGCCGACAGCGTGGCGATCACCGTGACCAGCGCCGAGCCGCCGCTCGCCGGGCCGTGGGTGCAGGTGCCGGCCGGCAGCTTCCTGATGGGGGACGGTACGGCCTTCTGCGGCGTCGACCAGCGCCCCGTGACCCTCGGCCGCGACTTCTGGATCGGGCGCTTCGAGGTGACCAACGAGGAGTATCGGCTGCTGCTCGAGTGGGCCCATCGGCGCGGCTATGCCGGCGCATCCGCCACCTCGGCCTGGGACCAGCTGGACGGCGCGGGCGAAGAGCTGCTCGATCTGGACGATCCCGAGTGCGAGATCGCTTTCGCCGGCGGTGCCTTCGTGCTGCGCGACGCCGGCCACGGGATCAACCCCCGGCACCCGGTGAAGGAGGTGACCTGGTTCGGGGCGGCCGCCTACTGCGACTGGCTCTCGATGTCGCAGGGGTTGAGCCGCGCCTACGATCATCGCGACTGGTCCTGTGGACCGAACGACAACCCCTACCAGGCACCCGGCTTTCGCCTGCCGACCGATGCCGAGTGGGAGTACGTGGCGCAGCTCGACGATGATCGGATCTATCCCTGGGGAAACCAGATCCCGACCTGCGATCTGGTGAACTACGGCGGCTGCATCGGCTGGACGCTGCCGGTGGGAAGCTACCCGGAGGGCGCCCAGTGGGGACTCGGCGAAGCGATCCACGACCTGGCGGGCAACGTCTGGGAATGGTGCAACGACCGCTGGCAATGCGGACTGGGAAGCGCGCCGGCGACCGATCCGCTGGGGCCGCCGGAGGGTTCCTATCGGCTGCGTCGCGGCGGCGGCTGGAACAGCTCCGAGCCCTTCATTCGCAACGCCTACCGCTACGACTTCTACCCCGAGCTCAGCTTCGCCTATTTCGGCTTTCGGGTGGCGCGTTCGGTGGTTCCCGAGTAGGGGAGGGCGATGCGTCTTGACGTCCAGGCGCCGTTCGCGATAGCATCTTTGTTTACGTTATGCGTGCGAAGCTCCCGGCCGACCGCCCGGAGCCGGAGAACGGAATGGCGCTGACCAACGACGAGATCGCGCAGCTGCGCGACAAGCTCTTCGAGCAGCGGCGACAGGCCTACAAGAAGCTGGGCTTTCTCGAAGAATCGATCATGCAGAAGCAGGATCCCGCCGCCCGCGACGGGGTCTACTACTCGCAGCACCCGGCGGAGATGGGGACCGACGCCAACGAGCGTGAGAAGTTCTACCGGATCGCCACCAGCGAGAACCGCTTTCTCTACCGGGTCGAAGAAGCGCTGCGCAGGATCGAAGAAGGAACTTACGGAGCTTGCCAGACCTGCAAGTCGGAGATCACCTTCGAGCGGCTGATGGTCGTGCCGACCGCGCGCACCTGCGTCGACTGCCAGGAAGAAAAGGAACGGGTCCGCTTCCAGGGCTGGTAGACCCCCGGAGCGCCCCACCGACGATCGGGATCCCCGTTTGACCGAAGAAGCGAAGCGCCGCCTGTTGACCGTCTCCAGCGAAGATCGGGAGCAACGCCTCGATGTTCTCCTGGCGCAGCGCCTCGAGGGACTGAGCCGTTCGCGCATTCAGAAGATGATCCGCGATCGCTGGGTGACGGTCGACGGTGCCCAGGTGCGCAACAACTTCGTCCCCGGAACGGGGGCCACGATCCAGATCACGATGCCGCCCGCCGATCGTAGCGACGCGGTCCCCGAGGAGCTGCCCCTCGACATCCTCTTCGAGGACGAAGAGATGATGGTGGTCAACAAGGCGGCCGAGATGGTGGTGCATCCGGCGCGCGGCAACTACACCGGCACGCTGGTGAACGCGCTGCTGCACCATTGCGACACCCTGCCGCGGGTCAAGGGGGAGACCCGCCCCGGCATTGTCCACCGACTCGACAAGGGCACCAGCGGCCTGATCCTGGTGGCCAAGACAGAGCTGGCCCAGGCGGCGCTCTCGTTGCAGCTGAAGATGCGCAAGGTGCACAAGCTCTACCGCGCCATCACCTGGGGCCGGGTGGAGCCGCCGGAGGGGGCGATCGACTTTCCGATCGGACCCCATCCGCGCAACGTCAAGCTGATGGCGGTGCGCAAGGAGCCGGGACGCGGTCGGCCTTCGCTGAGCGTCTATCGCGTGGTCGAGGACCTGGGGCGCTTCAGCGATGTGGAGATCGACTTGCGCACCGGTCGCACCCACCAGATCCGGGTCCATTTCCGCCACATCGGCCGGATGCTCCTGGGAGACCCTTCCTACGGCGGCCGCAGCGGCTACCTGGCCGATCTGCCGCGGGAGGCACAGGGGCCGGTCAAGAAGACCATCGCGCGCCTGAATCGACAGGCACTGCACGCCTGGCGCATCAGCTTCCATCATCCCGCCAGCGGCGCGCGCATGGAGCTGGAGGCCCCGCTGCCGGACGACATGGCCGAGGCGCTGGCGGCGCTGCGCGCGGGGCGCGACGAGGGGCTTTGGGCATGGTGAATGGCTGCCCGGGACGGGTGCTGGCGATCGACCACGGAGATGCCCGTGTGGGGCTGGCGATCAGCGACGAGCTGCGCTGGACGGTGCGGCCCCTGGAGACGCTGGCGAACCGCGGGCGGGGGCGGCTCTGCGAGACGCTGGTGGAGCGGATCCGCGACCTGGAGGTGGCGCTGGTGGTGGTCGGCGATCCCTTGCACGCCGACGATGGGGTCGGCGCGCGGGCGCGGGTGGTGCGGGCCTTCGCGTGCGAGCTGGCGGCGCTGCTCGAGCGGAGCTGGAGCGAGGGGGGGGCAGAGGGCGGCGCGCCGCCGATCGTGCTCTGGGACGAGAGCGGCAGCACCGAAGAGGCGTGCGCCGAGCTCCGCAGGTCCGGATCGTCGCCGCGGCGGATGCGCCGCAAGGGCGGCATCGACCGGGTGGCGGCGGCGGTGATTCTGCGCGACTGGCTGCGCTCCGGGGCGCCGGAGAGCCCCGCGGTGGCGCCGCGGACGCCGGCGCGGGCGGGTGCGGGCCGGGGAGGCGCCGGCGGGGCGGACCGGTGAGAAAGACCGGCGTCGGACTGGCGGTGGTCGCGCTGCTCTCGCTGGGCATGCTGGGCTGGTGGGGCGGTGCCGAGCTGCGGGCGCGCGGCGTCGCCGCCGCCACGATCGAGATTCCCCCCGGCGAGGCGTTGCGCGACACGGCGCGCCGGCTGGAGGAGGCGGGCGTGGTGCACAGCGGCTGGGCCTTGCGGCTGTGGGCGCGGCTGCGTGGATCCGATCGGCGCATCGCCGCGGGACGCTACCAACTGGAGGCCGGGCTGAACGCGATCGAGGTGCTGGAGCGTCTGGAGCGGGGCGACGTGGTGATGGTGCGGCGCACCCTTCCCGAAGGGCTGATGATCGAGCAGGTGGCGCAGCGGCTCTTTCCCGACGATCCCGGCGAGGGACGGCGCTTCGTCGAGCTGGCGCGCAACCCCGCGGCCGCCGGTCTGGAGGTGCCGCCCACCGGGGATCTCGAGGGCTACCTCTTTCCCGACACCTACACCCTGGTCGATCCCCCCAGCGCGCGGGCCGCGCTGCAGGCGATTCTGCGCGGCGGCGCGGCGCGCACCGATTCGCTGCGCCGGGTGGCGCGGATGCGAGGACGCGATTGGCACCAGGTGCTGACCCTGGCGAGCATCGTCGAGGGGGAAGCGCGCGTGGCCGCGGAGCGGCCGCGGATCGCCGGCGTCTACTGGAACCGCTTGCGTCGCGGCATGGCGCTGCAGGCCGATCCGACCGTGGCTTTCGCCACCGGCAAGATCGGCCAACGTCTGCTCTACGCCGACCTGCGCGCCGACTCGCCCTACAACACCTACCTCCATGCCGGGCTGCCTCCGGGGCCGATCAACAGCCCCGGCCTGGCGGCGATCGCGGCGGCGCTGGAGCCGGAAGAGCACGATCTCCTCTACTTCGTGCACGCCGGCGACGGCAGCCACACCTTCAGCCGCACCCTGGCCGAGCACCAGGCGGCGGTGCGTGCGGCCCGCGCCCGTCGTTGACAGGGTCCGGACGCGGCGATAGTGTCGCCTGCTTCCAGACCCAACCCCTTTCCACTCGATCGAATCGCTCGACCATCACCGGCGGCACGCCCCAGCGTGCCTTGGATCCGGAGAGGAGCTTGCATCAAATGTCGCGGTCTCACCTTGTCTGTGTCGCAGTCGTCGCGGCGGCCCTGGCCGGCTGCACGCCGCCCAATAAGAACTTCACCGGCGGAAAGCTGGACTTCAAGGCCCAGCGCTACGAGAAGGCTCAGACGCAGTTCTCTCAGGCGTTGGAGATCGAGCCGCAGAATCCAGAGATCCATTTCTACATGGGTCGCACGCTGCTCGAGCTGAAGGACTACACCGGTGCCCGGGCCGAGTTCGACCAGGCGATCGAGTTCGGGGGCGAGCCCTTCGAGGGGCGGGTGACCAAGGCGGTCGACCCCAAGTACGTCGAGCTCTACACCGACGGCAAGACCTACGCCGACGCCGGCGACGTCGAGAAGTCGGTTACCGCCATGGAGCGCGCCGCGTTGCTCGATCCTTCGCGCCTCGACGCCCACCTGGCGCTCGGTGCGATCTACGCCAAGCTCGACGAGTTCGCGGACGCCGCCAAGAGCCTCGACCGGGCGGCGGCGATCAAGCCGGGCGATCGTGACGTGCTCTTCAGCCTGGGCGTGGTGCACTACAACTCGGCCAACTACGCGAAGGCGATCGACGCATTCCAGAAGATCCTGGTTCGGACTCCCGACGATCTCGGAGTGCTCGAGAACCTGGCGCGTTGTTACCAGCTTTCCGAGCAGTACGACGCGATGATCCCGGTCTACCAGAAGATCATCGAGGCCGATCCGACCTCCGCCGACGCGCATTACAACTACGGCGTGGCACTGGTGAACGCCGGGCGCAACGCCGAGGCTGCCGTGGAGCTGGAAAAGGTCCGCGAGCTGAAGCCGAGCGACAACGAGGCGCTGCTCACCTTGTGCCGGCTCTACCGCGACACCAAGAACTGGGACGCGGCGCTCGCCGGACTGGACACCTACGTCGCGGCCGAGCCCGACGATCCGGCCGGCTACACCGAGCAGGCCCGGGTCTACACCACCATGGCCGACGAGCTGGCCGCCGACGGCGATAGGACTGAAGCCAACAAGCTGCGCAAGAAGGCGCTCGATGCGTTGACCATCGCCGGTGACAAGTCGAACGGGAGCTGAGGGCGCCTTCGAGCTCCTCGATCGCAGGGCCGCGCGGCCCGGGAATCGACCGACCATGACCATTCGATCTTTGCTGACCACGACTCTTGTCATCGCTCTTGCCTGCCCGGTGGCGCGCGCGGCGGAGCCCGATCCTCTCGCTGCCCTGGAGCGCGCGACCACCCCCTTCCTGCAGCTCCCGAACCCGGGCCTGGACGGCTACCAGGCCGAGGTCGAGATGAGCGGCAACGCGATGCTCGGCTTCGTGCAGATCGCCAAGGCGCAGTCGCTGGAGTCACCGCGCTTCGTCGAGCGGATGGACGCCTCGGGCAAGCTCGGCTTGACGGTCGCCAACGAGGGCTATCCGCAAGACGTGGTCGGCGAGATCGAGCGCCAGCTGCTGCCCTTCCAGCTCTTCTTCACCACCACGCGCGAGGCCAACGCCAAGGAGCTGCAGTCCTTGCGCAGGCAGGCGCAGGCCGAGATGGCCGAGGTGGAGTTGGACGGGGCGCCCTGCGTACGCGTCGATCTGACGCCCACCGGCGAGGCATTGATGATCCAGGCACGGATGCTCCCCGGGGGCGGGCGCCGAGTATCGCGAACCACCCGTACGAGCTTCTGGATCGAGAAGGCGAGAGGCGCCGTGCGCCGCCTGGTCAGCGTTTCCGAGTCCCGCGACGAGTCGGCCGATGGCGCGCCGACGGGCGAGCTGCTGCGCCGCGAGATGCGCTACGACGTCGACTGGGACGAGGTCGAGGGGCGGGTCGTGCCGCTCAGGATCGTGCAGGCGATCGACGGCTTCGACACCTTCGAGCAGCGCTTGAGCTACCGGGTCGAGGAGCAGCACGTGGTCTTCGATCGGCGCGAAACCGACTACTTCCAGCGCGAGCGACTGGGGCTTCGGGCCACGGCGCTGGCCGAGTACAAGAGCTACCAGTTCGGTAGCCACTGAGCGCCGCTGGCGCAGGCTGACGATGGCCTTGCTGCTGCGGGTCGCGCTTCCGGTGCCACTCCGGCGGCTGTTCAGCTACGCGCCGCCGGCGGGGTGGACGGGCCTCTTGCCGCCACCGGGAACCCGGGTGCTGGTGCCCTTCTCCGGCCGCCGGCTCACCGGCTTCGTGGTCGAGCACACAGATCACCTGGAAGCGGGCGTGGAGCCGCAGCGCGTCGTCGCGATCTGCGATCCGGAGCCGCTGCTCGATCCCGCGATGCTCGATTTGCTGCGCCAGGCCGCGCGCCACTACCTGGCTCCGATCGGGGACGCGCTGCGGGCGGCCGCGCCCCCCGGCGGTGCGCTGCGGGAGGAACGCCTGGCGATCGCGATGCCGATCGACGACGAGCGCTCGGCGGAGCTCTTCCCCGGAGAGCGAGTCGACCCCAGTCTCGGCAAGGTGCAGCGGGCGCTGCTGGAGCTGCTGCGGGCGCGGGGAGAGATGAGCGTCGGCGCCCTGGCGCGGGCGCTGGGGCGAGGCAAGATCGACTCCTCGCTGGCGCGTCTGGAAGAGCGCGGGCTGATCCGCACCCGCCGGCGCCTGCGGGCTCGAGCGGGAGCGCGGCGGTTGCGCGTGTTGGCGCTGGTCGATGCGGCGCCGGAAGGGGGAATCGGACCGAAGGGAGTCGAGCTGGTCGAGCTGCTGCGGACTCATGGGGGCAGCCTTCCGACCGGCGAGCTGGCGCGCCGCCACGGCTTTTCGCAGGCGACTTTTCGGTCGCTGGTACGGCGCGGCATCGCCCGCTTCGAGGAGCGGGTGGTGACGCGCAAGCGCGGAATGCCGACGTTGCCGCGGCGCGCGCGAGAGATCGTTCCCTCGGCGGCGCAAACGCACGCCATTGCCGTCATCTGCGACTCGGTTCGAGCCCGCGATGGGCGCGCTTTTCTGCTCCACGGGGTGACCGGCAGCGGCAAGACCCACGTCTACTTGGAGGCGGCCGCGGCGACCCTGGAGCAAGGGCGGGGCGTGCTGGTGCTGGTGCCCGAGATCGCGCTGACTCCACAGCTCTTCTCGCTCTTCGAAGAGCGCTTTCCCGGGCGCGTCGCGGTGCTGCACTCGGCCCTCTCGGCCGGAGAGCGCCGCGATGCCTGGTTCGCGATCCGCGCAGGGAGCTGCCCGATCACCATCGGCGCCCGCTCGGCGGTCTTCGCGCCGCTGCCCGACCTGGGGCTCCTGGTGGTTGACGAGGAGCACGAGAGCGCCTACAAGGACAGCGGCGCCTTTCCCTATCATGCGCGCGAGGTGGCGCGTCTGCGGGCGGAGCGGTCGGCCGCCACGCTGGTGCTCGGCTCGGCGACACCCTCGCTCGAGAGCTATTCCGAGGCGGCGCAGGGGGATAGCACCGAGCTGCTGCGGCTGCCCGAGCGGGTCGACTCGCGCTCCCTGCCCTTGGTGCACGTGGTCGACATGGTCCTCGAGCTGCGACGCGGCAACCGCGAGGCTTTCTCCGTGGTGTTGCGCGACGCCCTGCGCGAGCGGCTCGAAGCCGGACAGCAGACCATCCTGCTGCTCAACCGCCGGGGCTACAGCCCGGCGATCCAGTGCGTCGAATGCGGCCTGATCCCGGAGTGCGACGAGTGCGCCGTGCGCCTCGTTTACCATCGCCACGACGAGCGCCTGCGCTGTCATTACTGCGCCGCCGAGCGGGCGCTGCCCTCCTGCTGCTCCGGATGCGGCGCCGAGCGCCGCCACCTCCGCGGCTGGGGAACCCAGCGCGTGGAAGAGGAGCTCGAGCGTCGTTTTCCGCAGGCGCGGGTGCTGCGCATGGACCAGGATGCCACCCGTCGCAAGGACGCCCATTTCGAGATCCTCGCTTCCTTCGCGCGCCGCGAGGCCGACATCCTGCTCGGCACCCAGATGGTCGCCAAAGGGCTCGATCTTCCGGACGTGACCCTGGTCGGTGTGATCAACGCCGATATCGGGCTTTCGATCGCCGACTTTCGGGCCGGCGAGCGCACCTTTCAGCTCCTCACCCAGGTCTCGGGGCGCGCCGGGCGCGGGGCGCTGGCCGGCGAGGTGATCGTGCAGACCCACGCCGCCGCCAACTATGCGATCAAGCGTGCCCAGACGCACGATTTCGAGAGCTTCTACGAGCAGGAGATCGGACACCGCAGGGAGCTGCGCTATCCGCCCTTTTCGCGCCTGATCGTGGTGTTGGTGCGTGGCCGGGAGCTCCGGGCAGTGGCGGTCCATGCCGATGCTCTGGCGACCGCGCTGCGGCGTGGCGCTGGCCGGGCGCTGGCGGTCCTGGGACCGGCCGACGCGCCGGTGGCGCGGATCCAGGGCGAGCACCGGCAGCAGATTCTGATCAAGTCCGGCGATCTGGACGAGGGGCGGCGCTGTCTGCTCGCGGTGCTCAGGCGCTTGTCGCAGCCGCGCGCCGTGACGGTTTCGGTGGATGTGGATCCGGAGCGGATGGGGTGAGGTGGCGGATTGTGGGGGAGGTCCTCACGCCTCACAAAACCCCCGCACCAACCCCAAAAAGGCCCTCAGCCCGCGCCGAAACCCCTCGACCGGCACCCGCTCGTCGTCGCCGTGGAACATCGCCGCGAAGCTCAGCCCCTCCGGCAGCACCACCGGCGAGAAGCCGTAGGTGCGGGCACCGAGCGCGGCGAGTGGTTTGGCGTCGGTGAAGCCGCTGATCAGGTTGGTGGTGGCGATGCCGCCGCGGTCGAGCGGATCGATCGAAGCCTTCAGCGCGTCGAGCAGGGGATCGGCTCCCTCGATGCTGACCGGCCGCCCCTCGGCCATCACCTCGATCTCGATCGCCGTCCCGACGCGCCGGCGCACCAGCTCGACCAGTCCTTCGGTGGTCTGGCCGGGCAGGATCCGGCAGTCGACGCAGGCGCTCGCCTCGGGTGGAATCTGGTTCACTTTCGCGCCGCCCTCGAGCATCGTCGGAGTCGCCGTGTCGTGGAGCATGGCCGAGAAGGCGTCGGCGGTGCGCGCGTCGGGGAAGAGCGCGCGTCCCAGCAGGCGGAAGGGGAGGGGGTGCAGCAGGGAGCGCACCACCGCTCCCTTGGGGCCGCCGAGCCCATCGGCCAGTGCCCCCACGAAGGTCCGCATCGGCGCCGTGGCCTCGAAGCGCAAGGGACGCCGTCCCAGGGCGTCGGCGGCGCGGGCCAGCTGGAGCACCGCGTTGTCCCGGCTCGGCATCGAGCCGTGCCCCGGCTCGCCGCGCGCGCTCAGCTTCAGCCACACGAAGCCCTTCTCGGCCACCATGATCGGGTAGAAACGTCGGCCTCCGAAATGGACCGTGTAGCCTCCGGCCTCGCCGAGGGCGTACTCCGCCCGCAGCAGCTCCGGGTGGTTCTCGGCCAGCCACACCGAGCCCTTCGTGCTGCCCATCTCCTCGTCCGCGAAAGCGGCCACGATCAGGTCGCGCGCCAGCGGCACACGCGCCCGGTGCAGCGCAAGCAGTGTCACGATCTGCATCGCCACGCTCTGCTTCATGTCGATCGCGCCGCGCCCCCAGATGCAGCCTTCGGCCTCCACCGCCGCGAAGGGGGGGTGGGTCCAGCGCGCCGGGTCGGCGGCGACCACGTCGAGGTGCCCGTGCAGCAGCAGCGGAGAGCGGGATCCGTCGCCGGCCAGGCGCGCCACCAGGTTGGAGCGGCCCGGCTCCTTCTCTAGCAGCACCGGCTCCAATCCCTCGCGGCGCAGCAGCGGCTCCAGGATTTCTCTGGCGATCGCCGACTCGTTTCCCGGCGGATTGGTCGTGTCGACCCGCAGCATTCGCCGCAGCAGATCCAGCGCCTCCTCCTCGAGCGCGTCCCAGTCCCAGTCGTGGCTCACCTGCGGCTCCTTTTGGTTGCGGTCGGTTCTCCAGATCACTAACTTCAGACCTCCTGATCCCAGGGCTCCACATGTCGAGCCGCCTGTTCGCCG
>CAZBBK010000004.1:0-154993 GCA_964490075.1 uncultured Gemmatimonadota bacterium | reverse complement strand
CGCCTCTCCGCGCGCAAGGGACCGACGCGGCCCATCCGGAAGATCGGCGATCAGCCGCGCGATCACCCGCCGCACCCGATCCTCGTGCAGCTTGCTCACCAGAGAATCGAGGTGGGTGGCGCGCGCCAGGATCAGCCGCTCCTTGGCCTCGTCGAGGTGCTCGATGGTGATCGGCGTCGGTGCGGAGATCCCCATCTCGTCGACCACCTCGCGCTCCAGCGCGTTGACCAGCCAGGGGCGGTGCCGAGGCGGGTCGGGTCGCCGCCCGAGGCGGCCCTGTAATCACGCACGTCGCGCAGGCCGCAGAGAATGACCGAGGCGGGGAAGGCCTGGCCCCCTCGCAGGAGAAATGCAGCGCGGCAACCTCGCCCTCGGCGGTGAGCACGCGGCAGAGCTCGCGCAGGCGGCGCATTGACGCGGAGTGAGGGCAGCGCCCCACAATCCGCATCCGATTCCCGCTTTCGGGCCGGACCCCTTTTTCGGGGAATGGTGACAAGGACGCGGTGCCTCCATATCTTGCAGAAGTCGGTCCATTCGGACAGGCGCCCGCGCTCCACCTCCTGGCCTCCTACCCGACAGCCCGCCGGAGGCAGCGCGGACCCCCAGGGAGGGCTCCATCATGCACCGTCTCAGACTGCTCGCCGTCACGGCATCTATCGCATCGTTGGCACCGCGCGCCGGTGCCCTTCTCCCACTTCCCCTCGTCGAGGGCTTCGAGAGCGGCGGTGAGCGCTGGGAATCCGACGGTGACTGGACCGTGGTCTCCAGCGCCGCGCACCAGGGGCTGTGGTGCGCCACCGACAGCCCGATCGGCAACTACGTCGACGGCACCGACTACACCTTCATGCTCGACGAGCCGATCGACCTCTCGGGAACCACCCTGCCCACGCTGCAGTTCTGGGATCGCTACACCCTCACCCACTACGACCGCGGCCTGGTCGAGATGTCGATCGACGAGCGCGAGACCTGGCGGGTCGTGCACGAGCACTACCTCTTCACCAATCTCGACTGGGCGCACCGGGTGGCCGACCTGCGCGAGCTGGCGGGCAACGAGCGGGTCTGGCTGCGTTTCCGTCTCGACGCGCGCTCCCACTCCAACACCGCCGACGGCTGGTATGTCGACGACATCAAGCTCTTCGACCGCCGCGTTCCGGTCCGCGCCACCCCGGTCGTGGACGGCTTCGAGGACGGGGGACTGGACTGGATGCCCGATGGCGACTGGGCGGTCGCCGCCGAGGCTGCCGCGGCCGGCAGTCTCGGATTCTGCGATTCGCCGGGCGCCAACTATATCGACGGCGGCAACCACACCCTCACCTCCGGCTTCGCGGTCGATCTCAGCCAGGCGCTCAACCCGCGCCTGAGCTTCGACGATCGCTACGATTTGACCCACTACGACCGCGGCGTCATCGAGATCTCGACCGACCTGGGATGGACCTGGGAGCCGGTGTTCGACCACTATCTGTTCAGCAACGCCGACTGGCATCGCCGCACCGTCAACCTCGACCTCTATCGCGGCGAGGGCGCCGTGATGGTGCGTTTCCGTCTCGACGCCCGCTCCCATTCCAACACCGCCGCGGGCTGGTCGATCGACAACATCGCGTTCCGTGATGCGCCGCTGGTGACCATTACTCCCCCCGGCAGCGACAGCTTCGAGTGTCGCACCGACGGCTGGGAGATCGAGGGGGACTGGGCCATCACCACCGTCGCCGACGCCTACGTCGGCACCCACGTCCTCGACGACAGTCCTGGCGGCAACTATATCGATGGCGGCAACCACACCGCGACACTCGCCTACCTGCTCGATCTGCGCCGCGCCCGCTCGCCGCGCCTGGTCTTCTGGGATCATTTCGACCTGACCCACTACGACAAGGGCGTGGCCGAGATCTCTCGCGACTTCGGCGAGACCTGGGAGGAAGTGTTTTCGCACTATCTCGCCTCCAATCCCGACTGGGCGCGCCGGACGGTCGATCTCAGCCCCTTCGTCGGCGAGGGGGCGCTGCGGCTGCGCTTTCGCCTCGACGCCCGCAGCCACTCCAACACCGCCGACGGCTGGACCATCGACTCGGTGCGGCTCGAGGAGCGCGAGCACGATCCCCCCTTCTCGGTGCTGCTGCTGCCGAAGGCGGAGCCGCGCGTCGCCCGCGGTGCCGCGCTCGAGCTTCAGATGCTGGTCGAGAACACCGACACCGTGCCGCGCTCCGGCGTGGGCCGCGTCGTGGCGCACCTGCCCGACAGCAGCGTGCGCGAGATCTCCGGCGAGACGCAATTCAGATTGCGCCCGCGCCAGTCCGTCGGTCGCTCGTTCCGCTTCGCGCCGGCGCCCGAAGACACGCTTGGTGTCGCCATCATCGAGGGCATGGTCGAGACCGAGGGCGGAGAGCCGCCCGCCGTGTCGACGCTGCGCGTGTTGATCGAGGAGTAACCGGGACCAATCACCCCGGGGACCGGATCGAGCAGCGCGGTCACGCGGAGAGGCGATCATTGAGTAGACTCGGGCGACTGTCTCGCCCGGAGGCCCGGCGAAGACCCTGGCGGCGTCACCAGACCCGGAACCGAACACCAGCATCGCCATGAATCAGACAGAGCAGAGCCGCCGACGGCCAGAGCTGAGCATCGTCTCTACGCTCTACCGCTCCCGCCCCTTCCTCGAGGAGTTTCTGCGCGGCTGTCTCGACGCGGTGGCGGAGATTGGCTGCGAGGACTTCGAGATCCTCCTGGTCAACGATGGTTCGCCGGACGACTCCGTCGCCTACCTGGCGCAGCGCAAGCAAGACATCGCGCAGCTGGTGGTGGTCGATCTCTCCCGCAACTTCGGCCACCATCACGCCTTGCTGGCCGGATTGAGGCACTGCCGTGGAGAGCTGGTCTTCATGATCGACTGCGATCTCGAAGTCCTTCCCTCGGTGCTCGTCGAGTTTTATCGCAAGCACAAGGAACGGGCCTACGACATGGTGTACGGCTACCAGCAAGCCCGCAAAGGGAGCTGGTTCGAACGGTGCAGCGGCGAGCTCTTCTACAAGGGCTTCAACTGGCTGAGCGACACCAACATCCCCGAGAACATCCTGACCGAATGCCTGATGACGCGGCGCTTCGTCGACGCCCTGTTACAGATGGGCGATCACAACGTATTCATGGCGGGAATGCTGAGCTGGACCGGATTCGATCGGGTCGGCATCCCGATCGCCAAGGAGCAACGCGCCGGGAGCAGCACCTACACCCTGGGCAGGAGGCTGCGCCTGATGGTCAATGCCGTCAGCTCGTTCTCTTCGCAGCCTCTGGTGTGGTTGTTCTACTCTGGAGTCAGCGTCACATTTTTGAGCCTGGTGTTCGTCGCCTACCTGGTGCTGCGCAAACTGATCTTCGACGACACCCTGCTCGGCTTCACCTCGATCATGGCCTTCCTGTCGCTCAGCCTAGGCCTGCTGACCACCGGCCTGGGGGTCGTCGGCGTCTACCTGGGCAAGATCTTCAACCAGGTGCAGAACCGCCCGAGCTACATCGTCAAGGACGTCTTGCGCTGACCCCTGGCTAGCGCCCCTCGCTGTCCCCCATCGCGAACAGCCAATTCTCACCATCGGTGAGCGCTTCGCGATCGATCGCCTCGCTCGACACCGGGTAGATCAAGGTCCGCACTCCCTTGCCTTCGGGCTGCAGCCCCAGGCCGTCGATGAAGGGGCGCAGCGGGTGCGCCGCCGTACACCAGATGCGTACGAAGTCGGTTCCCACGGCGCGCGCGCGTTGCAGGAAGGCGTCGAAGAGGGCCGCCGCGGTTTCGACGCGCCCATCCCGGCACTCGAAGTCGAGGATGTCGGCGAAACGCCACTCGTCGATCCGCGAGAAGCGCAGCGCCATGAACCCTTGATAGGTTCCGCCCGCGGAGCATCCCAGCAGGTCGACGTCGAAGAGCGGATGGTTCAGGTAGCGCCAGGTGAGATAGGCCGAATCCTTGACGATCGAGACCTTGCGGGTCGCAGCGCACGCGCTCCAAAAGGAATCGAAGCCCTCGCCCAGGTCCTTCGCTTCGATCCGCGCCACTTCACCCTGCGCCCCGCCGCGCCGAAAGCGCGCCCGCCTGCGCCCGGAGGTCAGCGCCGAAAGCGCCCGCGCGACCGGCTTCGGCGCTCCCCGGCCGCGATACGCCGGATAGTGCGACACCACCCCTTTGAGCTCCGGGATCGTACACAGATGCTTGGCGCCGAAGTAGCGTCGCCCAACCGCGTAGAAGCCGGCCACCGGAATCGACACTCCGAGGTCGGCCCTGCGTGCCCCCATCTCGCTCACCAGATTCCACATCTCGCGCAGCGCGCCGCCGTCGGAGAGGCTGGTCTTGCGCATCCGTGGCGAGACCGCCGCGTCGGCCGCCAGTAGCCCGAGCACGCTGCGCCCGCTCACCCGGAACGGCAGCGACACCAACCCCAGGTGACCGACGATCTCGCCTTCGTCTTCCATCAACGCCGGCGGCAGGAATCCCCAGGGGTTGTCGCGGTACTTCCAGCGCAAGAATTCCCGCGTATAGAGGTCGCCGAAGCACTCCTCCAGCAACGCCCCCACGCGCTCCTCGTCGCCCTCCTCGAACAGCCGCACCTGCATCATCTACCTCGACTTCCCTGGCGCCAACCCGCGCGCCACGATCAGCTTCATCACCTCGCTGGTCCCGGCGACGATCGGCAGCGAGCGCACGTCGCGGAACAGCCGACAGATTCGATACTCCTCCATGTAGCCGTAGCCGCCGTGGAGCTGAACCGCCGCGTAGGCCACCCGGTTGGCCATCTCGGCCAGCCAGTACTTCGCCATCGACACCCGCTGAACGATGTTGTTGCCGGCGATATGCTCGACGACCAGATCCTCCAGAAAAGTGCGCCCCAACTCCACCTCGGTCGCCATCTCCGCCAGTTGGAAGGCATTCGCCTGGTGGACGGCGATCGGCTTGCCGAAGGCGCTGCGGGTGTGCGCGTAGCCGATCGCCTCGCGCAGACACTCCTCGGCCATGGTCTGACACTTGATGCTCACCTCGAGCCGTTCCTGCTGCAGCTTCTCCATCAGGTAGCGGAATCCCCGCCCCTCTTCGCCGAGCAGATTGGTCGCCGGCACGCGGCAGTCGACGAACGCCAGCTCCGCCGTGTCCTGCATGTGGTAGCCCATCTTCTCCAGCTTGCGCCCGCGTTCGAAGCCGGGCGCCCCCGCCTCGACCAAAATCAGGCTCATCCCCTTGTGTCCGGCCTCCGGATCTGTCTTCACCGCCACCACGTTCAGATCGGAGACCCAGCCGTTGGTGATGAAGGTCTTCTGTCCGTTGATCACGTACTCGTCGCCCATCCGCACCGCTCGAGTGCGAATCGCCGCCAGGTCGCTGCCGGCATCGGGCTCGGTGAAGGCCACCGCGCTGATCGTCTCGCCGCTCAAGCAGCCCGGCAGCCAGCGCCCCTTCGCCTCGGCCGTCCCATAGTCGACCAGATAAGGTGTCGCGACATCGCTGTGCAGCGGCACTCCAACCCCGAAGCCGTCGCCCCGGATCAGCTCCTGGTTGACGATCATCGAGTAGCCGAAGTCGAGCCCCAGGCCCCCCTCGGCCTCCGGCAACCCGGGACACAGAAACCCCTGCTCCCCCATCTTCAGCCACAGCTCGCGCGGAACCTCGCGGGCCCGTTCCCATTCCTCGACACGCGGCGTCACCTCGGTCGCGACGAAGCGGCGGAAGGCATCGCGGAAGAGCTCGTGATCCTCGGAAAACAGCTTTGAAGCCATCGGCGAATCTCCTGAGATTGTCCCCGGAGCATAGACCTTCAGCGGGCTGCGATCAGCGAAGCTCGAGCGCCCAGACCTTGGGCTGCAGATAGGGGTGCCCGCGCACCACGCGGCGGCCCTGGATCGTCTGCGCCCCGAGCGCCTTGGAGCGCAGGTCGAAGTCCTCGTCGGCGCGCAGCTTCAGGCCGCGATCGACGTCGCCCCCGCAGGCCAGGGTGCGCAAATCGATCTGCGCCTGGCCCGCGGACTTGCCGCTCTGGTCGAAGACGAAGAAGGCGCCGCAGGCGCAGCGACCGGCGGGCAGCTCACGGCCGTGGGTGGGAGCGTTTCGGTCCGGCGGCGGCAACCACTCCCAGCAGAAAGGGCAGCCGGCCCGGGGGAGGGGGATTCGAAGCTTGGGTCGAGTTCTCTTCATCTGGACTGGCGGCTCGTCTCTACCTGCGTCAAGATAGATGTTTGCACTGTTGCACTGTCCCACACGCCCGAGTCGATTCTACATGATCCGCCATCGCCCTTCGATCGCCGCTCTCGCTGCCCTGCTCTGGGCCCTTCCCGCGTTCTCCGCCCACACCTGGCCGCCGCACGAGCCGCCCCACCAGGAGTGGCACGACCTGTCCCTTGGCGGAAAGAAGGTCGGCTTTCTCCATGTCTCCGTGGAGAGGGAAGGCGACCAGGAGATCGCGCTCACCCTCGACACCGAAATGCGCGTGCGGCGCATGGGCGCGCGGGTCGAGATGGGCACCACCGCGCGTTTCGTGCAGACCCGCGAGGGGCGCCCGGTGGCGATCGACTACGAAGAGCGGGTCGCCGCGACCTCGACTCGGACCCACGGCGAAGTGGTGGGCGACTCGCTCGTTCTGACCACCCTCGGGCTCCAGGCGAGCCAGCGCCGGGCGTTGCCGGTCGGGGCCGATCTGGTCTTCCCCTGGACCGCCGACCGCCTCCTGGCCGCCGCCTTCGCCGCCGGCGAGTCGAAGCTGCGTTACCGCTCCTTCGTGCCGGAGATGGGCGGCATCGAGACCTTCGACGTGGAGCTGCTCGGCGTCGAGCAGGGGGACGAGGACCGGCGCCTGCTGCATACCCGCACCCGCATGTCGAGCATGCCCGATGCCGGGACCGACGAATGGCGCGACATCGCGACCGGAACCGTGCTCCGTTCGCGCGCCGACCTGATGGGGATCGTCCAGGAGACCCGGCTGGTCGACCGCGCCGCCGCCGAGGCGCCGCCCCTGGACTACACCCTCGATCTGCTCTTCGAGACCCTGGTCGAGTCCGGGCGCCGGATCCCCCGGCCGCGCGCCGTCGACGAGCTGCTGCTGCGGGTCTCGCCACGCGATGCCGGCACCGCCTATCGCGGCCGCCTGAGCTGGCCGCCCCACCAGGTCGCCGTCGAGCCGCCCGAGGTGGCCGCGTCGGCCGGCGGCGACGCGCCTCTCGCCACTCATCCCTCGTTGGCGACGCCCCCGATGCGCCTCTCGATTCGCCGCCCTCCCGAGCCGACGCCGAGCTACACGCGGCCCTATCGCGGCCCCGATCTGGCGGCCGAGCTCGCCTCTTCTCTCCTGATCCAGTCCGGCGATCCCGAGATCCGGCGCGTCGTGGCCGACCAGGTCGGCGCCGAGAGCGATCCGCTGGCCGCCGCCCGGGTCCTCAACCAGTGGGTCTTCCGCTCCATCGGCAAGAAGAGCTTCGAGGTCGGTTTCGCCTCGGCGCTGGAGGCGTTGCGCCGCCGCGAGGGCGACTGCACCGAGCACGCCCTGCTGCTGGTCGCCCTGTGCCGCGCCGCCGCCATTCCGGCGCGTGCCGCCAGCGGCCTGGTCTACTTCCGCGGCGCCTTCGGCTACCACATGTGGACCGAGGTCTATGTCGGGGTCTGGTTCCCCCTCGACCCCGCCTTCGGTCTCGACTCGGTCGACGCCACCCACGTCAAGATCGCCTCCAACACCCTGGCGGAGGGGGCGATCGGCAGCGCCTTCGTGCCGATGCTCGACGTGATGGGACGGATCGACCTGGAGGTCGAGGAGTACGTGGCCGGCGGCATCCGCTTCGGCGGAGCGCGGCCCGCGCTGCGGATCGAGGGCGCCGCGGTGCGCAGCCCGGAGCATCGACTGCGCTTTCGGGCGCCGGGCGGGTGGCGCCCCAGCCCCGCCGGAGAGCTGCCTCCCGACTACCTGCAGATGTTCTACCCGGCCGACCCGGCCAAGCTCGCCGGGCTGGCGGTGAAGGCCCTGGTGGTGGGCTACGACTTCTCCCTGGCCGGTGCGGAAGCGCGGATCGCGGCGCACGTCGGCCGCTTCACCGCGCGGCGCGCGCTGCGGATCGGTGGGGTGCCCGCCCTGCGTCTCGATTTCGTCGACCCGGACGACGGCCTGCGACGCCTGGCCCTGGTGTTCCTGGACGGTGACACCTATTTCATGTTCACCATGGAGAACCCGGGGCCCGGCGACGAGCCGCTCTTCGACGCGGTGGTGGAGAGCATCGAGCTGGGAGCGGCGTCGTGAAGACCCTGCTCCTGTCCATCGCCGCTGGCCTCGGTGTTGCCGCGGCGGAGGACTTCGACTCGCGAGCTTTGCCGCATGCTCCCGCCGATCGCCACGCCGCGATCTCCTTTGCGCCTCGCGGCGGCGGGGTGGCGGCGGCGGAAGCGCTGGCGCGGCGGCACGGCCTGCGTCTGGCGCGCGTCAACCGCCTGGGAATCGCCGATGCGCACGCGCGCCCGGGCAGGGCGCAGGCCGCGGCGCGGCGCCTGGCCCTCGATCCAGGCGTGCGCTGGGCCGAGGTCGTCGCTCCGGGCCGTTGGCTGATCTTCGGCGCCGATCCGCCCCTTCCCGACGATCCGCGCTTCGCCGACGCCTGGCATCTCGAGAACACCGGCCAGGAGGGTGGGCTGCCCGGCGCCGACCTGGCCGCCCGCGACGCCTGGCGCATCTCCACCGGCGAGGGCGACATCGTCGTCGCCCTGCTCGACTCCGGAATCGAGCTCGAGCACACCGACCTCTGGGGCGCCGCGTGGCGCAACCCGGGCGAGAGCCTGAACGGCCTGGACGACGACGAGAACGGCTTCATCGACGATCTGTGGGGATGGGATTTCGCCAACGACAACAACGATCCGCGCCCCACCGATTCGTCGCACGGCACGCGTGTCGCGGGAGTGATCGCGGCGCGCACCGCCAACGGAAAGGGTGTCGCCGGAATCGCGGGCGGCTGGGGTGGCGCGGGCGGTGTGCGGGTGATGGCGCTGCAGATCGGCGAGGCCGGTCCCTACTCCGAGGTCCTCGACGACGCCGTTCTCTACGCCATCGACGCCGGCGCGCAGATCATCTCGCTCTCGCTCAGCGTCTCGCCTTCGCAGGCGATCGACGCCGCGCTGGCCGAGGCGCGCCGGGCCGGAGTGTTGCTGGTCGCGGCATCCGGCAACACCGGACACAATGTCGCCTATCCGGCGACCCTGGACGACGCGGTGGCGATCTCGGGCACCACCCGCGGCGACACCTTGTGGTCCAGCTCCGCCCGCGGTCCCGAGATCCGCCTCGCCGCACCAGCCAAGGATGTCTGGACCACCGACATCTACGGGCGTTACACCTCGGCCAGCGGCACCTCCTTCGCGGCGCCGCTGGCGGCCGGCTGCGCCGCGCTGGTGGCGTCGGCCAGCCCCTTCGCGCCGCACCGCGACGCCCTGCTGCTCTCGCTGGCTCTGGGGGCGGTCGATCTCGGCGCGGCCGGCCGCGACGACCACTATGGCTGGGGGCGGATCGATGCGCGGGCCGCGATCGGGGTGCGCAACGAGCTGCTGGGTCACGTCCAGGGCCGGGTGTTGCTGCCGCGCTCCGATGCCGCGCTGGCCCGCGGCGCCCGGGTGCGCGCCGCCGCCATCGCTTTCGACGTGCTGGTCGACGAGGCCGAGGGCGACTACCTGCTGCCCTTGCCCGAAGGCGCCGAGCAGCTGGTGATTGCCGGCGCCTGGGGCCTGGCGCCCGACAGCGCCTGGGTGGCGGTCGATGCCGGCGGAATCACCACCCTCGACCTGGCGCCGCGCGCCCTGGCGGGCGGCTCGGTGATGGGCACCTGCACCACCGAAGAGGGTGTCGCGACCGGCGCGGCACTGCGCGTGCTCCCGGCGCAGGCCCACGCTCCCTCGAAGGTCGATGGGCTCTTCCAGCTCGACGACCTGCCGGGAGATTCGCTGGTCGTGCTCGAGGCGCGGGCCGTGCTGCGCGCCGCGCCGCCGGAGAGCCTGGTGATCGTCGCCGGCGACACACTCGCGACGGAATTGGTGCTGGCGCCGGTGCAGGACTTCGATCAGACCTCGGGCGGCATGACAGCTCGAGGTGGGGTGTGGGCGCACGGGGTCGGGCCCGACGCCCACAGCGCACCGGCGCTCTGGGGAGCGCCGCTGGGCGGCGGCTACCCGAACCAGGCTGACGCCAGCCTGATCGCCCCGCCCTTGGTGGTGCGGGGCGCCGACGCCCGAATCGCCTTCCACCACCAGCTCGCCACCGAAGAGGGCTACGACGGCGGCAACCTGAAGATCTCCACCGACGCCGGCCAGACCTGGGCCGTGCTCGAGCCCTCGCGCGGCTACTCGCTGCCCGCCTTCCCGGGCGCCAACCAGGCGCTTTCCGGCGAGCCCGGCTGGAGCGGCCGCGTCGATTGGCGGCGCGAAGTGGTGGCGCTCGCCGACTACGTCGGCCAGCAGGTGCTGCTGCGCTGGCACCTCGGCTCGGACGATTCGCTGGCCGGCGAGGGATGGTGGATCGACGATCTGGCGCTGCTCGGCGAGGTGTCGCCCTTGATCGACATCGACCTACGGCCGGCGGCCCTGCTCGGAGTGCGTGCGGGCGATCCGGTCCAGGCGACGGTCCGCGTCACCAACCACTCCGGCGAGGTGCAGGACGTCGCCCTGCGCCTGGTCCTCGACGGCGCTCCGGTCGGCCGGATGCCCTTCGGCTCGCTGGCGCCCGCCGAGACCCGCGAGCTCCAGATCGGTCGCCGCCTGCCGGCGCTGGCGCCGGGCACTCACGGCGCGGCGCTCGAGATCATTGCCGGCGGTGTGGCGCTCGACGGCGCCGGCATGCTGCTGGAAGTGCTCCCTTGATCGCCTTCGTCGACGGCGTTTTTGGCGACAATCCCGTGGTGTCGGCCCGCGACGCCGGCTTCTTGAGCGGCGACGGTCTCTTCGAGACCTTGCGCGTGGCCGGCGGGCGGGCCTTCCGGCTCGCGGCGCATGTCGAGCGGCTGCGCGCCGGGCTCGATCTCTGCGGCATCCCCGCGCCCGCCGCCCTTGCCGATCTCGACGCGATCGTCGCCGAGCTCAGCGCGCGCAATGCTCGAGCGGAGTGCCTGGCGCGGGTCACCCTCAGCCGCGGCGTCCAGGCCGACCTCGAGGGCCGCGATGGGGGAGGGGGCCCCACCCTGGCGGTGCACCTGCGCGCTCTGGCAAAGGCTCCGGCGGGGGCCGGGGCGCGGGTCGTGGTCGCCGAGGGGGCCCGGGGCGCGCCGCGGTCGCCCACGATCAAGTCGATCTCGTTTCAGCCGCTGCTGCTGGCGCGGCGCGCCGCGCTCGCCACCGGGGCCACCGAGGCGCTGCTGCTGGACTCCGGCGGGTGCGTCATCGAAGGCACCTGCAGCAACGTCTTCTGGGTCCACCAGGGCATCCTCCACACCCCGGCGCTGGAGCTCGGCCCCTTGCCCGGAGTGACGCGCCGCTTCGTGCTTCGTGACGCGGCGGAGCAGGGCATCGGGGCGTGCGAGGTGCGTCACGAGCTGGCCCGCTTGCGTGCCGCCGACGAAGCCTTCCTGACCTCGGCCGGCATCGGCGTGCTGCCGATCGCCCTGCTTGAGGGGCGCCCGATCGGCGACCGCTGCCCCGGTCCGATCAGCGCCCGTCTGGGCGCCCGCTTCGAAGCCGAGCTGGCCCGATTCCGCGCCGCCAGCGCGGCGCGAGGCGCCCCATGATCGGGGCCCCCGCCCCTCCCGGGCTCGTGCACGACGCGCCCCGGCTGCGCCGGGTGCTCGACGCCCTGGCTCCACCGCGCCGCCGCCTGCCGGAGCCGCGCCGGGTGCCGCTGCCCGACGCGCCCCATCCCGCCCGGATCCTGGAGCTCGCCGGTCACCCCCCGGGAGCCTGTCTGCTGGAGTCGGGCGGCGCGCTGGGGCCGGTGTCGCGCCGCACTCTGCTCTTCCTGGCGCCCGTCGCCAGCCTCGAAGCGTTCGAGATCGGCCCCGGGCGATCCGAGCTCGTGCTGCGCGCCCCCGCGGGCGATACGGCGCTGCGCTGGCGCGGCGATCCGATCGCATCCCTGGAGACCATCTCGCGCGTCATGGGCCCGGCCGCGCCCGCCGCGCTGCCCTTCACCGGCGGTGCCGTCGTCTCGCTCTCCCACGAGCTCATCCGGCTGATCGAGCCCGGCGCCTTCGCGCCCCTGCCGCCCAAGGCGCCGCGCGAAGCGTTGTTGCGGGCCCACTTCTACGGCGCCGCGCTGGTGCACGACCGGATGCGCGGACGAATCGAGCTGGTCGAGTCGCTGCAAGGGGCCGGCGCGGCCCTGCTCGAGGCCGCCGCACGCGCCACTGCGGCGGGCGATCCGCCGCCCTCCGAACGGCGGCCCCCGCCCCCGCCCCCGCTGGCGCCTCTGCGCACCCTGCCGGAGGGCGTCGCGTCGTCCTTGGGTCGCGCCGCCTATCTCGCCGCGGTGCGCCGCATCCAGGAGTCGATTCGGGCCGGCGACAGCTACGAGGTCAACCTGACCCAGCGCCTGGAGCTGCCCTCGGCCCCGCCCCCGCCCGCCATCCACGCCGCGCTGCGGCGGCTCGGCCCCACTCCCTTCTCGGCCTTCGCCGATCTGCCCGGCGCCACCATCGTGTCGTCGTCTCCGGAGCGCTTCCTCTGCGCGCGCGGCCAACGGATCGAAAGCCGGCCCATCAAGGGCACCCGCCCGCGCGGCGCCGCCACCGAGCGCGGCGCCCTGCGCGCCCTGCTGAGCAGCGCCAAGGACCGCGCCGAGAACCTCATGATCTGCGATCTGGCGCGCAACGACCTCGGGCGGGTGGCGCGCGTCGGCTCGGTGCGCGTCGAGCGCCTCTGCCGCCCCGAGCGCCACCCCTCGGTCTACCACCTGGTGAGCACGGTGAGCGCGTTGCGAGCCGCGGGAGTCGGTCCGGCCGAGCTGATCCGCGCCGCCTTCCCGCCGGGGTCGATGACCGGCGCGCCGAAGATCCGCACCTGCCAGCTCATCGACGCCCTGGAACCGGTGGCGCGGGGACCGTACGCGGGCGCCCTGGGCTACGTATCGAGCAACGGCAACCTCGATCTCTCGGTGCTGATCCGTGCCCTGGTTCGTCGCGAAGGGCGCGTCACGCTCGGAGTCGGCGGAGCGGTGACCGCCGACTCCCTGCCCGAGGAGGAGTACGCCGAGTCGCTGGCCAAGGCGACGGTTCCGGTCGCCGCTCTTCGGATGGCGGAACGCGGCTGAGACCCCTCCTTCCGTTGTCATGTCGTTATGGCAGAATTGCTGCCACTTTGACATCTCGCTCGCCTGGCCACCTCGCCCTCTTGCCCCCCTCGGGTTCGGATGTGCACTCGTAACTAGTGGTTTTCCAACGAGTTGTTGTCTTTCCGCCGCACCTGCGCTCCGAGTTGGCCCGCCGGTTGCAAAGGCGACCAGCGAACGCGAGAAACCCTCGCATCGACCGGGGCCCCGCCCCACACCCAGCATCCACCGGCCGCGCCGCCGAACCCGGCCTCAGCCGGAACATCCCCCTCGGAAGGAACCCGTCATGAGACTCGCAACCTGGAATCCCGCCGCCCCCGCCCTTCGCAACGAGATCGATCGCTTCTTCTCCGACCTCTGGCACGCCCCCGCCTGCGCCGACGACGCCGCCGGCGGCTGGCTGCCCCGCGCCGACGTGCTGGAGGACGCCGACGCCCACCGCCTGGTGCTCGAGATCCCCGGCTTCGACGAGAGCCAGGTGAGCGTCACCGTCGAGGACGGCCTGCTGACCGTCAAGGGCGAGACCTCGCAGGAGGCGAAGAGCGAAGAGCTGACCTATCATCGAATCGAGCGTCGCCGCGGCAGCTTCACGCGCAGCTTCCGCCTGCCCCGCGGCGTCGATGCCGAGGCCGCCGGCGCCGAGTTCCACAACGGCCTGCTGGAGATTCGCCTGCCCAAGTCGGAGAAAGCGAAGCCCCGCAGCCTGCCGATCACTCGCCGCTAGCGCTGACCTCCAACCAGCAAGAACTACAGCGAGCCGCGCCACCCCCCTCCTGCGCGGCTCGCCAGGGCCGCCCCACCGTCGGACTCCCCGCCGCGGTTGGGTGGCCCTTTGCTTGTCGGCAGCGCAAGACGAGGCCGGGGAAGCTATCCTTACCAGGACCGAACGAGCTTCCCCCCCCCGATGGCGTCGCGATGCAAGAGGACTTCATGTCCGAGCCCATTCGCCCCGAGCCGGTCGTGGGGTTGGTTTCCTACAGCTTCCTGCCTCGAATCGGCGGCTGCGCCCGACTGGCGACCCAGCTCGCCCAGGGCTTGCCCGGCCGCGGCTGGCGCGTCGAGGTCGTGGCTCCCCTGGTGGGACCGGAACCCTTCCTGGAGCACTGGCCCGACCAGGTGCGCGTGCGCTGGGCCCGCCACCCCTGGGCCCGCGGCTGGGAATCGAGACGCGCCCGCGCGCTACTGCTCAGAGCGCTGACCCGCGAGGTGCGATCGCTCACCGATCGCGTCGACCTCTGGCTGGCGCTCGACTTCCAGGTCGGGGCGCTGGCCGCCCTGGGCGGCGCCCGCGGCCGACCGGTCGCGGCGGTGTTCGGCGCCGACCCCCTCTTCGAGCTGCTCTTCTTCCATCGTGCCCGCATGCCCGAGCGGCCCCACCTTCCTCTGGCGACCAGAGCCGGCCTGACCCTGGTCGATCGCGGCCTGCGCCGCCGCTACCGGCGTCTCGACCGCGTGGTCCTCTTCGACGACGAGTCGCGCCCCGCCGCCGCCCGCTACACCCCGGCCCCCTCCACCGCGATCCCGATGGCGGTGCAGGCCCACCAGACGCCCGATCCCGACGCCCGCTCGCGCACCCCGGAGCTCCTCGTGGTCGCCCGCCTGGTCCCCTGGAAGGGGGTGGAAGAGGCGATCGAGCTGGCCCGAGTGCTCCGCGAGCGGATCCCCGATCTGCGTCTCACCATCGCCGGCGACGGCCCGCTGGCCGAGCGCCTGGTGCGCCGCCACCGCAACGACCACTGGCTCAACCTGCGCCTGCGCGTACCCTTCGACCAGATGGCCGACCTCTATCGCTCGGCCTGGGCTCTGCTCCATCCCACCCACTACGAGACCTTCGGGCTGGTGGCCGTCGAGGCGATGGCCCACGGCCTGCCCGTCGTCGCCAGCGCGGTCGGCCCCCTGCCGCACCTGATCGAGCACGGCCGGACCGGCTTCATCCTCGACCGCGAAGACCGCCCGGCCTGGCTGCGCACCCTCGAGAGCCTGCTCCAATCCCCCGACTCCTTCCCCGAGCTGCGCCGCGCCGCCCGCGACACCGCGCGCTTCCGCTTCGGCGTCGACTCGATGGTCGGCTCCTACGATCGCCTGCTGCGCCGGATGCTGCCCCACGACAGCGAGAGCTCCATTCCAGGCACCGGTCGCGCCGCGCGAAGAAGGCGCGGGATCCGCCGCCGGGGGGCGTGAGCGGCACAACGCCCCGAGAACACGCCCAACCCACCCGAATTTGACATCTCCCGCACCGAGCGGGGTTCAGTTTGACATCTTGGGCTCTTGGGAGCCCGATTCGGCCCCCAGAGGCGCCCCAGAGGCCCAATTCGGCGACCCATCGGCGTCGACTGTCAAACTGAACCCCGCTCGGTGCGGAAAATGTCAAGCTCACGTGCGCTCGGAGTGAGCGTCCTGTCGCGGCGCGAGCTGGCGAACGAAGGCGGGTTCAGCGCTCCAAGGGATCGTCGATCAGCCAGAGAACCGCGCAAGAACGACTTCCCATCTCGGCGCCCCGCGCCTTTTTTCGGAGTGCAGATGTCGAAACCGTTCAAAGTCCTCGCTCTGGGCGGCAGCGAGACCACCAACGCCCTTCCGCTCTCGTGGAGCGCCGATGCGCACCGCATCTGGATGGAAGAGCTGCGGTGTCGCTACCGAACCCCGGGGAGCTGGCCCGCCTTGCTCATGGCCCATCTCGACGCCGCTGCCCGCGGTCTGGCGGCTCCCGACGACCGGGCCCTTTCGCGGCACCGGAGCGCCCTGCAGCGGCCGGGAAAGACCAGCGACTGGGAGCACGGCCGACTGTGGAACGTCGCCATCGCCGGTGCCACGCTCACCTGCCTGGAAGCCCTGCTGGCCGCCCTCCTCAGAAGAGTCCAGGCATTCGATCCGGACCTGGTGGTGACCTGCGTCGGGAGTCACGATTTCCGCGGCGAGGATCTTTCGCTCCAGGGCAGCGATCTTCTCGAGGCCGGTGAGTCCCACCTGTTCGAGCCCCAGATGCACTACAAGTTCGAAGCACTGCGAGAAGTCGAGGCCTTTCGCGCGACACTCACGCGCTTCGCGCGGGTGCTCCGGAAGTGCTGCCCGAACGCGCGAGGAGTCGTCCTCGGACTCGATCTCGATCCCCGGACGATCGGCGACCAAGGGGAGCGCCTGGCCGGCTTCCGGAACGCCGCGCAGGCGGCGGCCGAGCGAGTCGGCCACCTCTACCTGCCGCCCCTGTCGATCTCCGAGCGCAGCACCGCCGAGAACGAGGGGTGGTTCTTGCCGGACGGCTTCCCCGCCGAAAAGCACCACGCCGCCACCGCGGCCGCGATCGCGCGCGCCATCCGACCCGGCTCCCTCGCTCCGCAGCGACCGGGAGGCGAGACGGTTCCGACCAGGAATCACTCGGCGACGGCTACCCGTGAACGCTCTCTTCCCCGCGTCCGCCTGGAAGAGCCGAGCCAGGGCATCGACCCATTTCGCGTGCTGATCATCGGCGCCAGCGAATCGAACCGCCGACGATCCGCGAAGGCATCCCGCGACGCTCATGCCGAATGGACCGCCATGCTCCGGAAGCGCTACGAGATCCAGGGCATGTGGCCCGCGCGCTTCATGTGGCTCATCGAGCAGCGATTCGCGCGAGAATCCCGAGAGACCGCGCCGCTGAGCGCCCAGCCCTGGAGCCAGGACTACCTCTTCTCTCGTGGGCGGATCTATGCCTGGCGTAGCGTTGAGCTCTGGAATCTCGCATCCCCCCGCGCCAGTGTGTCGCTTGCGAAAACCGTCGCGCACACACTGGGAGACCAGTTGGCCGCGTTCGCGCCCGACCTGATCGCAATCTGTCTCGGCCGAACCGATCTGATCGAACGCAAAGGGGTCATGGCGGGGATCGACTTCCTCGAGCTCGGTCGGGTTCCCCGGGTTCACCCCCATCGGGTCTACGAGTACCAGCCGCAAGCGAAGCCCGAGCGCTTCGAGGCGACACTCGATGAGCTCGCGGACATCTTGTCTCATCATTGCCCGGACGCGACCCAGGCATATCTCGGCATGTTGCCGATGCCGGCTCTCAGCCGCCTACAGGCCGAGCGACACGCACAGTTCGACCGGGCGATCCGCCGTATCGCGGAGGCGAGGGGCGCTCTTTTCGTGGGCTACCGATGCCTGAACGGAGAGCAAGGCAAGGAGCTCGGCAGGTGGCTGCACCCCGACCACCACCCCAACGACCGCTTCAATCAAGCGATCGCGGAAGAGCTGTCGGCACGGGCCGAAGCGCTGGTTCGCTTGCGAATCGTCAGCACGGTCCGGACCGGGTGCTCCGGGTCGCCCTCGACGTCTTCCTGAACTACCTCGGCCTGGTCTTGCAACAGGATCTTGAGTCCGTCGGGGGTGAAGCGCCAGTAATCCCCTGGGTGTTCGTGGATCACGTAGTTCATGGGCGCGGAGATGACGGCTGCGCCGCCAGGGCGCAAGACACGCATGATCTCCCGACTCAGCTCGAAGGGGTTGGTGCAATGCTCCAGCACCTCGAGGCAGAGCAATGAATCGAAGGTCTCCGTCTCGACATCGGGCATATCCTGCGCGTTCGCCACGATGTCGGTGCGGGGATATGCCTCTTGATCGAGTCGGATGTGGCTGTTGTCCCCGCGACTCAGCCAGGAATCGCAGTCCTCACCCAGCACGCCGTCCCAACCCGCGCCCACATCGATGATCTTGCCGGTCACTACGTCGTGCTTGACCAAGTCCTCGACGATCCGGCGAATGAAAGGAATGCCCTCGTTCTTCTCGGCCGCCACATCCTCACAGTGAACGACGCGCACATGCGAAGGCGCCGCAGGCAAAGCCCCGGTGAGATCGAGGGCGAAGTGTTGTCCCTCGCCCTCCTGCTCGATCGGCTCGAAACCGAGTCGCGTATATACGTTGGCGATATGAGCGTTGCGTTCGGTGGATCGATAGAGCCCGACCAGCCTCCGATGTCCGCCATCGGCCATCAGCTTCGCGAGCGACGCAATCAGCGCGCTCTCGACGCCGCGCCCTTGTATTCGGCACGAGAGCATCAGATCTTGCATGAAGAGCGAGCCATCGCCCCGGTCACGGAGGCAAGCGAAACCGATAATTCCGTACGGTCCGAAGCGGTCCTCGGCGGAGACGACGAAGGAAGGGTGCCGCGGGGAATCGAGGAGCGCGCGCACCTCTTCCTGGTCATAGCGGTTGTTGGAGAAGTTGATCTGGTTGGTGCGCTGCACCAGCTCCGCCACCCGACCCGCGCACCGATCGGTCGCCGTGCCGATGCGGATTTCGAGACCGATCTCCCGCAAGAAACTCCGATAGGCCCCTTCGTGGGCGGCTTCCGCTTTCTGTCTCTTCTCCTCGTCACGATAGAACTGTTTGCGGGCGCCCGACTCCTCGGTGGCGTAACCGGTGAATCCCTCGCCGCTCGCCAGACCGGGAAACTCCTCGGGCGTGGTGACCGTGATCTTCGTAATCATCGCCTTCACCAGCTCTCGCTCGTACGCCGTATCGTCCACGAAGATCGCATGAGCTGGAGAAAAACGTAGCGATTTCAGTATTCGCCCGACCGCATCGGACTTTGGATCCCAAGTGACCTGCGGAAAGACGAACAGATCGGCGAGACCGAGCTCTTCCAGGGCACGGTGGGCGTCCTAGGGGTGGTTCTTGCTCGCGATCGAGAGCAAGATCCCGCGACGATCCAGCTCGCGCAGCGTGGCGACCATCTCGGCTCGAGGCGACAGTCCTCCGATCCCATCCTCCAACAGGATCCCATCCCAAAGTGTGCCGTCGAGATCGACGATGACGAGCTTGCAGCGCTCCATCTCTGTCTCCTGCCTAGAACGTGACGAATTCGAGCGAGAAGCTCCCGGGCCGATCCCCGACGATCGCCAGCACGTCCCCCTGCTTGCTGACCTGCTCGACACGGGATTCGACCAGCACCCCCCGCGCCCTCGCCACCAGATCCCCGTAGTAGAGGACCGGGCAATCGGTGAAGTCGCCTTCGTCGTACTCCACCCTCAGCTCGCCGAGATACTCACCGACCTCGATCAGATCTCCCGGCTCCTTCGTGAATCCACGCACCTGGCAATCGGCGCTCTTTCCCGCGATGACTTCGGGCACCCGCATTTCCATTCGGATCTCCTCGTCGGTGACAGCCCCTCGCATCTCGATCAAGCCACGCGGCATGGAGGGATCATCGAGGAGATCGTCCATCGCCTCCGATTCTTGAAGGGATCGCGGCGCGTCAGCTTCTGCTCAATCCGCCGCGGCACAGGGCACGCTCGACTCCAGCTCCAGGTCGCGCCGCGCGAAGAAGGCGTGGGAACGACCGCCGGGGAGCGTGAGCAGCCGCGGCTCGTAGAGCGCCTCGAATCGCGGGTCGTCCGGCAGCCCTTGCATCAGCATCTGCTCGACGGCATGCGGAGCACAACGCCCGCCGGCAACCTCCAGACCATGCCACACGATTTCGGGCGCGACCCGGAAAAATGTCTCGCGATCGAACGACTCGTGGTTCTTGGGACCGTGCCCGAAGCGCGGCTTCGCGGCGTGGGCGACCGCGGTGGAGTTGAGCCCCAGCAGGTCGAAGCACTGCACCCCCGAGGCATGGGGCAAAGCCCCCGCCAGCAACACTCCTACCCTGACTCCCGGCGGTGCCCAGTCCCGCAAGTACGCCCCCTCCTCGCGCCCGCGCGCCGCCAGATCGAGCTCCAGGTCGAGCGCCCCGAGAAGACTCCGGTTGCCGGCCGCCCAGAGCACGATCACCAGCCCGGCGACCCGCGCCGTCCGCCGCGACAGATCGCCCCCCGCGTCGAGCCCCCCGCACGCCCGCGCTCCCCGCACCAACCCCGCCGCCGCCAGCACCACCAGCGCGGGGTAGCCGTAGTGCAAGTGGCGCCAGGCGGCGAAATGGTCGCCTCCCGCCAGCGCATAGGTCCCAAACCCTGTCGCCACGAAGGCCCCGGTCGCGACCACCGCACCCTCGCCCCGCCCGGCGCGCAGGGCACCCACCGCCCCGACCAGCGCCGCCGCCAGGATCAGGTGGTAACGCGTCGCCATGCCCAGGCAGTAGACCACCCCCTCGGCGAGGGCGCGCAGGTGCAGCCCGTGCACCTTGGCGTAGTAGGTGTTGGGAAGGGGGTGGCCGAAGTAGCCGACGCGAGCGGCGAAGACCAACCCGAGGACCAGAGCGGCGACCGCGAAGGGTGCCGCGAGTCGTCCGGAGGGGTGGCGCCCGCGGCGTCTCAGGATCGCGACCGTGGGGAGCCACAGCGCGATCCCCTCCGGCCGCGTGAGCGCCGCCAGCAGCGCCAGCGCCGCCGTCGTTCCCGGGCGTCCGCCGAGCGCCGCCAGCAGCAACCCGGTCGCCAGCAAGGCGTAGAGCGCGCTCTCCATCCCCGATGCCGCGCTCCAGACCAGAAAGCCGGGATCGAGCGCCAGCGCCAGACCGGCGCAGGCCGCCGCCCGGCGAGAGCCCAGCACCCGCAGCCCGAGGAAGTAGCTCAGGACGACGGTCGCGGCGCCGCAGAGAACCCCGAGCGCCCGCGCGACCGCGTCGACCGGCAGTCCGAGCCGCACGGCGCCGGTCAGAATCGCCACCCAGCTCAGACTGGTCACCCCTTCGACCCGCTCGCCGCCGGGATTGAACACGAAACCCCTGCCGGCGGCCAGGTTCTCGGCGTAGCGATAGAAGATATGGGCGTCGTCGATGCCGTGGGGCGGCGAGCGCAGCCACACCACCAGCGCCCCGACCAGGTAGACCAGGAGCAGCGCGCCGGCGGTGGCGGACGGCGTCGGCCCGGCCCTGCCGGCGCTCACCCTGCGTCCTCTCCCGGCGCCCCCGGCTCCGTCCCCGCTCCCGCTTCGCCTGCCTCGTCCGCCTCGTCCCCCTCGTCCCAGGCGCGCCGCAGCGCGTCCTCGGCGGCGTCGGCGAGAGTGCGGGCCGGCAGCGCGGCGGCCACCTCGGCGGGCCGCGGCGGTCGCTCCAGCAATCGGCGCAAGGCGCCGGCCAAGCGCTCGGCGCGATCGCCAGCCGGCTGTGACGCCACCGCAATCGCCCCCGGCGGACGCAGCACCTCCACCAGGCCGTCGACCGCCAGCCCCGCGACCGGCACCCCGGCGCGGAGTGCCTCGCGCACCGCCAGGCCGAAGGGTTCGTGCAGCGCGCCCGATGCGTAGACGTCGGCCGCGGCCAGCCAGAGCGCGCAGCGCGTCTGATCGGCCGGTCCGGGCAGGAGCAGGCGGGCGTCGCCGCGACCGGCGGCCAGGCGCTCCAGTCGCCGCGCCAGGCGCCGATCGGCCACCGGCCCGACCAACGCCAGGGTCGGCGCCGGCGGCTCGAGCAGTTCCCAGGCCCGGACCAGGTCCACCAGCCCTTTCTGGGGATGGATGCGGCCCAGGGTCACGATCAGCTTGGCCTGCGGCTCGAGTCCGAGCAGCCGGCGGGCCTCCGCGCGCTCCGGCGGCGCCGCGATCGGTTCCGGCGTTCCCCAGGGCAGCAGCTCGATGCGCGCGTCGGAGCGGCAGTGCGCGCGCGTCCGGTCGACCATGGAGGGGGCCGGCAGCAAGAGCCGGTCGACCCGCCGCAGGGCCGCCCGCTCCGCCGCCAGCGAGGCCGCCCATAGCGGCCGGTGCCCGCGGAGGTACGGGACGACGGAGGCGGCGCGCACGGCCAGCGGGACCAGCGGCCGGGGCAGCCGCTCGGCCAAGAGCACCGCGGCCAGCTGCGAGGGGAGCAGCGGAACCACGGCGGTTAGGGTCGAAGAGCTTGGCAGCGAGGGCGGTACCACCCAGTAGTCGCAGGCCAGGATCCGGTGGCGTCGTGCCCCCAGCAGCTCCGCGCTCCGGGCGTTGAAGCGTGCCATGCGGGCGGCCCACGGTCCGTCGCCCACCGTCACCGGAATCCGGCGCGGCGCTCCGGCGCGGCGCTCCGGCTCCGGCTCCGGAGCGCTCGGGTAGAGGAGCGCGCAGGGCGGACCGGATCGGGCGTCGAGACGCCTCGCCAGGGCGGCGCAGAAGGTCGCGACACCGCCCCATTCCGGTGCCGCGCCCGGGTCGTCGGGGCGGATCGGCATCAGCACGATCCGCTCCGGGAGCGGCTCGTTTTCGCTCACGAGCGCGTTGCCGCCGATGGTGCTGCGAGCGCTTGGTCCCGAACCCGGCGCAGCGCGCCCGCGGCCGCCCGCCGCACCTCGGCGCTGCGGTCGTGCAGCATCGCTTCCAGGTGCGGCAGCGCCGCCTCGGCTCCGGTGCCCAGGGCGGCACAGGCCCGGGCGGCCTCCACCCGCAGCAAGCGGTCGGAGTCGCGCAGCGCCTCGAAGTCCTTGGCCCCGGCCGGCGCCTCCAGAGCTCGGCGCGACAGCACCGCGAGCAGGGCCGGGAGCGCTTCGACCGACCCGATCCGCCCCAAGGCCTCGGTCGCCGCCCGGCGCAGCGCCGGATCGTCCGCCTGCTCCAGCGTGCGCGCCAGCTCCGGCACCGCGCCGGCCGCGGCCGAGCGCAGCCCCCCCAGCGCTCGGGCCGCCGCGGCGCGCGCGGCATCGTCACCCTGCCGCAGAATCGTCTCGAGCACGTCGGCATCGCCGGCTTCGAAAGCGCCCCGAGCGTCGAGGACGCTCACCAGGTGGGCGGAGACCCGAAGCGCGCTGGTCCGCGCAAGCGCCCGCAGCCGCCGGGTCGCGCGCGGGCCGAGCCTTCCGCATGCCCTGGCGGCGGCCTCTTCGAGCTCCGGCTGCGGTGCCACCACGGCGGCGAGCAGCACCGGAAGGGCCGGCATCGCATCTCTCCCGAGCAAGCCCAGGGCGCGAACCGCGTTCACCCGATCGCGGATCGGCGCATTCAGATCCTCGACCAGGTCGCTGAAAATCGACACCGCCCGCTGGGGGGCGATGGCGTGGATCGCGTGGGCGCAGTAGACCGCGGTGGGCCAGTCCGAGATCCGCAGGCAATCCAGCAGAGCTGCGAGCGCCGGCTCGGCGTCGTTCCCCAGGCGGCCGAGGACCCAGGCAGCCGTGGGGATGCTCCGCTCTTCGTAGCGATCGAGCAGCGCCACGATCGCCTCGACGGCCTCGGCCCGGGAGCCCGGCCGCCGGTCGTCGGCCTGCAGAGCCCGGTCGAGGGCGATCAGCAGAGGGCGGGAGTCGCTGCCGCCGCCGTGGCTCACCACCGGCAGGAGTCCTGCGAGATGATCGCCCGGATCCCACCCGATCTGCTCCAGCGCCCAGAGCGACGCCAGCGTCATGCCGGGGCGCCGATCACCGATCACGTCGACCAGGCGCTCGATGGCATCCCGTCCCAGAGGCCCCAAGCGCCCCAGCACCACCGCCGCCGCGAGCGCGCGGGTGACGGCGTCGCCGGTCACCGCATGCTCGAGCATCTCTCTCATCGCGCAGCCCTGGTCCTCGGACCTGGCGCTCGCCTCCAGCGCGTCCGTGGCGGCCTCCTTTTGCGGCACGTCGGGCGAATCGAGCGCGGCGAAGAGCCTCCTGATCTGGTGGGGCGGGGGCACGGCGACCTGGGCGATCGAGCGCCGAGCATCCCGTTCCCGCCAGCGCGGGAGCTCGGTCTCCGCCGCCTCGCGGGAGTACTGGCGCGCGCCGACTTCCCGGCAACTGAGCCCAGCGATCCAGGGCGATGCGGCCGAGGGCACCAAGGGCGCCCCGAACTGGTGCTGCAAGACCAGCTCGACCTCGGTCCCACCCGCGTCATGACGCAGCGTGCGGACGCAGCCGCCCAGCTCGGGAAGCCAGGTCTCGCCTCCGTCGGGGCTGTGGACGAAGCGGTAGCGCAGCGCTTCTCCCTTTCCGAGCCGAGTCTCGATGCGACCCTCGAAGCGCCCGCCACCCACCGGCACGAGCTCGGTTCTGTGCCACGAGGGCTCCGCCGTCCAACCCGGTCGCAGATCGAATACCTCGACGGCGACTCGTGCGCCATCCAGAACCGGAGCCTCGACGCCGTGAAACCACAGCCCGGTGGCGGCGAAAAAGGGAGTCCAGGTCGCCTGCTCGGGTCTCGGAACCTGCACCTCGAGGTGGACCGGGACGGCCGCCCGCGGCCGCCGCGACTCGAGCAGCTCCAGCTCGACGCGCCACCATTCGGGAATCTCGGGGAGCCGCTGGTCGCTGAAATCCCAGACCCCCTGTGCCCGAGAGAAGAACGCCGATCCGAGCGATTCCGTCTGCGCGGTGTCGATCCTCCGCGCCGCCCCGGCCACGCGCAGCCCCGATACCGCCGCCAGCGCGGCGACCACGCCCAGGGGGGCCATGCTCCAGAACCGCCGCCGCCGCCGCTCGCCGAGGCGCACCCCGAGCGCCACCGCCAGCGCGATCGCCCCGAGCGCCGCCACCCCGCCGGCTCTGGCTCCGGGCGCGGCATCCGCCAGCCAGCGCGGCGGCTGCACCGCGATCGAGAGCCCGTCGAGCTCCGGGCGGCCGATCCTCCCGAATGCCCCCGTCGCCAGGTCGACGTTCTCGAAACCGAATCCGATCGCGAGCGCGATCCCCGCGGCGACCGCCACCCGACGTCCCCGCGGCCGGCGCGCCGCCCGCGCCAGCGCCACGCCCATGACGATCGCCAGCGCGGGGTAGGTCGGAATCCCGTACCAGGGCCACTGGGTGCGGCTCAGGCTGAAGAGCAGCACGGTCGCGGCGGCCCACAGCCCGGCGAAGGCTAGGGGCCGGCGCATGGTCCGCGGCGCCGTCCACAGGCCCCAGGGCACCAGCACCAGCGCCGGCCAGGACCAGACGCCGAGGCCGGCGAAGATCCGCTCCGGCATGTAGTGGAGGGGGCGCGGCGACATGGTGTCGATCCCGGCCACTCGCCCCAGCACTTCGACTCCCCAGATCCCGCTCAGATACTGGCCCTCCCCCGCCGCCAGGGCGAACCCGTACCAGGGGACCGACACCAGGAGCGCCGCCGCCACGACGCCGCCGGAGCCGCGCACCAGAGCCTCCGCTTCGCGGCCGCGACGTAGCGCCGCCCAGCCCAGCAGCACCGCCACCGGCAGAATCACCAGCCCGCTCTTGAACATCGCCAGGAGCCCCAGCAACGCGCCGAGCGCCATCCCCTGCGCGGCCGTCGGTCCCGCGCTCGGCGGCGTCGAATCGTCGCTCGTCTCGGGTGGCTCGATGCGCCGGAGGATGGCCAGCGACTGGGCGAGGATCGCCGTCGTCAACAGCAGCGCGCCGCCCTCGAGCACGCCGTACCAGACGCCGTGCGGCGTGTAGAGCTGCGGCGTCGAGGCCAGGATCAGCCCGGCGCAGAGCCCCGCGTCGGCGCCGGCGATGCGCATCGCCGCCAGAGAGCAGATCAGAATCGCGCCCCAGGCCGCCAGCGCCGAGGGCACTCGCAGCGCCGCCACGTTGAAGCCGGCGATGCGGATCGAGGTCGCCTGGATCCAGGCGAAGAGCGGCGGCTTGTCTGCGGCCGGCGCTCCGCCGCGATGGCGCGGCAGCAGCCACGAGGTCTCCGCGTCGGCCAGCCTCAGCGAGAGCAGGGCGTAGTACGACTCGTCGAACTCGTGCGGGCTCAGAGACTCGTCGGCGGGGCGCACGAAGAGCAGCACCCCGGCAAAGAGCGCGACGCCGAGCAACACGAGGGCCTGGGTCAGCTTCGGACCCCTCACGCGCGCCGTCCCCCCTTTCGCGCCACGCAGACGGTCAGGTAGCCGAGCCGGCGCGAGCAGGCGCGCAGCCGGGCCGCCCAGCGGAAAGGCTGCACCAGCACCGCGATCGGCCTGGAGAGCCAGGGCCGGGAGATCCAGAGGTAGATGTCCGCGGCGCGCAGGAACCAGGGCAGGAAGAGGATGGTGTCGCGTGCGCTGACCCGCAGTTCGCCGCCCTCGACCAGCTCGCGCAGCTCGGCGCTGGTGTACCAGCGCTCGTAGCCGTAGGGGTAGCGTCCCAGCGCCTGCGCCAGTCGCGATGCCAGCGCGAAGAGGAAGGGGTCGCGGCGGTTCGGGACTCCGATCAAGGCCACGCCCTCGTCGCGCAGCACCCGCGCCAGCTCCGCGATCGCCGGCTCCGGGTGCTCGATATGCTCCAGGGTCCCCATGGTGTAGACCAGGTCGAACGAGGCCGGCGCGAAGGGCAGCGAGACCGCATCCGCCACCGCCACGTCGAGCGCCAGGCGGTGCTCGCGGCCGCGGTCACGGGCCTTGCGCGCGGTGGTGCCGGCGATGTCGACTCCGGCGCAGCGGGCCCCCTGGCGCATCATCCAGAAGAGCACCTCGGTGTTCTGCGCCTCGTTCCACAGGTCGAGCTTGAGAACCCGCTTGCCGCGCAGGTCGCCGGCATGTTGTTCGATCAGGCGCTGCTCTTCGGAGAGGTAGAAGCGGGTCGTCGGCGAGCCGAAAAAGGAGCGCGGAAAGCGCCGCCCCAGCTCGTTCCAGAAGCGGATGGTCTTGCGCCGTGCCGTGTGGGCCACCGCAGATCGGCCGGTCGAGCTTACACCGGACATCGATTTGATCTGCACTCGCCGTCCCCCGGGTGGTTGATCGAACGTTTCAGGGTACCACAGCGGTATTGCTCGCCCCATCGCGGGGGTGTTTGTCCAGCCCTGACGCACGACCGGGCCGGTTTTGTTTTCCTCTGCCCACGTATGCGCGTGGCGCGCCCGATGCCCCGGGGAATCCTCGAGCAGAGGTCCAGCGGTCATCTCGCAGGGCTGAGCCCCCTCAGGAGGCGATTTGGACCTCTCAGCGGTCGTTTCGGGCTTCTGACTCGCCCCAGTCGGCGATTTTGGTCGCTACTTGGCCATTTTCGGCCCCTGAGTCGGTTCAAAAACCGATCCGCGCCTTCACCACCCGTGCGGACGCTCCTCCAGCAGCGGAAAGCTCTCGCGGGTGGTCAGGAGCCAGCGATCGATCTCCAGCGCCGGTGAGGCCGCGATACGCAGCTCGTGGATCCCGGCCACCAGGGGGCGCCGGCCGACTCGGTACCAGATCCACTCGCCCGGGGAAGGGGCGGTGCCGCCCTTCCCGTTCAGCGAACGGTCGTCGATGGTGACGCGCGGCCAGGGGGCCTCGCCCCTGGTGCGCCGCAGACGGATCCAGAGCGTGTAGCGGCGCCAGACGGGGGTCTCGGTGCGGAAGAAGAGCCTGCCGGACTCGGCGGCATCCGGGCCGGCCTCGACCGGCCGCGCGCTCTCGTCCCGCGCCAGGTAGGCGTGCCCCCAGGCCGTGGTATCGCTGCGTACCACCCAGCCGCCCAGCGCATTGGCCGACTCCGCCTCGCGGTAGAGGTCTTTCTCGTACGAGCCGGTGTGCCAGTTGTCGTACTGGTAGGCGGGGCAGATCACGCGGTCGACGTCGTAGACACCCTGGGCGTCGTAGACGTGGATCATGCTGTTGTAGCCCTGGAACACGATGTCGGTGTCGCCGTCCTGGTCGAGGTCGGTGATGTAGCCGGTGCCGAAGTCGTTGGCGTCGGTGTGAACCGGCCACCCCTCGACCACCGTGCCGTCGTGGTTCAGGGCCCAGTTGTAGGGGGCGCAGCCGCCGATGAAGGCCTCGGGGGCGCGGTCTCCGTCGAGGTCGGCGACCAGGGGTTGGGACTTGATGTCCCAGGAGCAGGTCCAGGGCCAGCCGGGGAGCAGCTCGCCCGCGGCGTCACGGATGTAGACCTGGCCTGCGCGCGTCGAGGTCCACAGGGCGGTCGCCTTGCCTTCACTGGAGCCCATGACGACAGGGATCGTGGCGATGGCGCCCATGTTTGCGCGCGGCCACCCAGGAACTCGCTGCCCGCTCGCGTCCCAGACTTGTATCCTGCCCAAGTAGTCCGCAACGATCACCTCTGGGCGTTGATCTCCCGCCAGATCGACCAATGAGATCGGCGGAACGACGGCGCTGCCGATCTCGACGAACACGCCGTCGCTGCCGATCACCGGGGTGCCGTCGTGATGGTAGCCGTAGACCCAACCGATCGGATCGAGCGGATATTGGTAGGCGCCGAAGAAGAACTCCATATCGCCATCCAGATCAACATCGCCGACGGCGGCGCTGGACCAGAGGGCTCGGCCGATTTGCATAGGCGAACCGGGGGCATCGCGGCCGTCAGAGCACAAGATCCGCAGCTCGCCCTGGCTCAGATCGATCATCAACGGCTGGATCGTCTCGATCTGGCCGTCGGCGTCGAGGTCGAAGTTCGTATGAGCGGCGTAAACACCTTTCATGAGAAGGACCGGCCAGCCCGTAGCCTCCGATCCATCACGACGAATGGCGTGCACGAAGGAAGTGTCGGAGTTCCCCGAAGCGGTTGTGACCATGACGTCGATCTGGCCATCGTTGTCGATGTCGGTCGCACCCAGGGCGCCTTCGACTCGCCATCGCAGTGGAACCGGCCAGCCGTCGAGCAGCAGACCATACGCGTCCCAGGCGCGAAGCTCCCGAGGGCCGAAGGTCCCAGCCACCACCTCTAGATCACCGTCCCCTTCGAAATCAACGACAACCGGTGCGGTGCCACCACTCGCCCACTCTACGGGCCAACCTTCATTCTCCTCGATGCCCCAACCCACTGAGCAGAACACGATCACCATTCCAAGACCCAGGCTGGCGCGCCTCATCTCTACTGCGCACATTCGGCAAAGAGCGGGAGGCCAAACTCCAAGGGGCAGTTGTTGGCATCGCTATTCACCCAGATGTTGTCGGGGCCGCCGTAGGCACCTGCGTCTCCAGCGCTCTGTCCCTGCCCCGGTGGCGATGCACTGTCATCGAATCCCTGGGGCGCCAGATCGATCGCCCGCGAATCAAAGTCACCCAGATCCTTGCCACAGATCGCACTGCCGGTACTCTGCAACAGATAACTATACACATTCGTCCCCGACCGCTCCCCCTCGAAATGCGGATTCGTTCCTTTTGGGTCCTCATGCGTCCGATCATGGACCCCCTCGAGCCCCACCGGCCACACCCCCGCCGGATCGTAATCGGAACGAGCCCCGGCATCGGTCCAGTTCTCCCAGAGCACGTTGTAGTCGGGGTACACCTTCAGAGGATCGAACGTCCCCTTGTGGACGATGATCCCGACCGATTCGTCGCCATCGGACTTCGGCGGCAGCTCCTCGCATCTGGAGACGATATTTCCCACCAGCGCGCTCAGATTGGCGCTCGCATCGATCCCGATCCCGTGCCCTTCGTTGCGGTCGACGGTGTTGAACATCACCTGCGCCGCAACCGGAGGCAGCCCGCCGTTGTTGAACTCCGGATCGCAAGTGTCGCTGGCGCAACCCGCCACGATGCTGGCCGCCATCGGCCCGATCTCGATGCCGGTCGCCGCACCGTTCTCCTGGAACCAGGTGCCGGCGAAGATGTTGTTGTTGACCTTGGCGACCGTGCCGTGGGTCACGTGGATGCCGTTCTGCTCGTTGCAGTAGAAGAGGTTGTGACGTACGCACGTGCGATCGAGCGCACCGATCGCCCCCGTGTCGACACAGGTGAGTGGGGAGCCATCGAGCGTGCAGTAGCCCAGGTGGAGACCTTCGCCGGTGCTGGTGAACCGATTGCCCTCGATCAGCCCGAAGAAATGATAGGCCGACATCGCGTCGGAGAGCGAGGGGGGAGGTGGCAGCACCGTTGGCGCCAGGGTAACGAAGTCGTTGTCGCGGATGATGCCCCATTTGGGCGACTGGTTCACCAGGCATTCGCCGAAGTTCGTCGCATCGCAGATACCGCCGTGGACCGGTCTTCGACCGATCCAGACCGCCCCTCCACCGGCGTGGAAGGGCCCGCTGCGGCGCGCCTTGAACAAGTTGCCGTAGAGGAAGATCCCGGTGTTGCACTCCTGGTCCTCGTCCTCGACCGAGCTGATCACGGCCAACGCGCTGGTGAAGGAGTTGGTGGCCACGATGTCGAGGTCTTGCAGCGTGATCTGCATATCGCAGCAGACATCAGGCGTACCCTTCTCGTTGTGGATCTCGACCACCGCCTGCTCTTCGGTATCCTGCGGCTGCCCGACCGGGCCGCCCCAGCGGAGTCGGGCACGGAACGCGGAGTCTTCGCCTCGGATTGTCAGGTGGAACTGATCGGCGGCCTTCGGCTTGATCACCACGTGCTGGTCTTCATAGGTACCCCGGTAGACCACGAGCTCATCGCCATGGCCGGCTGCATCCACCGCCGCCTGCACCGTCTCGTAGCACGGCGTAAACCCGCACGCGACGCAGTCCTCACACACGTAGATTTCGGTCGCCAAGGCCGGAGCCGCCCACAGCGCTAGCGCGACGAGCGACGAGCGACGAGCGATGGTACTTCATGATTCCCTCCGGGAAGTGGGTTTCGCTCTGCTTCTTGCCTGGAGTGTGATCCCGCGTTTCGGGGTGGTCAAGGGGGAGTTTCCGCCCCCCCCGCCATGATAGCGTTCGACCGATGCGCACCATCTTCGACACGCGCGGGGACATCGGTGTGGCCCAACGAGTCACGCTCTGGCTGCTGGCCGCCGGCGCGCTCCTGAGACTGCTTCAGTTCCTGATCGATCGGGCGCTGTGGCTGGACGAATCCTGGGTCGTCGGAAGCGTCCTCGATCGCTCCTTCGCGGACTTCCTCCATCCCGCCAGCCTCGAGTTCGGCAAGACCTCTCCCTTCGGCTTCTATCTGCTGGAGAAGGTCGCCACGCTGGCCCTCGGGCCGAGCACCCTGGCGCTGCGCCTGGTGCCGCTGCTCTGTGGACTGATCTCGCTGCCGCTCTTTCTCGCCTGCGCGCGCGCCTTCAACGAGCGCCGGGCCCGTCCCTTGGCGGTGGGCCTCTTCGCGCTCTCCGGGCCGCTGATCTACTACAGCTCCGAGGTCAAGCCCTATGCCGGCGACCTGGCGATCGCCCTCGCCCTCACCCTGCTGGCGCGCACGGCGCTGGCCCCGGATGCGCCCCGGCGCCGCCTGGCATGGCTCGCCGCGGCCGGCGCGCTCGCTCTCTGGTTCTCCTATGCGGCTCCCTTCGTGCTGGCCGGCGTGGCGCTCTGTGGGCTCGGCTCGGCGCTCGCCCGGCTGCGCATCCGCGAGCTGGGCGAATGGACCGCGCTCGCGGCGCTCTGGTTCGCCAGCTTCGTCGCCCTCTGGCAGGTCTCGATCGCCGAGCTGGCGCGGATCGACTGGTTGGTGGCCGATCTGCACCAACACTGGACCGACCAGTTCGTGCCGCTGGGTGCGCAAGCTCTGCCCTGGCTGGCGCGCGCCTTCGTCGAGCTCTTCGCCTGGCCGGCCGGAATCCCCGCCGTGCTGCTCGCGGCTCCGCTCTTTCTGGTCGGATCTTGGACCACGGCGAGGAGCGACCGCGCCGGGCTCTTTCTGTTGCTGGCTCCTCTGCTGCTGGCCTGCGCCGCCTCCGCGTGGCGGCTCTACCCCTTCGGTGGCCGGGCGATCCTCTTCGCCGTGCCGCCGGTGATGCTGTTGATCGCCGCCGGCGCGACGCGCGTGGCGCGCGCCACTCCACGCCCCACGCTGGCGCTGGCGGTGGCGGCATCGGCACTGCTCTTCGAGCCGGCCTTCGCGGCGCTCACCCATCTCACCCGCCCGCATATCTATCCCCCCCATCGCACCCCCCAGGAGCTGGCCCGCGCCATCGACCACGTCGAGCAGCACTGGCGCGACGGTGATCACCTCTACGTACACTTCGAAGCGCAGTGGGCCTTCGACTACTATCGACGCTTCCTGGACGAGGAGGTTCAGTACACTCTCGGCAGCCTGGCGCAGGACGATCTCTCGGACTACGCCGCCGAGCTCGATCCGCTGCTGGGCCGCGACCGAGCCTGGGTGGTGTTCAGCGACATCGTCGACTATGTCGCCGAGCATGAAACATGGATCGTGCGCTATCTGGAGAGCCGCGGAACCTTGGTCGACAGGCTCGATCCCCCCGGAGCGTCACTCTATCTCTTCGATCTGAGCGAGAGCGAATAGGGGGGGCGGGGGCACTCCATGGAAAATGCGTCGCCTCCAGCGATTCTGCCGGCGCTGCTGGCCTGGGGTGTCTGCAACATCTTCGTCGCGAGCGCCGCGGCTCGGCTGGTTCTCCATCTCTCGCTGCGCTGCCGGCGCCTCGACGCCATCGCCTGGGGTTTCCTCTGCCTGCACCTGCTCAGTGCCGCCCTGCTCCTCTGCGGCGCCACCGGAACCCTGCGCCCGGTGCCGATCCTGACCGTCTCGCTGCTCGGGCTCGCGACGCTGCTCTTGCATCACGCCCGCCTCCGCCGCGGCGGCGAAGGGACCGCCAATGCCCGCCGCTCGATGCGCCTCTCTCGTCCCAGCCCGGTCGCGCTGCTCCTGGGGCTCGCCGCCCTTCTGGTGCTGATCCGCCTCGGCGCCCACGTCTGGTTTCTGCCGCCCTACATCTGGGACGTCCAGACCTACCACCTGGCCAGCGTCGCCGAGTGGGTCCAGCACGGCGGCTTCCTGCGCTTCGATACCCCGGCCCAGCGCAGCTACTGGCCGGCCGGATTCGAGCTCTTCGAGAGCTGGTTCGCGCTCTTCCCGCACCATGATTTCCTGGTCGACGCGGCCGGCATTCCCTTCCTCGCCCTGGCCACCGCCTGCGTCTACTCGGTGGCGCGTTCGCTCGGGATCGAGCGGGCGCTGGCCGTCTTCGTCGCCCTGATCTACGCCACCACGCCCCTGGTGCTCCTGCACGCCACCTCCTGCCACAACGACCTCCCGGCGGCGGCCGCCTTTCTCTGGGTGGTGGCGCTGGCGACCGATCGGCGCCAACGCGGCGGCCCGCTCGCAGGGCCGATGCTGCTGGCCGGCATCGCCCTCTGCATCGCCCTGGGCAGCAAGGCGACCATCGCATTCGCCGCTCCCGGGCTCCTGGTCGTCGCTCTTTGGGCGGTCCGCGGGCCGGCGGATCGGCAACCCGCCGACCGCCACGGAGCGCTCGATCGCCGCTTGGCGTTCGCGCTCGGGGCCAGCGCCCTCTGGGTGGCCGGATTCTGGTATGCGCGAAACTGGATCTGGTTCGACAACCCCTTCTACCCCACCGACTTCACCCTCTTCGGAAAGCTCGTCTTCGGCACCGGCGCCGGGCAAGGACAGCAAGGCGCCTTCAGCCTCGGCTCGATGGTCGAGAGCTTCGCCATGCTCTTCGAAGAGAAGATCTTCGACTCCTACGAGACCTTCAACGCCGACGCCAACCTGATGACCGGCTGGGGCTGGTTCGCCTTCGTCTGCGGGCTCCCCAGCGTGGCGATCGGGTTTCTGATCTCGCGCCCCCTGCGGGTGCTGAGCGTCGCCTTCGTCCTCTCCCTCGCCAGCCTCTTCGCCTGGGTGAGGCCCGACCCCTGGAACCTGCACTTCGCCCTCTGGATGCCGGCGCTCTTCGCCCTCGCATTCGGTTGCCTGGTGCAGTGGCTGCGGCCCACGATCCTGCGCCACGCTTTCTTGACCATCGCCGCCGCCTGCGTCGCGCTGAGCTTCATCGGCAGCCTCGACACCGGGCGCCTCTCGCCGGAGGACTGGCGGCGCATGGCGCGTCTCGACCTCCGCCGGCGCTCCAGCGCCGAGCTCGGGCTCTACATCGGCGACAGCTATCGCCAGACTCTCGAGACGCTCCCCGCGCAAACGCCCCTCGCCTACCACGTCGACTACCCGGGCGACGACGGCTGGGTCTACCCGCTCTACGGCGCCGATCTGTCGCGGCGCTTGCGCTACCTTCCGATCGACGAATCGACCGATCTGGCTGCCGAAGTGGCGGCCCGCGGCGCGCGTCATCTCTTCGTCTGTCGGCCGCGGCCGATCGCCCAGCGGAAGATCGACCAGGCGCTGGCGGCGGGCACCCTCGAGCGTCGGGGGGAGGGGCTCTATGGGCTGGTCGACTGACAACAGATCCGCTCAATGGACACTGAGCGTCGCCTGGCTGGCCGCCGCGCTCTGGCTCGCCCGCGTCTACGCCGCCGGCCAGCTCGACCACACCCTGAAGTTCGTCCGCCAGTGGCTGCAAGGGGACGCCTCATGAATCCGGCCCCGCCCACGGCGCCGCGCCGCGTCCTCTTCGTCTTCAACTCCAACGAGCACCTCGGCATCACCTGGCTCTCCGCGCTCCTCAAGGCGGCCGGCCACGAGGTGCGCCTGGCCTTCGATCCCCAGCCCTTTCGCGGCGAGCCCCTGCTGCGCGTGCCGGCCCTGGTGCGGCTGCTCGACTGTCGCGACCACATCGTCCAGAGCGCCCGCCGCTTCGATCCCGACCTGGTCTGCTACTCCTGCTACACCGACAACCTCCGCTGGATGCTCGGCGTCGCGTCGCGGATCAAGCGGGCGTTGCCGCGGGCCCTCAACGTGTTCGGTGGCGTGCACGTGCTGGCCGCCCCCGAGGCGGTCATCGCCCATCCGCAGGTCGACGCCCTGGTCCTCGGCGAGGCTTTCGAGGCCTTGCCGGAGCTGGTCGCCGCCTCCGCCGGAGGGCGGATTCCCCCCGGGATCCCCAACGTCTGGACCCGTGCCGGCGAGCGCATCGAGCGCAGCCCGATCCGCCCCTATCTCGAGGACCTGGGGCGGCTGCCGATCCGCGACTTCGACCTCTTCTACCGCCAGGTGCCGGCGATGGAGCGCAACTACCTCACCATGGCCTCCTTCGGCTGCCCCTACTCCTGCGCCTTCTGCTCGGTCGATGCCTACCACCGGGCCTACCGCGAGATCGGCGACCGTCGGCGCTTGCGCTGGCGCCCGGTGGAGCAGGTGCTCGAGGAGCTGCGGGTGGTCAAAGCGCGCGGCCGGGTGCGGCAGATCTCCTTCATGGACTCGGTCTTCACCGCCGACCGCCGCTGGCTGGAGCCCTTCCTCGACGGCTACCGGCGCACCATCGGCCTGCCCTTCTGGTGCTACACCTACCCGGGGGCGATCGATCGCGAGCTGGCGCGCGAGCTGGCGCGGGCCGGGTGCTGGATGATCACCCTCGGGGTGCAGTCGGGCAGCGCCACCGTGCGCCGGTCGACCATGAACCGCAGAGAGTCGGACCGCCAAATCGAGACCGCCGCGGAGGCCATTCACGCCGGGGGAATCCGCCTCGCGACCGACAAGATCGCCGGCTCGCCCGGCGAAAACGCGTCCGACCGCGCCGAGGATTTGACGCGCTTCCGAGCCCTGCGCCCGGATCGTCTGCTCGGCTTCCCGCTCAGCTACTACCCCGGCACCGAGATGGTCCGGCGCGGCGTCGAGAGCGGCGACCTCACCGAGCAGGACGTGGCCGCCTTGACGCAGGGGCGGCTGGTCGACACCAGCACCCGCGGACCGCTGGCCGAGGAGCCGCGGGCCTATCGCGCCCAAGGACTGCAGCTCGCCCTGATCCCGCTGCTCGGCCGCCGCGAGCCCGCCGCCGCGCCCTGGGTGGAGCGGCTGGCGGCGCTGCCGGGGAGCGGAGCGCTGGAGCCGGCGCTGGTGGCCGCCAACGCGCTCCGGATGCGCGACCGCAAGTTCTTCTACCTGCTGCGCCTGACCCTCGCCCAGTCGGCCCTCTCGATCGTCCGGCGCGCCCGCGGCCTGGTCGGCCTGGCCGCCCTGGTCGGCGCCGGCTGCCATCGCGACGCCCCCGCCGCGCCCCCGGCGACCCCGATCCGGCTGGTCGACCTGCTGCCCGCGGCGGAGCTGCACGGGCCGCTGGCCGATCTCGACCCCGAGGACGCCGCGGCCCGGACCGAGCTGGCGGCCATCCCCGGGACCGAGCTGCTGCGCATCTCCTTCGACGAGAAGTCGCTCGAGGAGATCGGCTGGCCGGCCGAGGCGGGCGGCGACCTGGTGCCCCGCGCGCGCCAGGGGGGGCGCGCCTTCCGCTTCCGCGGCAGCGATCCCGAGCAGTTCCTGCTGCAAGTTCCCGCCCAACCGGCGGCCTTCTACCGCTTCGGCCGCTCGATCCGCGCCGCCGCCGCGCCGCGCGTCGATCTCTCGCTGATCGAGTCGCGGCGCGAGCTGCTCCACCCCGCCGACCCCAGCCATCCCGCCGACCGCCCGCCGGCCGCCTACCTGCGGGTCCCGGGCAAGCACGAGGCGATCCTCATCCACCGCTTGCCCGCTCCGCCCCCTGACGGAGCCTGGCACCGCGGCACCCGCACCATCGCCACCTCGCCCCAAACGCGCTCCCTGATCGTCCTCCTGCGCCCCGCCACCGCCGGCTGGGCCCTGATGACCGAGGACCGCTCCGAGCAAGGCACCGCCGCGCTGCTGCTCGACGACCTGGTCCTCGAGAAGCTGGAGCCGAGCCGCCCGCAGGAGCTGGCCCTGGTCGCCCGCGAGGACCAACGCGCCGGCGCGGCGGCCGCCAAGCGCGGCCGACTGCTGCCCGGACTGCAGCGCCGCCCGCGCCCGCCCTTCGACCACAACCTCGCCGTGCGCGACGCCCTCTTCGCCCCCGCCCCGACCCGCATCGCCTTCGAGCTCGAGCCGCCCCCCGGAGCCGAGCTCAGCTTCGCCTGCGGCCTCTCGAAACGCTCCGCCCTCGGCGACCAGGTGGAGTTCCGCATCCTGGCTGGCGCCGCGGGCCGGGAGCAGATGCTCTTCGCCGAGCGCCGCGCCACCGGAGCGGCGGGGGAGACCTGGCACTGGACCGAGGAGCGCATCGAGCTCCCGGCGCCGCCCCCCGGCCGCCCGCTCCGGCTGGTGCTCGAAACCCGCGCCCCGGCGGGCGGTCGCGGCTACGGCCTGTGGGCCAACCCCACCGTCGACGTCGCCCGCCGCCCCGGCGACCCGCCCAACGTCATCCTGCTCGCCATCGACACGCTGCGCTGGGATCGCCTCTCCAGCTACGGCTACCGGCGTCCCACCTCGCCCCATATCGACGCCCTCGCCGCCGCCGGCGTGCGCTTCGAAGTCTGCGTCAGTCCCACCAACTGGACGGTCCCCGCCTTCGCCTCGCTCTTCACCGGCCTGCTCCCCTCGCACCACGGCGTGCAGAACTTCGCCGCCCACACCCCCCTCGACCCGCGCCTCGTCACCCTGGCCGAGCGCTTCCAGACGGCCGGCTGGAACACCCAGGCCGTGCTCTACAAGGCGGCCCTCTACGACGGCGGCTTCGACCAGGGTTTCGACGCCGCGTTCAACGTGCCGCGCATCGCGCCGCGCGCCGCGGAGAGCGTCGACACCGCCCTCGAATGGCTCACCCGCAACCGCGATCGGCGCTTCTTCCTGATGGTGCATTTCGACGACCCCCACCAGCCCTTCTGCCAGCCCGAACCCTTCGCCTCGCCCTTCGCCGACTCGTCGGCCGCCCTCGCCGGAGTCGAGCTGCCCCTCGAGGTGCGCCCCGCCAGCGCCGCCCTGCTCGATCCCGGCGATCCGGCGCGCCGCCGCGACTGCGAAGCCTGCGGCGACCAGGCCGGCCTCTCGCCGGAGTTCAAGGAGCTGGCGCGCACCCTCTACGACGGCGAAGTGGCCTACACCGACCAGCAGATCGGGCGTCTCCTGGCCGGCCTGCGCCGGCTCGACCTCTACGATGACGCGCTGATCGCGCTGGTCGCCGACCACGGCGAAGTGCTCTGGGACCACCGCGACCACTTCGGTCACGGTTGGTTCCTCTACGATGCCCTGGTGCGTGTCCCTCTGATCCTCAAACCCGGCGCCGCGACCCGCTTCCAGCCCGGCACCGTGGTGCGCCCGCAGGTGCGCCTGATCGACCTGGCGCCCACCCTGGCCGAGCTCGCCGGTCTGCCGCCGAGCGACCAGCCGAGCGACGCCGAGAGCCTGGTCCCCTTCCTCGATCCCGGCTCCGGCGCGCAAGGGCGGCTGGCGATCTGCGAGGGGAGCTGGGGCCAGCTCGCGGTGCGTCACGAGGGGTGGAAATACATCCTCGATTCGGGAATCGATGATCCGCCCACCGAGGCGCTCTACCACGTCGACGCCGACCCCGACGAGCGTCAAAACCTGGTGGCGGATGAGCCGGGTCGACTGCGCCGGCTGCGGGCGCTGGCGGTCGACTACCTGCTGCGCAACCGTTGGGGTGCCCATCTGGTGGTCTCCGGCGCCGAAGCCGGGCGCGACTACCAGGTGCGGCTCTCGGCCGAGCCGGCCGATCTGGCGCCGCGCTCCCGCTTCGGACCGGCCTTCGAGCCCGCCGATCGGCCGGGCGAATTCCTGGCCCGCGGCCAGGCCGACGACTCCCTGCTGCTGGTGGCGCGCCTGGAGCCGGTGGATGGGCTGCGCCTGCGGGTCGAGGTGGAGGTCGAGGGGGCGCCCGCGCCGGCTCTGACGCGCAGCTTGAGCCTGGCCGCCGCGCCGCCCTACGCCGGCCCCGATTCCCCCGCACGCCCCTCCTCGCCGGCGCTCGAGATCGCGCTCTACCGCACCGATCGGACCTCCCCGGCGGCCCCCTCCGCGGCCCCTCTCGACGCGCGTCAACAGGATGCCCTGCGGGCTCTGGGCTATGTGGACTGACCCGCCGCGAGGGGGCTCCGCGCGCTACCCCTGGCCGATCGCGCTGGCCCTGGCGCTCGGCGTCGCCGCCTGTCAGAGCGGCCCACCGCCGCGCTGGAACGTGCTGCTGGTGGTGGTCGACACCCTGCGCGCCGATCATCTGGGCTGCTACGGCCACCCCTTCGACACCTCCCCGCACCTCGACGCGCTGGCCACCGAAGCGATCGTATTCGACCGCGCCCACGCCCCGGCACCGCGCACCGCCGCCTCCCACGCCAGCCTCTTCACCTCCACCTACCCGGCCAGCCACGGGGTCTGGAACGAGCTGCGGCTCGCCGACGGCAGCACCGCCTACCCGGCCCTGGCCCCCGAGGCCCTCACCCTGGCCGAGCTCTTGCGCGCCGCCGGCTACCAGACCGCGGCGGTCGCCGACGGCGGCTGGATCCAGCGCGGGCGCGGTCTCGATCAGGGCTTCGACCATTTCGACTCGCGCTACTGCGGGGTGCGCGACCGGGTCGCCGCCGCCCGCGACTGGCTGCGCCGCCGCGACCGCGCCCGCCCCTTCTTCCTCTTCCTGCACACCTACCAAGTCCATACCCCGTACCTGCCGGAGCGCGGCTACGAAGAGCCCTTCGTCGGCGACTACCGGGGCGGGCTCCATGACGCGCTCGCCGAGGCCCGCGCCTTCCTCGCCGACAACGATCCCCACGACCTCGAGAACCCGCTGGTGGAGCTGCAAGAGCGCTTCTTCCGTCCCCACCTCTTCGACGACGACGACTGGCCCACGCCGAAGATCGATGACGCGGACGCCGCCTACCTGGCCGGTCTCTACGACGCGGAGATCGCCCTGGTGGACGAGGCCTTCGCCAAGCTGCTCGGCGACCTGCGCGAAACCGGCCTGCTCGACTCCACGTTGGTGATCGTGACCTCGGACCACGGCGAGGAGTTCGCCGAGCACGGCCAGCTCTTCCACAAGCAGGTCTACCAGAGCACCCTGCGCATCCCCTTGCTGCTGCGCCTGCCGGGGGGCGCGGCGGCCGGCCGGCGCCCGGAGCCGGTCGATCTGCTCGACCTGATGCCGACCATCCTGGCGGCGCTGGGACTGGAGGTGCCGTCGGCGGCCCAGGGGCGCGTCATAGAGCTCGACGCCGGCGCCGATCCGCCGCCGCGCCGGCCGATCTTCGGCGAGACCCTGCTGCCCTGGGCGCCGCATCGCCAGCTCAGCGTCTCGCGGGACGGCCTGAAGGCGGTTCTGCACCCCGCGGCCGGCCGCGCGACCGAGGTGTTCGACCTGGAGCGCGATCCGCACGAGCGGCACGACATCGCCGCCACCGCGGCCGGCCGCGCCTTCGCCGCTCGTGCCGGCGACGAGATCGACACCTGGCGCAGGCGCTGCGCCGACCATCGCGAGCGCTTCGATCTCTACCCGGTGCTGCCGGAAGATCGGCTGGACGAGCACGCGCTGGCCGAGCTGCGGGCGCTGGGGTACCTGCGCTGATGGTCTTCTCCAGCCATCTCTTCGTCTACTACTTCTTGCCGGCCGCGCTGCTTATCTACTTCGCTCTGCCGAGGCGCGCCAAGAACCTCGGCCTGGCTCTGCTCAGCTACCTCTTCTACGGCTGGGCCAACCCGCGTTATGTGGTGCTGATGCTGGCGTCGACGGTGGTCGACTACGGCTGCGGCGCGCTCATCGCGCGGCGCGCTCCGCGCGGAACGGACGGCCGCCGGCTGGCTCTGCCCGAGGGAGCTCCGCGCCGCCGCGGCCAGCGTCTCGCGGTGCTGGTCTCGGTGCTCTGCAACCTGAGCCTGCTCGGCTTCTTCAAGTACTTCCACTTCGCCCTCGACAGCTACAACGGCCTGCTCCATCAGGCCGGGCTCGACCCCTTGCAGTGGCACACCACCCTGCGCGTGGCGCTGCCCCTGGGCATCAGCTTCTACACCTTCCAGTCGATGAGCTACACCATCGACGTCTACCGCGGCCGGGCGCGCCCGGTCGGCGGCTTCATCGACTTCGCCTGCTACGTGTCGATGTTCCCGCAGCTCGTGGCCGGCCCCATCGTGCGCTTCCACCAGGTGGCCGAGGCCCTCCACCGGCGCACCCACGGCATCGAGATGGCGGCCCGCGGAGCGCTCTTCTTCTGTCTCGGCATGGCCAAGAAGGTGCTGCTCGCCAACCCTTGCGGCAGCATCGCCGACGCGGTCTTCGACGCCGGTTCGGTCCACACTCTCGACGCCTGGGTCGGGACCGCGGCCTACGCCTTTCAGGTCTACTTCGATTTCAGCGGCTATTCCGACATGGCGATCGGGCTCGGCCTGGTATTCGGCTTCGCCTATCCAATCAACTTCGACTCGCCTCTCAAGTCGAAATCGTTCACCGAGTTCTGGCGCCGCTGGCATATCTCGCTCTCGACCTGGCTGCGCGACTACCTCTACATCCCCCTGGGCGGCAACCGGCGCGGCGGCGGGCGCACTCTGGCCAATCTGGCCAGCGTCATGTTGCTCTGCGGACTCTGGCACGGCGCGTCATGGCGCTTCGTGGTGTGGGGCGCGATCCACGCGCTGCTCTTGATGATCGAGCGGGCGCTGGGTCGCCGCACCTTCTACCAGCGCCTGCCGGCGCCGCTCCAGGTGGCGGCGACCTTCGTCATCCTGCAGTTCACCTGGCCCTTCTTCCGCTCCCCCGATCTCGAATCGGCGTTCCGCCTCAGCGCTCGACTGGTCGGCCTGGGGACGGTCCACGACGCGGCCGCTCTGGTCGGCGGGACGCTCTACCGGCCCCATTCGATCGCCGTGCTGGCCATCTCGGCCGCCATCGTCTGGGGCTGCCCGAACAGCTGGCAATGGTGCCACGGCCTTGGTGGCCCACTCCGCAAATACGGTGACGCACCGAGGGCGCCGCTGCGCCGCCAGCGTGGATGCAGCGGCGGCCCAATGCCACCGTATTTGCGGAGTGGGCCACTTAGCTGGCCGAAGGTTGCCGCGGCCGCGCTGCTGCTCTGGCTCTCTCTGGGCGTGCTCATGACGCAGGCTCACAACCCATTTATCTACTTCGTGTTCTGATGTCGCCGACCGACCTTCCCGAAACCGGACCCGGCTCCTCTGGCCGCGGCGCGTCCCGCTGGCTGGTCGGCCTGTGCGCCGCCACCTTGCTCTCGGTGCCGGCCGTGCAGCATTGGGTGGAGCTGCGGGACGGGCGGCTGCCGCGCTGCTACGAGCTTCTGCGGATGCTGCCGGGGCCGCGCGAGCTGGCCGCCCTGCGCGGCATCGGTGACCTGGGCGATCTGCTTCCCCGTGCTCCCGAGCTGCTCGCCTACGAGCGCGCCCTTGAGCAGGAGTCCGTGCTGCCCGGCGCCCTCCGGCCGCGGCTGCAGAGCGCTCTGGCCTTCGGTCTGGGCATCGGCGGCGAGACGGCGCGCATCGGCCGCGAGGGCTGGCTCTTCTATGGGCCGGCGCTCATCCACGTCGGCGCTCCCGGGTTCCTGGAGGGGCGGGCGCTGGCTCGCCGGGTGCGTGACACCGCCGTCTCGGAGCGTCCGCCTGAGCCCGATCCGCTGCCGGCGATCGTCGACTTCCGCGACCAGCTCGCGAGCCGCGGCATCGAGCTGGTGCTGGTGCCGGTGCCGCCCAAGGCAGCGATCCACCCGGAGCGCTGGTCGCGCCGCTGCGAAGCGGTCGCCGCTCCGCTCTACAACCCCTCCTTCGCGCTCTTCGCCGACCGTCTCGAGGCCGTGGGGGTGCGGCTCTTCGACCCCAGCGAGGCGCTCTGGGAGCTCAGGCGCGGCGGCGAGGATGCCTTTCTCGCCACCGACAGCCACTGGACGCCGCGTGGAGCCGAGGCCGCGGCCCGGGCGCTGGCCGACTTTCTGGGCGATGCCCTGCCGCCGAGCCAACTCGCCGCTCCGGTTCGGGCCGCGGCGATCCGCCGGGTCGCCAACACCGGAGACGTGGCGACGATGTTGGGCCTGCCGCGCTCTCGCCAGGACGCGCTCCGGGAGCGGGTCGACATCCGCCCCGTGGTCGCCGCCGGGGGAGAGCCCTGGCGTCCCGAGCGGGAGGCCGAGGTGCTGGTGCTCGGCGACAGCTACAGCAACATCTACTCCCAGGCCGAGCTGGGCTGGGGCGAGGCGGCCGGTTTCGTGGAGCAGCTCAGCGTCGCGCTGGGCCGGCCCCTTGATGCCATCCGCCGCAACGCCGGCGGCGCCCTGGCGACCCGCCGCGCCCTGGCCGACGCAGCCGCGCGCGGCGACGATCGGCTGGCGGGCAAGGGTGTGGTGATCTACCAGTTCGCGATGCGCGAGCTGAGCTGGGGCGATTGGCGCCCGGTCGATCTGGGGGCCGCGGCGCCGCGCCCGGGCGCGTTATCCGCGCCCGGTGGCGGACCGGTTGCCGGGGACGCATCGATCACCGTCAGCGGCCGGATCGCCGCAACCTCGGGCGCGCCGCCGCCCGGCTCGACGCCCTATCCCGACTGCGTCATTTCGGTCCATCTCGATTCCCTTCGCGTCGAGGCCGGCGCGCTTCCCGACACCGAGCTGGTGGTCTACCTCTGGGGGCTGCGCGACCACCGTTCCACCGCGGCCGCCGCCTACCGGGCCGGAGAGCGAGTGCGGCTGCGGCTGACTCCCTGGCAGCAGCTCGAGCCGCGTCTCGGCCGGCACCGCCGCGTCGAGCTCGACGATCCCGAGTCGCGGCGCCTGACTCCCTACTGGGCCGAGGAGCCGAGCAGCGCGCCCCTCTCCGCCGCCCTGTCCGAGTCGGCGCGCGTGCCGCCCGCGGCGCCATCGGACGCCGCCGCCCGGCCCTTCCTGGCGACGCTGGGCCGGCGTGCGGCCGACGCCACGGAGCGCGGAGCGAGCGTAGTACGGGGGAGCGAGGACTGGCTCTTCCTCACCAGCGAGCTGCGTCATCTCGGCGCCGGACCCTTCTGGGGCGCCGCGGCCGCCGGCGCCGATCCCTTGCCGGTGATCGTCGACTTCCAGCGCCAGCTCGCCGGCGCCGGCATCGAGCTGCTCTTGGTTCCGGTGCCGCCCAAGTCGATCCTTTTTCCCGGCGCGGCTCTGGCCGCCCCCGCCGATTCGCTGCCGGCCCAGGCGCCGCGCCTCGATCCCCACCACCAGGCCTTCTACGCCGCGCTGCGCACCCGCGGCGTGGAGGTCCTCGACCTGGTCCCGGCCTTCCGCGAGGCGCGCGCGGCGGGGGGCGAGCTCTACTGCCGACAGGATTCCCATTGGTCCGGCGCGGCCGCCCGGATCGCGGCCCGGCGCATCGCCGAGGAGCTGCAAGACCGGCGCTGGCTGGCCGAGATCGAGCCCGAGCAGCTCGCCGTGGAGGAGGGCCTGGTCGAGATCGAGGGCGACCTGGCGCGCGGGATCGACGGCGACCTCGGGTCCGAGCGGCTGCGCCTCTGGTTCGTGGGCCGGCGCCGCGGCGAGCGCCTGGAGCCGGTCGCGCCCAGCGAGCAGAGCCCGCTGCTGGTGCTGGCCGACAGCCACGGCCTGGTGTTCCACGCCGGGGGCGAGATGCACGCCGCCAGCGCCGGCCTGCCGGATCACCTCGCCTTCCAGCTCGGTCACCCGGTCGACCTGATCGCCGTGCTCGGGTCGGGCGTCAACGCGCCGCGCGTCACCCTTGCCCGTCACCCCGAACGGCTGCGCGGCAAGCGCTGCGTAATCTGGCTCTTCAGCGCCGCCGCCTTCAGCGAGAGCTTCGACGGCTGGCAGTCGATCGAGGTGCTGCCATGACGCGCTTCATGACGCGGACCTTCGGGCCCGGCATCGCTCTGCTCGCGCCGATCGGCTGCGGCCCCGCCGATCCCCCCGGCGCCCCGGACGCCCTCCGCGCCCTCACCGGTGCCCACACCCGCGTCGTCTGGGTCCAGGATGCCGGCCCCGACTCCGACCCCTTGTCGGAGCGCTCGGAGCTGCGCCTGGTCGGCCTCGACAGCGACGATCGGCGCGGCGAGCGCGCTCTGCTGCCGGAGGTGTCGAACTACACCAAGCCGATGCTCACCGCCGATGGCGCGCGGGTGGTCTACTCCGACCGCCTCGATCGCTCGGTGTGGGTGGTCGACTGGGAGGGATCGGGGCGGCGCAAGGTCTGCGAGGGCTTCGCGGTCGACCTCTGGCGCGACGCGGCGAGCGGCATCGAATGGGTCTACACGGTCGAGCGCTTCGGCGACCAGGAGACCCTGCCATGCCGGCGCCGTGACCTCGACGATCCGGCCCGCTCGGAGCTCGTCTGGGAGGGGATCGAGATCACCTGGGGCTGGCTCAGCGTCTCCGGCGACGGGCAGCGGGCCGCAGCCACCTGCCGGTGGCCCGATACCGGACTGCTCGATTTGAGCGAGCCGCGCTGGCATCGCTACCGGCTCGGCTGCTGGCCCGACATCGCCCCCGACGGCAGCCACCTCTTCTGGGCTTTCGACGGTCCCCATCGCGGCATCCACCTGCTGCGCGAAGGCAGCCGCGACTCGTGGCCGGTCGACCTGAGCGGCGCCCCCGGGGTCGAGGGGCTCGAGATCTACCATCCCCGGTGGAGCAATCACGTCCGCCACCTGGCGATCAGCGCTCCCTACACCCTGGGCGACGACGAGATCAAGCTCTTCAAGGGCGGTCCCCAGGTGGAGATCTATCTGGGCCGCTTCGCCCCCGCCTACGACCGGATCGAGACCTGGGCACGGGTATCTCGCAACGACCTCGGCGACTTCTGGCCGGACGTCTGGGTCGCCGGCGGCGCGAGCGCGCGCATTCCCGCCCGGGTGGCCGCCCCCGCGCCCGATCCGGCGCCGCGCGACGCCGCCCGGGAGCCCGGCACGCGCTGGCCCGGCGATCGGAGCGGGCTCGAGTTCATCTGGCGCGGCTCGCTCGCCGCCAACCAGCTGGACGCCCTCCCGGGAGAACCGCGCCGCTCCTGCCGCGTCGAGCCCGAGGGGCGCGCGCGCTGGGGCCGCTTCGGAGTCATGGTGCTGGGCGGCGGATCCTGCCTCGCGCCCGGGGCCGGCGAGCGGCTGGTCACGGCCAGTCGGCGCAGCGGGGAGCTCGCGATCGAAGCTCTGGTCACGCCCGGGCCCCGGCCCCACGAAGGCGCCGCGACCCTGCTCGCTCTCTCCGACGGCGCCGCCGCGGCCCCGTTGCGCCTGCTGCAAGAACAGGGCGTGCTCTACCTGGAGCTGCAAGGCGCGGCGCCAGAAGCGCGAGACCTGCCTCGCATCCGCCTCTTCGACCTGCCCGCCGCGCGTCAAACGCACCTGGCCTTGTCGATCTCCGCGGGCGAGATCCGCGCCTTCCGTGACGGCTCGCCACAATCGGTCGCCACCAGCGCCGCGGCCGATCCCCGCTCCTGGACCCCCGTCCCCCTGCGCTTCGGCGACCTGCCGGGCGGCGGCTCCGACTGGGCGGGATCGATCGAAGGGGTGGCGATCTACTCCCGCGCCCTCGGCGAGTCCGAGATCGCCTGGCAGCACGACCTCTACTCCAGCCATCTCTATCGTCGCAAAGGAACGGCGCGCTACCAGCTACGAGGCCGCCTGCTGCGGCGCAGCTCGACCCCCGATCCCGGCACCCTGGCGCCCTACCGGCGGGCGCTGGCGGTTTTCGTCTACCAGGTCGATCCGGCCGACCAGCCGCAGCTCGACGCCGAGCGCATCCTGGTCGCCCACTGGACCATCCTCGACGGCCGGCGCCTCCCCGAGCTGGCCGACCGGACTACGGGCACGCTCTACGAGCTCGAGATCGAGCCTTTCGACGATCACCGGGAGCTGAGCAGCGAACGGATCCTGATGGAGGGGCTCGATCCCTCGCTGCCGCTCTTCTGCGACGTCGGTGAGCTCCAGGTCGACTTCTAGTCGCCCCCCGGCGCATGAGCCGTCGAGAACCACTCGGTCTGGATCTTCCAGCTGCCGCCCTGGTCGGGGACCATGAACCAGGAATGGGGCAGGCGCTGGTTCTCCGCCGCCACCACCCGCGTCGCGTCGATCTTCACGCCCTTCTCCTCCACGCGCAGGCGCACCTCGGCGTAGGTGGCGTGGTAGCCGGCCTTGCGGGCCGCTTTCAGGGTCCGGGTCAGCGTCGGCCGGAGCTCGGAGGCCGCGGTCTCCGAAGTGCTCTGGGTGCCGTCGGGCAGCCTCTGGACGCGGATCAGCACCGCGTCCTCGGCGTAGAGCTCGGCGACCTCCGGATCGTGCGCTTCGGTCAGCGCCACCCAGCGGTCCCAAACCGCCTTTGCCTCCATCTTCAGCGCGTCTTCGGACTGCGCCTCCGCCCGCTCTTCCGCAGCCGTCGCGGTCTGGGCCGGCGCGGGCCCCACCGCGCCCAGCCAGAGCCAGCACCCGGTAAGGGCCAGGAGTCGCTTGCGTGCGTGGGCGATTCTCATGATCGACACTCTTCTCGTTCGGGGGGCGGAATGGTCGGGCCAGCGTCTCGCGTAGACTCTACCCGAATCGCCGATCCCCGGCGATTCGCGACGAGGATGTCCCCATGCAGGCTCTGATCCGCGGCCTCATGCTGGCGCTCGGCTGCAGCGCGGCCTTCGCCGAGCGGCCCGATATCGTGCTCGTCGTGATGGACACCGTGCGCCGCGACCACCTCTCGCTCTACGGCTACCCGCGCGACACCAGTCCCGCGCTGCGCGCCCTGGCCGCCGAGTCGCGGGTCTTCGACGGAGCGCGCTCGGTCTCGAGCTGGACCGCGCCGGCGCACGCCTCGCTCTTCACCGGTCTCTACCCGGTCGCCCACCGCACCACGCAGGAATCGTGGCACTTGCCGGAGACCGCCCACACCCTGGCCGAGAGGCTGTCCGCCGCTGGCTACACCACCCTCGGGATCGTCGAAAATGTGGTGCTGCGCGAGGCCAACGGTTTTCATCAGGGCTTCGAAAGCTGGGACCAGATCTGGGCCGATCCCCGAGGAGAGATCTCGGGGACCCGCACCCTGGAGCGCCTCTCGACCCTGCTCGGCGAGCTCGACCCCGTCCAGCCGCTCTTCCTCTTCATCAACCTGAACGGCGCCCACGGACCCTACGACTCCTCGGGCGACCATCGAGACATATTTCTCAGCGACCCCTCGATCTCTCTCGACGGACCGAATCGGATCGCGTTCTACGAAGGGCGGCGCCGCTACTCCGCCGCCGAGCTGCGCCACATGGGCGAGCTCTACGATGCCGAGATCCGCCGCGTGGACCAGACCGTGGGAGCGATCGCCGACCGGCTGCGGGAGCGGCGGCGCTGGGACCGCTGCGCCTTCATCGTCACCTCCGACCACGGTGAGAACCTCGGCGACCACGGCCACGTCGGGCACGTCTTCAGCCTCTACGAGAGCACCCTGCGGATCCCCCTCCTGATCCGCCATCCGCCCCGTTTCGAGCCCGGCTCCCGCGATTCCACACCGGTCCAGCTCCTCGACCTCTTCCCGACCATTCTGCACCTCGCCGGGCTCGACGCCCCCTCCCAGGGCATCGACCTGGCCGCCGGGCCGGCGGCCGCGGAGCGTGTCTCGCTCTGCGAGTACTACCGTCCCGTGCAGGCCCTGCGGGCCCACGGACCGGAGCCGCGCCATCCAGCCCTGGCCCGGCACGACCGCAGGATCCGCGCCCTGGTGCGGGGCGATCAGAAGCTGATCTGGGGCGCCGACGGCCGCCACCAGCTCTACGACCTGGCGCTCGACCCGCTAGAGCTGCGCGACCTGGCCGCCCTCGACTCGAAGCGCGATCTCCTGAGCGAGCTGATCGGCACTCTGGAGCGCACCCTCGCCACCCATCGCGGCGCCGCTCTCCCCGCAACCGACACCCCCGACTCCCACCCCGATCCGGCGGCCGCCGAGGCGCTGCGCACGCTGGGCTACCTGCCCTGATTCGCCTCCGTAGCGATGAAAGCCTTGCATCGCAACGGGAAACGCCTGCCATGATCCGCCACGCGCCTCTTGGCCTTGTCCTTCGTTGCTCGCGCCGATTTGATGCTCAACGTAGCTCTACTACGCCTGCGTCCCGGCCCCGAGATCTCGGTGCATATTCCATTGACAACTTGCGATTTACATGTAATATGCAAGATATCATGGCGAATATCATCAGGAATCTACGCCTCCCGCCCGCCGGCACCGAGACCTTTTTCCTCTGGGGACCCCGGCAGTCGGGCAAGAGCACGCTGCTGCGCGGGCTGTTCCCGAATGCGCTGTGGATCGACCTGCTCAAGTCCGAGGTGCTGCGGCGCTACGCGACGAATCCCGAGCTCTTGCGAGAAGAGCTGGCCCGCAGCGGCGCGCGCTTCGTGGTCGTGGACGAAGTGCAGAAGGCGCCGGGTCTTCTCGACGAAGTGCACTGGTTGCACGAGAACCGAGGCGTGCACTTCGCTCTATGCGGCTCCAGTGCGCGGAAGCTGAAACGGGGACACGGAAACCTCCTCGGCGGACGGGCAATCCGCTATGAGCTGCGCGGGCTATCGGCGCACGAGCTGGCGGAATCGTTCGACCTGGTTCGCATGCTCAACCACGGCACCCTTCCCCGCCTCTACCTCAGCAACCAACCTCGGCGTTTGCTGAATGCCTACGTGGCGGACTACCTCAAAGAGGAGGTGATGGCGGAGGGCTTGGTGCGCCGTCTGCCCCCTTTCTCGAGATTTCTGCATGCGGCGGCACTGACAGATACTGAACAGGTCCACCATACGAGCATCGCGCGGGAGCTGGGAGTGTCTCGGGAAACGGTGCGTGGTTACTTCGAGATCCTGTGCGACACACTGATTGCCCGCATGTTGCCCCCCTATCGCAAGCGTCCGAAGCGACGTCTCTCACTGGCGGACAAGCTCTACTTCCACGACGTCGGAGTCGTGAACTTCCTCGCCCGAAGGGGCACCCTGCAGCAAGGCTCGGAGCTTTTCGGGAAGGCCTTCGAGAACTGGGTCCATCATGAATTGTGTTGCTACAATGCCTACCGCGGGCGATTTGCCGAGCTCAGCTTCTGGCGCTTGAGCACCGGCACGGAGGTCGACTTCGTGGTCAATGACCTGGAATGTGTCGTCGAGTGCAAGTCGTCCGCGAACCTGCGCGCCGCGCACCTGAAAGGTCTGCGGGAGATCGCCAAGGAGCATCCCGCGATCGGGCGTCGCGTGGTCGTCAGCCTGGACCCACTCAGCCGGCGCACCGAAGACGGCATCGAAATCCTCGGCGTCGCGGATTTTCTGGATGCGCTCTGGGGAGGAGAGTTCTTCTAGAGCCCGCGCAGATCCCATATCTCGGAGTAACCGTCGCGGTAAACCCGGCGATCGTCCGGCAGACCCGCCAGCTCGGCGCGCTGGACCGGCCAGTCGTCGCCGGGCGGTCGATCCCAGCGGCTCACCAGCACGAAGTCGACCGCGCTCTCCCGCAGCCTCTCGATCAGCCCGGCGCTGCTCCCTCGCTCCTCGTCCTCGAAATCGTCCCACCACCCACGCCGCGGATCCTCGCGCCAGCTCTCGTGCAGCGGCCGTGCTGGCGCTCCATCGCGGTCCAACGCCACCGGCACCAGGTCGAGCGCCGGTCCGAAGAGCGGGAAGTACTGGGCGTGGCTGGCGGGCAGTCGATTGAAGCAGGCGATCCGGGCACCCGCTGGCAGCGTGTCGAGCGCGCGCCAGGCCGCGGCGATCGGGCGCGCGCCCTCGAAAAGCAGATAGGGATCGGCGTGTCTGCGGCCGAAGCCTTCGCGCCACGCTCGGGGCAGGGCGCTGAGCATGGCCAGCAAAGGCAGGATCAGGGCGATCCGTGCCAGCAAGGGGCGGGTCGGACGCCAGGCCGGGTAGAGCGCCAGGCCGAGGGCGATCGGCAGCAGGGCGTAGCGGCGCGCCAGGTGGAAGTCGGCGTTTGGCCGGTTCACCGTGCCCGAGAAGGGCAGCAGCGGAAAGAGCACCAGGCCGGCGAGCGCCGTCGCCCCCAACACGCGGCGCAGGCGTCGGGTCGCTTCCGGGTCGGCGACGCCCCCCGCTACTCGTCCCGATCCCGACGCGATCCAACCGGCGGCCGCCAGGGCGGCGATCGCCGCCGGCCAGCTCAGCGCGGGACGCAGCACGTCGCTCCAGATGGCGATCTCGGCGTTCGGCCTCAGCAGCGCGCCGGCGATGCTGGTGGCGAGTCGAATCGGCCCGTCCAGGGGCCCCGACAAGGGCCCCAAGGCCGCCGGGAACACCGGGTTGCCGGTGAGCAGCAGGTTGCGCAGGTAGCAAAGGCCCCCCGCCGCCAGCGCCGCCGCCGCGAAGCGCATCCCGGTCCTCATTCGACCCGAACGATCGGCGTCCGCCAGCACCAGGGCGACCGCGGCGAGCAGCGCCGGAGCCATCGACACCTTGGCACCCAGGGCGGCCCCCGCCGCCAGCCCGGCCAGCGCCACCCTCGCGCCGCGCCGCTCCCCCGTCCCCGCCACCGGCACCGCCCAGGCCAGACCCGCCAGCGCCAGCGCGACCGGCGCCAGGTCGGAGCCGCAGAAGGTCGCCGCCGCCCCCACCACCCCGTCGCTCACCAGGAAGGCGGCCGCCGCCAGACTCGCCGCCGCCCGTCCTCCCCCCACCGCCGCGCCGAGGCGCACGATCGCCGCCGCCCCAAGCACCGGCCACAGGAGCTCCAGCACCTTGGTGTGCGCGAGCTCCCCGGCCGGCAGCAGAAACCACAGTGCGACCAGCTCGGAGTGCGCCGGGTAGTAGGCCTGGTAGGTGAAGGGTGGCAGCGCGAGGGAGCCGCTCGTTCGCCAGAACGCCGGCAGCGCCGCGTGGTAGGAGAGGTCGTCCCAGACCAGGCTCGGCCCGCTCAGGGCGGCGTGCAGCATCCAGGCCACCACCAGCGCGAGCAGCAGACCCAGCGCGCCCACCTCGCTTCGCGTCCATTTCCCCGCCGCTGCTGCCCCCTCCGCGGCCGCGCCCATCCCCCAGAAACGCCGCGCCGCCAGCTCCAGGCCGATGGCGACCGCCAGCGCCCCCCCGACCCCACGCGCTCCGACCGGCGCCACCCACGAGAGCGCGATCAGCAGCAGCGCCGGCAGCACCGCCACCAGCGTCAACCAGGCCAGCAGCCAGCTCGCCGCCGCCGAGCGCGCCACCACCCGGTCGGCCAGGCGCGCGGCCAGCCAGGCCAGGGCGGCGTGCGTGATGAGGGCGCTGCTGAGCTCCACGGGGTGGGGTCGCCTGTGTTGCTGGTGAAGAGCTTCGGACCAACCCATCCTACCCGTCACACGCGGCGTGTCCCTACACTGCCCTCTCATGATCCGCCGCCCCGCCCTCCTCCTGGCCCTCGTCTGCACCTGCACCTGCGTCAGCGCCTGCGCCGCCCCCGATCCCGCGCCGCCCCCCAACATCCTGGTCGTCCTCTGGGACACCGTGCGCGCCGATCGCCTCGGCCTCTACGGCTGCACCGCCCCCACCACCCCCTTCCTCGACCGCTGGGCTCAGGACGCGCGCGTCTACGACGACTGCATCTCCGCCGCCCCTTCGACCGTCCCGGCGCACGCCTCGCTCTTCACCGGCCTGATCCCCTCCGAGCACGACGCCAGCCACGCCACCCCGCACCTCGACGAGCGCTTCGAGACCCTCGCCGAACGCCTCACCGCCGCCGGCTACCAGACCTACCTCTTCTCCGCCAATCCCCTGGTCGGTGCCGCCACCAACATGGCGCAGGGCTTCGCGCGGGTCGAGCACCCCTGGGACCCTCGCCACCGCCCCCAGGCCCGCGCCGCGCTGGCCCGCAAGGTGCGCGGCGGCGACAGCCGCACCGGCGTCGCCGAGCGCCTCCGCCAGGGCACCGAGACCGACCAGGATCTGCGCATGGGCGGGCGCCTGGCCCGCGTCGGCCTGCTCGATTGGCTCGACCGCCGCCCCGCCGCCGGCCCCTGGTTCGCCTTCCTGAACTACATGGAGGCCCACCATCCCCTGCTGCCGCCCGACTCCCTGCGCGCCCGCGTCATGAGCGCCTCCGAAGTGGCCGCATCCCGCACCCAGGACCAGTCCTGGTCGCGCCGCTGGTCCCACGTCTTCGGCCTCCAGCCCCTCGCTCCTTCCCAGATCGCCCTGATCGCCAAGACCTACGACGCCGCCTGCGCCGAGCTCGATCAGCTCCTGGAGCAGCTCATCGGCGATCTCCAGGGGCGCGGCGACCTCGACAACACCGTCGTGGTGCTCACCTCCGACCACGGCGAGCATCTCGGCGAGCACGGCCTGCTCGACCACCGCTACTCCCTCTATGAGCCGCTCTTGCGCGTCCCCCTCGTTCTGCGCCTGCCTCGCGATCCCGAGCCCGGACGCAGCGCCGACCCGGTGATGGTGCACGACCTCTTCCCCACGCTCCTGGAGCTGGCCGGAGTCGCATCCCCTCCGTTGGGGAAGGGGGGGGGAAGGCCATTGCTCGCCACCAACCCCGCGCGCGCCCGGATGGCCCTCTACATGAACGACTTCAGAGTTCCGCGCTGCGTCATGGAATCGGCCCCGCCGGGCATGGACCCCACTCCCTGGACCCGGCGCCTGTGGGCCCTTTACGACGGTCGATGGAAGCTGCTCAGCAGCGAAATCGCCCCTCCCCGCCTCTTCGATCTCGCCGCCGACCCCGCCGAAGAGCACGACCTGGCGGCCACCCGGCCCGAGCGCGCGGCCGAGATGCTCGATGCGCTGGAAGCGGTGACCGGCGGATCCGTCCCGCGCGGATTCCGTGGAACGACGCCGAGAAGGTAGGACCGATCAGTCCCCGAACACCGCCGCCCGCAGCACCCCCCGCGCATCGGGCGGAGCCGCGATCCGAATCGACTCCACCACCTCCTCCAGATCGTCGCGCAGCTCCAGGAAGAAACGCCCGCTGCTGGCGACCCGCGGCGGCAGGGCCAGTGCCGGCAGATCGCTGCCGCCCCCTCGATAGCCGATCTCGACCTCGAAGCTCGTGACCGAGAGATCGCTGCTCTCGACCAGCAGGAAGCAGCGGCTGCCCGCGATCGGCAGCCGCCCCTCATTGCGCAGCGTCAGCGCGTGGCGGCCCTCGTCGAGCCGGACCGATCCCTCGAGCAGCGCCTCGCCTCCCGCCGGCACGCCCCGGATCGCCGGGATCAGCTGGCGATAGAGATCGACGTCGAGCAGCGCATCGCACTCCAGGCAGATCTCCCAGATCACCACCCGCGGCCGCTCGCCCTCGATCTGGTAGCCCTCGGAGAGGAAGAAGGCCAGCGGTGCGACCAGGTTCACCGCGCCGTTGAAGGCGTGGTTGACGATGTCGAGGCTGGTCAGCATCCGCAGCGAGCCGGCGAAGTGGGCCGCGTCGCGCTTCCAGCGGTTGCTGTTGCTGCTGCCAAGCAGCACCACCTCGGGCGGCGCCAGGTCGAGCAACGACTCGGGACCAAGCGGTTCTTCGCGGCGGCAGTCGTAGAGGGTGAAACGCTCGCCGGGCAGCTCGACACCGCAGATCCGCCGCAGCGCCGCCAGCATGCCGCCATCGTTGAGGGTGTCGCCGAGCGCCTCGCAGACGAACGCGACCTGTTCCAGCTCGCCGTAGATCGGATCGGAGCGCAGCGCCGCGGCGACGGCTCGGGCCAGGCGCCGGCCGCCGGTGGGCGTCATGTGGCGGTCGCGGCGGAAGTAGAAGGGCTCGCCGGTCCCGCTCTCCGATCCGGCCAGCTCCTTCACCTCCGGCGCCCGCGCGCCCGCCGCGCCCAGCCGATCGAGAAAAGCCCGATAGCGCTCGAAGGCCCGCGCCGCGGAGTAGTCGGGGGGCGCCGCCGCCCCCGCGGCCTCGTGGTGGACCATGGCGCGCGGCGGCAGCACCGCGCTGAGCAGCGTGATGCCCTGCTCGCCGAAGGCTCGCACCAGGCGGTCGAGATAGGGCAAGAAGGGGGCGTCCGGATCGAATCCCTGCCAGAAATCGCGCCCCCGGAAGAGCCAGCCCGGCTCGCCCGCCGCCAGCGCCGAAAGCTGCGGCCGCTGGTAGTGGGCCGGGTCGCCGAGCTCGGGGCAGAGCTCCGACAACCCCGCGCGGCGGCGCCGCAGCGCGTCGAGGCGCTCGGTCAGCCGCTCCGCCCACCCATCGGGCGCCGGCAGCGCCCGCTCCGGCATCTCCCAGACCACCAGGCGTGGCGGCGTCTCCAGCAAGGCCTGGTCGTCCAGGTAGTCGAGCATCGCGGCGAAGGGACCCTCTCGCTGCCTCGCCGCCACCACCAGGTCGGCGCCGAGCGCCCGCCGCAGGGCGCCCGGGAAGTCCCACCGCGGCTCGGCGCTGTAGCTGGTGCCGACCAGCGCCGCCGGGATCGCGGGCGGATCGAGCAGCCCGGGCTGGGGACTTCCCGGAGCCGGGGTGGTGCGGCGCGGGCGCAGGGGCTCGGCCGCCGGGCGCAGCGCGCCGGCGAAGCGCCCCAGCGGGAGGAAGCGCGTCAGATCTCCCGGGTGCGGACGCGGCTCTCCCACCTCGGTCACGAAGGAGCCGCCGCGCCAGGCGCCGGTCGTCCCCTCGTCGAGTGTCGCGGCCAGCACCCGCGCCACCAGCTCGGCTCCGCGCGGGCTCCAGTGGCTGTCGTCGCGCATGAAGAGCTCGCCGCCGGCGCGCGCGTCGCGCATCCGCGTCGCAAGATCCGGCACTTCCACCCCGCGATCCATCAGCCGCGATCGATAGTCCCGGTAGCGATTACGCACCCTGCGCGGCAAGCGGTGCCGCCCCAGGAAATCGTCGTAGATCCTCGCCTTGGAGGGCACCAGCGCGACCACCAGCCCCGCGCCCTGCTCCGCGAAGAGCTCGCCGACCCGCGCCACCAGGTCGAGCTTGCGCGCCGCCGCCTCCTCCTCCGCCGGGTAGGTCGCGAGCTCCTCGGCGCTGAACAACCAATCCCCCTCGCCCAGCACCACTCCCGGCGCCCCTTGCCCAAAGAGGGCGAAATCGAGAGCCGCCGAGAGCTCGACCGCCAGCTCCCGGAAGGGCAGCGCGGCGTCGAAGGCCTCCTCGACCCGTGCCGTCCAGCGGAAGTCGGCCAGCGTCACTCCGCGCGGCCAGCGCAAAGCGGGCGCCGCCCACAGCGCCGTCACCCCGCCGGCGACCAGAAAGGCCGCCAGGGCGATTCCCGGAAGGGACGATCGCGCGCGCGAGTCGGATCGGGCTTCGGCGTCTTTCATCGTTTCAGAACTGGTAGTAGAGGAAGGGCTCGTAGCCGCGCGCCGCGAGCCGAACGACCGCCAGCAGGAACACCGCGAAGGCCGCACCGGCCGGCAGCCACGCCGACCCGACCAGCCTCGGCCTCAGGTGGGATCTCCAGAAGGGCTCGACGAAGATCATCAGGTAAGCGGCGCAGAGTGTGGTCAACTGCAGGCCGGTGACCTGCCAGGCCAGCGCATCGCTCAGGGCGAATCCGTGAAGTCCGATCATGCCCCGGTAGAATCCTGTCGCGATCTCCAGATCCGGTGCCCGAAAGAACACCCCGATGACGATCCAGATGAAGAGCGTGCGCAGCGGCTTCAACATCTCGGGCAGGCGATCGCGCACCCCGCGAGCGCGCAGCCAGCGCTCCCCGCAGAGCAACGCGCCGTGCAGCCCACCCCAGATCACGAAGGTCCAGCTCGCCCCGTGCCACAGCCCGCAGATCAGAAAGGTAAAGACGATATTGGCGACGGTGCGCCCCACCCCGCGCCGGCTGCCGCCCAGGGGGATGTAGAGATAGTCGATCAGCCAGCCGGTGAGGCTGATATGCCAGCGTTGCCAGAGCTCGCTCATGCTCCTGGCCAGATAGGGGAAACGGAAGTTCTCGGGAATCCGAAAGCCCAGCATCATGCCGAGGCCGATGGCGATGTCGCTGTAGGCGGCGAAGTCGATGTAGATCCGCGCGCTGGCGGCGAAGTTGCCGATCCAGGCGTCGCAGAAGCTGGGGGCGCTCTGCGCGAACATCAGCTCCGAGAGCGGCAGCAGCGCGTCGGCCAGCAGCACCTTCTTGGCGAAGCCGGTCATGAAGCGCGCGGCTCCGGCTGAGAAGGAGTCGAAGGAATGGGTGCGCTGGCGAAACTGCGGCGCCAGGTCGGTGTGGCGCAGGATCGGTCCGGCGACCAATTGGGGGAAGAAGGCGACGAAGGCGGCGAAGTCGAGGAAGTTGCCGGCCGGTCGGGCGTGGCCGCGGTAGATGTCGATCGAGTAGCCCATCGACTGCAGGGTGTAGAAGGAGATGCCGATCGGCAGCACCATATCGAGAAGCGGCAGGGGCAGCTCGAGACCGAAGGCGGCGGCCGAAGCGGCGAGGTTGAGGGCGAAGAAGTCGTAGTACTTGAAGAAGCCGAGCACCGACAGGTTGGCAACCACCGAGACACGCAGCCAGCGCTTGCGCACGCACGCATCGTCCGATGCCTCGATGCTCCGCCCGCAGTGGTAGTCGAGCAGGGTGGAGGCGAACATCAGCGCCACGAAGCGATAGTCCCACCAGCCGTAGAAGATGTAGCTGGCGACCAGGATCAGGGCCGAGCGGCGCCGAAAAGGAAGCAGGAAGTAGAGGCCGAGAAAGAGCGGCAGGAACCCGAAGAGGAAGATGTTGGAGGAGAAGACCATTGGGTGGCCGGGGCTCAGGGTTCGCGCAAGAGTAGTTCGCTATCTTGGCGCCCAGATGCGGTGCGGATGGGATGCCAAAATAGCAAATTATCCTTGCGCAACCCCAAATTCTACTTTGCGAGAATTGGGCGGGCGCCCGCGGCTCGAGGCCGTCGTGCAGGCGTGGATTCCGGCTTTCGCCGGAATGACGAATAGGGGGCTGATCGTCGAGAGGTGGGCGGCGCGTTCGGCGGAGCCGTGTGCTCCATCCGCAAGCAGACGCAGCCATCGATCCACCCGTCGACGCCTCCTTCCCCGTCATTCCGGCGAAAGCCGGAATCCAGTCCGATCCAACACCAATCTACCAAAGTAGAACTACCGCATCACGACTTCGCTCGCGACCCAGATCGCCCGCGCCGCGTTCGCCGGGCCGGTGACGATCGCACTGTAGACCGCGCCGCGTTCCAGAGCCATATCGTCGAAGCGCGCCACCATCGCTCCCTCCTCCGAAAAGACCGCGAAATCCGCACGCAGCGCGTTGACCCGGCGGTGGGCGCGCGCTCCCCGCCCCGCATCCGAGAGCACCTCTACCGAGCGGTCCGCCGTGGCCAGATGCACCGCGCTCAGCCCGGAGAGGTTGTAGAGCACCAGGGTGGCGCGGGCGCGATTCGCCGCGATGGTGTCGTCCAGGACCAGCAGCGAGTCGCCGTGGGCCTCCCCCAGCAACGCGACCGTGTACGAGTGCCCGGCCTCGAGATCCAGCTCGCGCCCTCCGCCCGAGCCCAGCCGCAGCACGCGCCGCCCCCGTTCCACCACCACGAAGGGGGTCGCGCCGGGATAGCAGACCGGGCCGAGAGCGCGGCCCTCGATCTCGGGCTCGAGCGCGGCGCCCGCGGGGCGGGCGTGCACCACCCGCAGATAGGCCGCGCTCGGCGGGGGCACCGGATCGTAGAGCTCCTCCGACTCGGCGGCGGCCCGCGGTGCGCCGGGCGCCGCCCCGACCATCAACCAGACCCCGAGCGCCACCAACGGGCGCGGGAGCGCCCGGCCCGAACGTATGGCCCGCGCCGCGCGCCCTACTACTTCACCCAGGAGAGGTGGTCGATCGTGTGGTGCGTCGTCCAGCTGCCGGTGCCGGTCACGACCATCTTCTTGATCCCAGTTGCGCTGAAGGTCACGAGCTGGTTGTTGCCGTGCCCCAAGGTCGTCTGGGCGAGCTGGACGTCGTCCTTGTCATACACGGTGTAGTAGAAAGTGTCTCCGCCCTCACCGTAGGTCGAGGCGTAGAAATCCAGGTTGTTGATTTTGTGCTCCCACACGACGGAATTGGTCGCCTCGTGGGTGTAGATCACGTTGGGATCGCTGAAGGGGTCATAGTAGGTGTTTCCTCGCGAATCCCAGGTCTGCCAGCCGGCCGAGTAGGTGACACCGGAATACTGAGACCCGACCACACCACTGATATCGTCGTAGCTGTGGAGCGTGGTCACGCCGTACTCGCAGGCGTTGATGGCACCGTCGGCGATGAAGTCGGTGCAGCTGCCCCACCAGCCGTAGGTGGCGTCATTGATGAAGCCGGGTGAATCTTTGCACCCGTCCATGCAAATGTCGTCGGCGCAAGAGCCCGAGCAGGCGGTCTGGTGCGCCAGCAGCTGGTAGCAACGGCCGCCTTGCGGGGTCACGCTGTCGATGATCCAGTTGCCGCTGCAGCAGATGGTGCCGTTGATGTTGCCGTCGTAGACCACCCAGGTCACGGTATCGAGCACCAGCCACATGCACCAATCGATCGAGGCGTTGGTCCAGTGAATCGTGAAGCTCAGGTAGGCCTCTTCGCCGGGAGTGCTGGCGTAGACGTCGAGCACGTCCCAGAGCTCGTCGAGGCTCTTCAGCTGGTATTCGTAGTAGGCATCGGTGTCTACCACGCCGTTGGCGTCGAGCATCTCCTGGACCGCCTCGCCCTGGCGGGCGGCGTCGTGGGAGTGGTTGGCGGCAAGGGCGTGGACGGGCAGCGCGAGCAGCGCGACGGCGGCTGCGCCGAGGAGTGCTTTGGTCATGGATTTCCCCCCCCGGGGGTTGGAGGCCTTGGTGCAATAGGCTCTTGGGTGGATTGGCCGGTGGTGTTCGATGAAGGCCCGAATCGGTCATGAGGAGTCCCGAAAGCACCTCCTCGTCACCCAAGCATAACACCACCTTCCGGCCCTCGCGTCGCGGCCTCTCCGCCGAGCCGGAATCGCTCCAATCCGATCGCCGTGGCGCGGCTCTCGCCCTCGCGGATCCGGTACCGGCGATTCGGGGCCAAGTCGTTGACGCGCTGGGTCTTGCCCGTCGCCGGCCAGTGCACCTCCAGCACCTCTACGGCCTCGGCCCGCCCCAGTCCCAGCTCGACCCGGAAGGGTGATCCCCCGAAGCTGCCGCCGCTGCTCACCAGCGCGCGAATCGCGCGCCTCCCCTCCGCGGTCCGCACCACCACCCGCAGCCTCGCCCCCAGGCCATCCCGATTCGAGTCGACGCCCACCAGCTCCAGGCCGAGCCAGGCATTGGCGCCGCCGGGGTTCTCGAAGAGCGCGTTCTGGAACGCGTCCCCGGGATAGAAGCCCCCGAGCTGGTGATAGAGGTCCTGGTCCCCGTCGTTGTCGAAATCGGCGAACGACACCCCGTGCCCCTTCTGAGCGTGCCCGAATCCTCCCGCCGTGGTGACATCCGCGAAGCGCATCCCCGCCAACGAGCGGAACATCCGATTCGGCAGCAGCGCGCGGTAGCTGGGCGCGCCCGTCCCCAGGTAGAGATCGAGGAAGCCGTCGTTGTCGAGGTCGCCGTAGTTGGCTCCCATGACGAAGACCGTGCGGTCGAGTCCGGCTTCGGCGCTGCGCTCCTCGAAGCTGCCGTCTCCTCGGTTGTGATAGAGGCGCGGATGGTCGGAGCCCACCAGCGGCCGCCCGAGGTAGTCGTTGGCGGCGTCCTCGATCGGAGGATCGACCGGATCGGTGTAGCCCGCCACGAAGAGGTCGAGCCAGCCGTCGTTGTCGTAGTCCCAGAACCAGGCCGGAAAGCTCCAATGAGGCTCCGCGACGCCGGCCTCCCGGGTTCGATCGACGAAGCCCACCCCGCCCTCCGGCCGCCACTCGTTGTGGAAGAGCAGGTTGCTCGCGCCATGCCGCGACACATAGAGATCGAGGCGGTCGTCGTTGTCGTAGTCCCCCCAGGCCACCGCCTTGACGAATCCCATCGGGCCCAGGCCGACCCGGGCGGCGACCTCGACGAAGCTGCCGTCTCCCTGGTTGTGGAAGAGCTCCGGAGGATGGGGGTCTTCCGCCGTCGACTCGTTGCCGACCACCAGGTCCAGCCATCCGTCGTTGTCGTAGTCCCCCCAGGCGGCGGTCTGGGTCGGGTGGAAGGAGAGCAATCCGGCGCTCTGGGTGACGTTCGTGAAGGTGCCGTCGCCCTCGTTGCGCAGCAGCGAGTTGGGGTGTCCGCTGCGTCCCGCCCCCACCAGCAGGCTCATCCAGCCGCCGCGCAGCACCAGCAGATCACGGTCGCCGTCGTTGTCGTAGTCGGCGTGGATCAGGTTCAGGCCGCCCCATTCGCCCAGCAGTCCGGCCGCCTCGGTCCGATCGGCGAAAGTGCCGTCGCCCTCGTTGCGGAAGAAGCGCAATTGATCGCGCGGATCCATGCCCGAGGTCACGATATCGATCAACCCGTCGCCGTCGAAATCGTCGGCGACACTTCCGCCGGCCAGATTGAAGGCCGCCACGCCGGCCTGCTCCGCCACGTCGCGGAAGCGCGGGAACGACTCCTCCGATGCGAACACATTTTCCGGAATCAGCCAGCGCTCCGGCACGCCCCGCGGGTAGCGGCCCAGGGTCATGTGAGCGATGTTGAGCAGCCAGCGGCTGGCGAGATCGTCGGGATCCGACTCGAGCAGATGCTCCAGCTCCTCGATCGCCCGCCGCGAACCGCGCGGCAGGGCGTGGACCGCCGCGGAGCGAATCGGCAGCAGACAGGCATCGGCATTGTGGCGCTCGATGCAGTTTTGCTGCTCGCCCAGCCGCAACCAGGCCGTCGCCAGCGAGCCGCGAAGCTCCCGCAGCAACGACGCCTCCGCCGACTGGTCCTGGGCCAGTCGCAGCGCCCGGGCGAGCGCTTCGACCGATTCCTCGTTGCGCCCCTCGTCGAGCAAGGCCTTGCCGTGGCGCCAGCTCCAGCGCGCCGACTCCGCCTCCGCGGCTGCCTTGCGCTCCAGCCGCGCCGACCTGTAGCGCACCGGATCGAGATCTTCGGCGATCTGCTCCAGCCGCGCGCTCATGGCGATCGGCCGGCGGGCGAGCCACGCCGCCGAGAGCATCGCCAGCGGCACGGCGGCGAGAAGCAGGAACCCGCTGCGCGCCGCCCGCCGGCCCGCCGCCGCACCCGCCTCGCTCCGGCCGCCCCGATCCGAATCCCGTGCGAAGAGGCTCATCTTCCACCCTCGGCGACCAGCAGCCGTCGCACCTGGGAGAGCGTCGGCACTCCGCTCTGCACGTGCACCACCCTTCCGTCCCCGCGGGTGACGACAGTCGCGGGCAGACCGTCCACCCCCAGCTCCTTGATGATCACCTGCCGCAGCAGAATCCGCTCTGCGGCGGGAAGCTCCCCCAGTAGCTCGTAGCCGGGACGATGCTCCCGCCGGTAGGCATCCAGCTTCGCCGGCGTGTCCTTCTCGTCGATGGCGACCCCGAAGAGGCGCAGCTCCCGCGCCCCGAATCGAGCTCGCAGTGCGTCGAACTGCGGCAGCTCGCGCTTGCAGGCCGAGCACCAGGTCGCAAAGGTCGTGAAGCTGAGCAGCGCCGCTTCGCTCTCCCGCGTTCCCGCCGGCCGCAGCCGCACGCTCTCCAGGTCGATCTCGCGCGCCTCGGCCACCCAGGGCGGCGCCGCGTCCGCGGGTCGCGGGGCGGCCTGCACCAGCACCAGGGCCCAGGTCAGCAGAAACTGTGTCATCGGTCCGCTCCGTACTCCGAGACCACGAACGCCTCTCCGGTAGGAGACTGCGTCGGATCCTCGTAGGCGTCCACCAGCGATCCCACCGGCACCGCTTCGATCGAGCGCCGGATGCCCGAGGGCCAGAGCACCTCGAGTCGCTCGACCCTCTCCTCCGCGCCGATGCCGATCACCATCGTGGCGCTGTTCTGCGCCGCCAGCCCCTCTCCCGCCCGCTGCTCGCGCGTCAGTCTGCGCCCGCTCAGAGTCGCCACCACCCGCGCGCCGTAGCCGTCGGCGTTGCTCCACTCGCCGGAGGGCAGCGCCCGGCGGTTGCCGCCGGCGAAGCGCAGCGCGATGCTGCCTTTCGATCCTCCGCGCGCCCTCTCCAGATCGCCCATGTTGTTGCGGTAGATGCCGAGCTGCGGTGCGTTGGCGTTCACCAGGGCGATGTCGGTCCAACCGTCGCGATCGAAATCCCAGCAGGCAAAGGCCCTGCCGTCGGCCGCGCTGTCGAGCCCTGAGATCGCGGAGATGTCCGCGAACTGCTCCCCGCAGCCCAGGCTCAGGAAGAAGTGATTGCGCTCGCCGCCGCTCATCGACGAGCCGTCGTCGTTGATGCGCACGTCGGTCGGCGCCCGCGCGCCGCCGAGCCTGCGGTTTTCGGCCGACCGGAACCCCTGGTCGCGCGCGGCCGGGTCGCCCTTCAGCCCCTTGCGATCGCTGCGCACGACCGTGCGCCAGAAATGGCTTCAGGTATCGACCGGGATCGCCACCTCGTCGGGCGCGGTGTAGAAGCCGGAGAGCGAGTAGAGGTCGAGACAGCCATCGTTGTCGGCATCGAAGAATTGCCCCCCCCAGGCCCAGCCGGCTCGCTCCACCGTCAGCGCCGGCGGCGCCAGCCCCGAGACCGCCTTGAAACGATCCGAATCGTTGCGAAACAGAGTGTTGCCGCGGGCCATGTTGGCGAAGCTGGGGTCGATCTCGGGAAGATGCGAGACGATGCGCTGTCCCGCCTTGCTGAACATGTTGGTGACGTACAGATCGTCGTCTCCATCGTTGTCGTAGTCGCCCCAGGCGGCGCCCATCCCGAAACCGATGTCGGCGGTGCCGGTCGGCTCGGTGACGTCGACGAAGACGCCCTCGCCTTCGTTGCGCAGCATGTGGTTCTTGGCGAAATCGTTGGCCACATAACAGTCGGCGTCGCCGTCGCCGTCGAAGTCGGCCCAGGTGGTCTGGTAGCTGTTGCGCCAGATCTCCAACGCGGGGACTCGAACCCGCTCGAAACGCCGCCGCCCCCGGTTGTGCAGCAGCACGTTCGGCGGTCCGACGCGGTTCTGATAGTCGTGCCACTCACCGGCGAAACGCCGGCTCAGCTCCAGATTTTCGGCCCGCGAAAGAAACTCCGGCAGGATCTGGTCGTCGCCGCCGTGGTAATGGTGTGTCCAGTAGCGGCGGTGGGCCATGGCTGCGGCGTAGGTCGAGAAGTAGACATCGAGCAGACCGTCTCCGTCGTAGTCGACCGCGTTGACCGACGACACCAGGAAAGGCAGCGCTCCCTCCGGCAGATCCGCGCTGCGGTCCTCGAACACCCCCCCCTCGTTGACGAAGTAGCGACTCGGCTCCAGCGTCCGCCCGACGAAAAGATCGGCATCGCCGTCATTGTCGAAGTCGGCGAAGATCGCGCTCGACGCATGCCCCTCCAGGTCGATGCCGGCCTCGCCCGCCGCCTCGTGGAAGCGACCGTCGTCTTGCTGCCGAAAGAGCTGCGCCCTGCCCCAGCGCGTGACCGCGTAAAGATCGTCGTCACCATCGCCGTCGAAGTCGTTGACCGCCAGCCCCGGATGGCGATCGAAGGCCTGCAAGGTGAAGAACTCGTTGGGCGCCTCGAAGTCGGGTTCGCGAAAGAAATCGAGCACCAGCTCTTGGTGCAGAGAACGCCGCGCCCGCCGCCGCTGCTCCGCCTCCGGCAGCGCCCTGTCCAGCACTTCGCTGAAGAGCAAGCTGCCGTGCTCCACCGACTCCAGCTCGCGGCTCTCCCAGCGCGTGATGCGCCAATCCCGCGCCGCGCGCGAGTCGCGCTCCAGCATCACATCGATCCGCCCCCGCAGCTGCGCCCAGCGCCGCTCCCAGAGCCAGGCCAGACCCTCGAAGCCGACCCCGGCCTGGTAGCGCAGCTCCGAGTCGTCGGCGAAGCCGCCCATGTGGATGTAGAACTTGGCCCGTTCAAGGTAGTCGATCTCCCTCCAGAGCGATTCCCAGAGCGAGAGATCCTCGATCGCGACCCGTCGCGAGCCGCTCTCGCCCTCCCAGCCGCGTTGCCGGATCCCCTCCGCGCCCAGCGCGACCGGCTCCGACACAGCCCCCAGGTCGCGCACCTCGACCCGCTCGGCAAAGAGCGATCGGCTCGCGAAATCCGGCAAACGCAGGTTCTGCGCGCTGCGGTCGAGCGTCGTCTTCAGCGTTTTCGCGAGCTGGAGGTAGCTCTCTTCCATGCGGTCGATGCGGGCGAAGACCGGGGCGTCTTGCCGCCCGCGAACCCAGTCGAGGGATCCACTGCCCCCCGCGACCAACACTACCGCCAGGCCCCCCCCGATCAGGGGGCGGTGCCATCTAGCTCTCATGCCTCTGCTTCCTCCCGCGTCTCGCGGGGCGCGATTTCGAACAAGAAGCCGCCACACCCCAGCCCGTCACCGGAAGCGGGGGGGAGGCGCTTGCGGCCAGAGGCCCGCAATGATCCCCATAATGGGCTCGAATCGTCGGTTGCGCACCGAACGCCTGAAGCGCTCCCGTCGAGGCGCTACCATGAACAGCAGCAAGTCCCCGCGTCCACCGGAGTGCACCGAAACGGGATCTGGCGATGGCTACACCAGAGCGCCTCCTCTCCCTCAGCCTCCTGGCATCGTTCGCATCCACCGCCCTCGCGACCCTGCCGGCCTGGGAATCCCTCGGCCCCGGCGGCGGCGACGGCCCCGGAGCGCTGGCGAGCTCACCGCACGACCCCGACATCGTCCTGGTGGGCGGACGCCTCTTCGTCGGTCTTTGCGACGGCACCCTGCTGCGCTCCACCGATGCCGGCGAGACCTTCACCGAGATCGCGACCCAAGTCGAGGACGGTGGCAACACCTGGCGCAGCGATCTGTCACTCGCCGCCTACTCCGATCTGAGCTTCGACGCCGCGACCGGACGCCTCTACGTCGCCGAATCCTGGGGAGCCCTCTACCGCCGCGACACCGATCGCGCCTGGCGAGCGATTCCCCGACCCGGGGGTCTCCTGGGCAACCCCGCGCTGACCACCCTCGCGGGCGGCGGCACCGTACTGGCCTCGTCGAGACACGGCATCTTCCGCGCCGATACCGCCGGTGACGACACTTGGAGCCTCTCATCGGATGGGATCGAGGGGCAGCATATCCTCCACGTCGGAGTGCGCCCGGGAGCACCGGAAAACCTGCTGGCGCTGAAATGGTCCGGCCTCTTCTTCAGCGTCGATGCTGGCGACAGTTGGGAAGCTCTGAGTGGGGGGGATTGGTCCTTTCCAACCTTGTGCCGCGGCATGGCTGGCCAGCGGTTGGATCGTCGTCGCGGACCGGGACCGAGGCGTTGGCTGGAGCGAGGATTTCGGCGCCACCTGGGCGTGGACCCGGCCCGCCTGGTACTTCGGGAATTACGGCGATAATGCCGAAGGCATCTTCCCTTCACCGAGCGACCCGACTCGACCCCTGGTCGTCCACAACAACGGCCGGAACGAGCTCGAGCTTCACCTCCGCCCCGCGGAGCCCGGCGGCGCTTGGACCGCGTTCGACTCGATCTGGTTCAGCGGTTGTGAGGCGGGGGGGGCGAATCGGTCTGGATAGGCTGCATCTTCGCCGATTGGCGCAGTGCATCGCGGACCTTCGTGTCGGGTCTCCGTGGCCTCTTCTGCCACGGCGGGCACGAGAGCATCTCTCCCTTCGAGCGCTGGCTCGGCGGAGCGGGCTCGCCCGAGCCCCCTTCCGAGACCATCGCCGTGGGCGCTCCCGCCGACGCGAACGATCAATTCCTCGCGCTCGCCCGCGACCCCGAAACCTCCCTTCGCTCCCTCTACTACTACAGCCCGGGGCGCGCCCCCCTCTGGAATCATGTCGCCTTCGGGACCTACTCAATCCGCCTCGTCGCCGGCGCGACGCTCGACACGAGGAAAGTCCTGCTGATGAAGTGATCCCTCGTCATTCCGGTTCCCCCTTTTCCGTCATTCCGGCGAAAGCCGGAATCCACGCCTGCCCGACAGCCCGATCCGCGGCAACCCGCCGCTTCCGACGAAGCAGCATTAGCGCCCACGATCTTCCAGGTGCCCATACGCCGCCAGAGTCTGAATCCTCTCGTCCTCGATCGGCCCACCGACCGTGAAGTGGTAGAGGGACTGTCGATCGTTGCCCCGCAGCCCAAGGCTCTCGTGCATCGCGTCGTCGAAGAAGCAGCCGATTCCGGTGCCGCGGATGCCCGCGGCCTCGGCCTCGAGATAGAGCAGCTGCCCCAGCATCCCGGTCTCCCAGAAGAGTCGGCGATAGAACCAGGCGCCGCGCGACTCGAGCGAGCCCGCGAAATCGGCGATCATCGCGGCGGCGAACACACCGTCGCCGGCGATCGTCTGCTGGCAGGGAATCTGTGCGGCCAGGGTGCGTACGTCGCCCGCTTCGAGCAGGCGCAGCGGCAGATCATCCGGGCAATCCTCGGGCCGGGTCCAGGCGAAGCTCGAGCGCATCTCCGCCGCCATTTCGTCGAGAGGGCGTGCGCCGCGCTGCAACCAGTAGAGGCCGCTCGGCAACCCTTTCACCCGGTGCACGAAGAGCGCCAGGTCGATACAGGCGGGCCAGGGCCAGGCGCTCCACAGCGGATGCCTCTCGAGAGGCATCAGGCGCGAGAGCATGCCGTAGAAGGCGCGTCGCCCGAGCGCGGTCCTGCCGTCCATCCGCACCGCGCTGCGCCGCCGGCGGACGATCCGGCGCGCCGGCTCGGCGCCGGCCGGTGTTGTCCCCGGGTCGCTGCACGATTCGACCAATTCACAGCGCCACCCGAGGATCGCGCAGCCGAGTGCCAGGGCGCCGATCGCATGCCCCGCGTCGTGCTGGCAGTAGCGATACGCGCGCTCGCCGTACTTCCAGGCCTCGCGCCAGTGGATGCTGGTGAGGGCGACGAAGAGGTCGTAGGGCGATTCCGCGCGGAGCGCGCGCCAGGCATCGGCGGAGAGCTCGCGACGAAGCTCGAGCCCGTGCCGCTCAGGCGCGTAGTGCCACAAGCCCGGCAGCTCGCACAAGCCCTCGATCGGCCCGCAGAGCAGGTAGCCCTCGGTCGGGTGCAGATTGCCGCTGGACGGGTTGACGCGCAACGCCCAGCGCGTGCCGCCCGCCGCCTTCCAGGCCGATAGCGCCAGGCTGTCGAAGAAGAGCCGGGCGATCGAATCGGCATCCAGGCTCGCCGGCTCTACCCTCCGCTCCGCCGCCAAGAGCGAGTCGTATCCCGGGCCATCATCATCGCGCCCCTGCGCCAGCGCCACCAACCGGGCGCCTTCGAAACGGCGGAAGGGGTCGGGCTGATTGGCCCAGTCCATGAAGCCCAGCGATCGCGCGTAGCGCGAGGGATGGTGCTTGCTGCGCTCGTGATAGGCGAGCACCACGCGCAACGCGTCGCCCTCCCGGCCTCCTTCGTCCTCCACGGAGCCCCTTTCCTCCTCAGTACTTCGGCACGTTTCCGTCGACCTGGTCGGCCCAGGCCAGGATCCCTCCCTGCAGGTTGCGCGGGCGGGCGAATCCGGCGTCTTTCAGGAAGCGCACGGCCTGTGCGCTGCGAATGCCCGCCTTGCAGTAGACGACGATCTCGTCGCCGGAGTCGAGCTCCTGCACGCGCCCGGGCAGATCGTCCGCCGGCAGCAGCCGCGCCTCCGGCAGCCGACAGATCTCCCACTCCTGGGGCGAGCGGACGTCGAGCAGCACCAGGCGGTCGCCGCGCTCCAGCCGCGCCTTCAGCTCGCGCGGGCTCACGTCCCACTCCTCGGGGTGCAGCGCGGGCGCCTCCAGACCGCAGAACGCTTCGTAGTCGATCGGCGCGTGGATGGTCGGACGGTCCCCACAGATCGGACAGCCCGGATCCTTGCGCAGCTTCAGCTCGCGAAAACGCATCGCCAGGGCGTCGAAGAGCAGCAAGCGCCCGATCAGAGGCTCGCCGCGACCCAGCAAGAGCTTGATCCCCTCGGTGGCCTGGATCGTGCCGATGATCCCCGGCAGCACGCCGAGCACCCCTCCTTCGGCACAGCTCGGCACCAGTCCGGGCGGCGGCGGATCCGGGTAGAGACAGCGATAGCAGGGCCCCTCTTTGGCCCAGAAAACCGACGCTTGCCCTTCGAAGCGGAAGATGCTGCCGTAGACGTTCGGCTTGTCTTGCAGCACGCAAACGTCGTTCACCAGGTAACGGGTAGGAAAATTGTCGGTGCCATCGATCACCAGATCGTACGGCTCGATGATCCGCTCGGCGTTGTCCGATGCCAGTCGCGTCTCGTAGAGATCGACGCGTGCTCCGGGGTTGATGTCCAGGATCCGGGCGCGTGCCGACGCCAGCTTGGGGTGCCCCACGTCCTTGGTGCCATGGATCACCTGGCGCTGCAGGTTGGAATGGTCCACCACGTCGAAGTCGACCAGGCCGATGCGACCCACGCCGGCGGCCGCCAGGTACATCGCCAAGGGCGATCCCAGTCCCCCCGTCCCGATCAGCAGCACGCTCGCCCCTTTCAGCCGTCGCTGCCCCTCCATCCCCACCTCGGGCAAGATCAGGTGGCGACTGTAGCGAGCGATCTCCGAGCGCTCGAGTTGCACCGGCGCGCCCCCGGCGATCGCCGGCACGATGGTCACCGGCGTGCCCTCCTTGAGCGGCGTTCGATCCCCGTCGAGATGGCGGATCTCCTCGTCGCCGATGAACACATTCACGTAGCTGCGCAATTGTCCACGGTCTCCGAAGAGGTGATTACGCAGCGCCGGGTGCGCCTGCACCAGTTTCTCGAATGCCTCGCCGACCGTGCTCGCGTCGACCTCTACCGACCCCCGGTCGCCGGCGAAGCGACGCAAGGGGGTTGGAATCAAAATTTCGGTTTGCATCGCTTTTTCTCTCTCTTCGGAGCTACCGAGCCGCCGACTTCACAGTCTGCTTTGGACCGGTGGAGATCTCCTCGGCCACGAAAGGGCCTTCCGGGTCGGCGATCGTCCAGCAGCACAGCTCCGCGGTCTCGCCGGCGCGCACCGACACGATCACGTAGCTGTATCCCGGCCACGCGTGCTGGCGATCGAATTGCGACGGTTCCGCGGGCGCGTCGGGGTGGGAATGGTAGTAGCCGACCACCGCGAGGCCGCGCTTGCGGCATTCGATCTCGGCCCGCACGATTTCCTGTGGCGGGACCACATAACGATTCCGCGGCGAGTCCTCCCTGCCGTTGGTCGCGGGCCAGACCTCTAGAATCGTACGCACCTCACCCTCGGCCTCACCCACCAGGAAGCCACAGCATTCGTGCGGAAAGGCCCGCTCGCCATGGTGGCGGATCTCGTCGCGCAGGCGCTCGGGCAGGCGAATCACGACTCTTCCTCCCAGAAGGGCTCGCTCAGATAACGTTCCCCACTATCGGGGAAGACCGTCACCACCACACCCTCGCGCAGCTCGCGCGCGACCTCGAGCGCGCAGGCCGCCGCCGCGGCGCCCGACACGCCGACCAGGATCCCCTCGTCGCGCGCCAGTCTCCGCACCATCCGGTAGGAATCTTCGGTGGTCACCAGGCGGCTCTGGTCGGCCAGGTGGGGGTCGTAGATCGGTGGCTGAATAGCGCTCTCCATGTGTTTGAGTCCCTCGATGCCGTGTAGGGGCATGTCGGGTTGCACCGAGATCAGGCGGATGCCCGGATCGAGCGCCCGCAGCCCCCGCCCGGTGCCGACGAAGGTGCCGCTGGTGCCGAGCCCGGCGACGAAGTGGCTGACGGCTCCAGCGGTCTGGCGGTAGATCTCGGGCGCGGTGCTCTGCTCGTGGGCCCGCCAGTTGGCCGGGTTGCTGTACTGGTCCGCATAGTATGCGCGCTGCGGGTCGGCCTGGTGACGCCGCCGCGCTTCCAGGATCGCCCCATCGGAGCCCTCCGCCGGGTCGGTCAGGATCAGCTCCACGCCGAGCGCCCGCAAGATCTTCTTACGTTCCAGCGTCGCGCTCGCCGGCATCGCCAGCTCGACCCGCAACCCGAGCGCCGCGCCGATCCATGCGTAGGCGATGCCGGTGTTGCCGGAGCTGGCGTCGAGCAGGGTTCCTCCCCGCGCCAGCAGCCCGCGCCGCCGCGCGTCCTCGATGATCGAGAGCGCAGCGCGGTCCTTCACCGAGCCGCCCGGGTTGAACCACTCCGCCTTGGCCAGGATTTGCACCGGCGCCACCTCGCGGCTCAACGATTCCAGCCGCAGCAGGGGCGTGTTGCCGACCCGCGACGCGAGCCTCTCTCCCATGGCGTTCGGTCGGACGCCATTCCGGGGGCCGAGCGCCGGGCTCGGGCCCAGGGGCACCGGCACCATTCGCGCTCCGAAACCGTTTTTCGCCAGCACTGGTTCGAGTCTCATCGGCGGTTCCGTCTCGGAATCCGCGGAGCGATCGGTCGACCCCGCGGCGCAGGTCCATCTCTATACTCGATCAAAATAGTCCGATATGGACCAGGCGCCAGCATTGGACCGCTTGCGCCGGAGCCGGCCGATCGATAGATTGGACGCGGGGCCGCCATCGCAAACAGCGCGCGGCCCTGGGGGGACAACCATGCCGTTCCAGGCTCATATCCGAACGACCGCTCGCTGCTTCGCCGCCGCCCTTTGCTGGGTTCTGGGCACCACCGCGCCCGGCGAGCTGATCCCGCGCTGCGGATTCCATCCGGAGCTTTTCCTGGAGGGCATGTACCGCCCCACCGCCCTGTCGGCCGACGCCGCGGGTTATCTCTACATCGCCGCCGGCCTGGGCGACTGGAGCTCGCGCCCGGTGCACCGCGCCGATCGCGAGGGCGCTCTGGTGGCGTCCGACCCGATCCCCGATCCTGACGGCATCGCCGCGACCGCCGCGGGCCGCGTGCTGGTGGCCGGGGCCACCAAGATCTCCGAAGTCGACTTCCCTTCCGGAGACGTCTCCTACTTCGCCGGCTGCTTCGGAAATCTCTCCAGCATCGCCATCGACGACACCGGCACGGTCTATGTCGGCGACAACAACGGCACCGTATTTCGCGTCACTCCGGACTGCGGTGGCGAGGTGATCGGCCACACTCCGCACGGCACTGACGCAGTCCTGGCCGGGCCGGACGCGATCTACTTCGGCGACTACAAGAGCCAGATCTACCGCTGGCAAGAGGGCCAGGTCACCACCTTCACCGAAGACCTGGACGGAGTGCACGGCATGGCCTTCGCCCGCGGTGGGCCTTTCGGCGACAACATGTTCGTGGTCGACGGAGCGGCCAAGCACATCCGCGAGGTGGACGAGAGCGGTGCGGTGACCGAGTGGGGCAGCTTCACGGTCGGTCCCGACGACAATCCGGTCGGAATCGCTTTCACCGACAGCGCCACCATGCACATCTCCTCGCCCGAAGGCGGCATGGTCTGGAAGGTGCAGCCCTCCTATCTCGAGCTGGTCGGCGAAGTGCGCGTCGGCGCGACAGTCTCGCTGGTCCTCCACGACTTCAGAGACCATGCATTCTGCATCGTCATCGGTCGCCAGGAGGCCGAGCACGAGGTCGTCGGCTACGGTCTCTTGCGCGTCGACTGGAACAGCCGCGATATGGCCATCGAGGACGTGGTGACCGAATCGAATCACTACAGCGTAGAGCTGACGATCCCCGACTACCCCTGCCTGGCTGGCCAGACTGTCTACGTCCAGGCGGTGGTGCAGTGCGACGCCGACGCCAACACCGGCTTTGTCACCAATCGCCTGAGCGCCGTGATCGAGCCCTGATGCGCTTCTTGCATCGCCTCTCACTCGCGGGCTAGCCTGCTCTCTCGCCCCTCGTCGAACCTCAGTCAGTTCCCGGCCAGAGAGCAATGTCCCCCAGCCCCACCGACACCATGGAGAAGATCGTCTCGCTCTGCAAGCGACGCGGCTTCGTCTTTCCCTCCAGCGAGATCTACGGCGGCATCAACGGCTGCTACGACTACGGCCCCTTGGGGACCGAGCTCAAGCGCAACGTCAAGGATTTCTGGTGGAACTGGATGACCCGCAGCCGCGACGATATCGAAGGACTCGATGCATCGATTCTGATGCACGCCCGGGTCTGGGATGCATCGGGGCACGTCGGCGGCTTCGCCGACCCGATGGTCGACTGTCGCACCTGCAAAGGGCGCTTCCGCGCCGACCAGCTCGACGAATCGCGCTGCCTGAAGAAGCCCTCGAAGACCCCGGCGCAGTGCGGCGGCGACCTGACCGAGGCGCGCGAGTTCAACCTGATGTTCAAGACCTTCGTCGGGCCGGTCGAGGATGGCGCGTCGAAGGTCTTCCTGCGCCCCGAGACCGCGCAGGGGATCTACGTCAACTTCCACAACGTTGCTCAGTCGGCGCGGCGTCGCATCCCCTTCGGCATCGCCCAGATCGGCAAGGCTTTCCGCAACGAGATCAATCCCCGCAACTTCACCTTTCGAACCCGCGAGTTCGAGCAGATGGAGATGCAGTACTTCGTTCGACCGTCGACCGACCAGGAGTGGTTCGAGACCTGGAAAGCCGATCGAATGGACTACTACCGGGCGATCGGGATCGACGCGGATCGTCTGCGCTATGTCGAGCACGGACCGGAAGAGCTGGCCCACTACGCCCGCGCCGCCTTCGACATCGAGTATTGCTTCCCCTTCGGCTGGAAGGAGCTCGAAGGGATCCACAACCGCGGGGACTACGATCTGTCGCGGCACCAGGAGTACTCGGGCAAGCCCCAGACCTACTTCGACGAGGAGACCAAGGAGCGCTACCTGCCGGTGGTCGTCGAGGCCTCGGCGGGCTGCGACCGAACCCTGCTCTCGGTGCTCTGCGATGCCTACGACGAAGAGCCGGCCAAGGGCGGCAACGTCCGGGTGGTGATGCGGCTCCACCCGAAGCTGGCGCCGGTCAAGGCTGGCATCTTCTCGCTGGTCAAGCGCGACGGAATGCCGGAGCGGGCCGATGCGATCTACCAGGATCTGCGCCGTCGCTTCCGGGTGCTCTGCGAGCACAGCGGATCGATCGGCAAGCGCTACTGGCGCCAGGACGAGGCCGGCACGCCCTTCTGCTTCACCGTCGATTCCGACACCATGAACGACGGAACGGTGACCGTGCGGGACCGCGACGCCATGTCCCAGGAGCGGATCGGGGCCGATCAGATCGCCGAGTTCCTTGAGCGGAGGACACGAATCGGCTGATTCGCCGACTCACTCCTCGCGGATCAGGCGCACTTCGATCTTCTCGCCCGCGGCGATCACCCGCCCCGGCGCCAGCTCGACCAGGCCGTTGGCCCGCGCCATGGTCGAGAGCACACCCGAGGCCTGCGCTCCCGCCGAGCGCAGCGTCCACTCCCCTGGCGGATTGTTGCTCGCCACCACGCGCACCCAGGTGGTCCGCTCGGCGGCGCCGCGCAGCTCCTCCGCCGCCCGGGCCTCGATCATCCGCCGGCCGTGACCCTTCAGCCCCAGCATGGTGCGAATCGCCGGCCGCACGTACTGCTCGAAGCTGATGATGGTCGACACCGGGTAGCCGGGCAGACCGAAGACCGGCCGCCGGCCGGCGACGCCGAAGAGCAGCGGCTTGCCGGGCTTCTGCTTGACGCCCCAGAAGCTGCGCTCGAGCCCGGCCGCGTCGAGCGCCTCGCCGACGTAGTCGCGGTCCCCCACCGACACCCCGGCGGAGGTCACCAGCATGTCGGCCTCGGCCAGCCCGCGGCGCACCAGCTCCTCGGTGTGGGCGCGCGTATCGCGGGCGATGCCGAGATCGAGCGGCACGCCGCCCGCCTCGCGGATCGCGGCGCACAGCGCCGGCCCGTTGGAGTTGCGGATCTGCCCTGGGCCCGGTCGCTCGCCGGGCGCGACCAGCTCGTCGCCGGTCGCCAGCACCGCCACCAACGGCCGCCGGTGGACCGGCAGCGGGTCGCAGCCCGCGGCCGCCAGCAGGCCGATCTCGCTGGGGCCGAGCACGGTTCCGGCGCGCAGCACCACCTGTCCCTGGCGCAGATCCTCGCCGGCGCGCCGCACGTGTTGCCCCGGCTTCGGGGGCTCCTCGATCTCGACCGTCGCGGGGTCGGGGATCGAGCTGCGCTCCACCATCACCACGCTGTCGGCTCCCGGCGGCAACGGCGCCCCGGTCATGATGCGCACCGCCTCGCCGGCGCCGATCTCGCCGCCTGCCAGCTGCCCCGCCATGATTTCCCGCACCACCCGCAGCCGCGCCCCCGGCTGCCGCGCGTCGTGCGCCCGCAGCGCGAAGCCGTCCATCGCCGAGCAGTCATCCGGCGGCACCGAGATGTCGGAGCTCAGATCCTCGGCCAGCACCTGGCCACGCGCTTCGTCCAGCGGCAGAGCCACCGCCGGCATCCGCTCGATCGCCCGCGCCACGCGCCGGCGGGCCTCTTCCAGCTCGATCAACTCAGCCATCTCGCCTCCATCTGCCGCTTCGTCCGCCTTCTTTCAGGAGCAGCCGCAGCGCGCCGATCTCCATCGCCCGGTCGACCGCTTTCAACATGTCGTAGAGGGTGAGCAACGCGCCCGAGACCGCCGTCAAGGCCTCCATCTCCACGCCGGTCCTGCCGGTGGCGACCGCCTCGGCCCGCACCAGGAAGCCCGGCCCGGCCCAGCCGCCGCCGCCGAGCTCCTTCTCCAGCGGCCCCGCCGCCGCGCCCTGCGCCGCCGCTCCCGGCGCCGTGATCTCGACCTTCACCGAGTCGATCGCGACCGTGTGGCAGAGCGGAATCAGCTCGGCCGTGCGCTTGGCCGCCGCGATCCCCGCGACTCGCGCCGCCGCCAGCACGTCTCCCTTGGCCGCGCGGCGCTCCACCACCTGCGCCACCGCCTCCGCCGAGGTCGCGATCCGCCCCTCGGCCACCGCCCGGCGGCGGGTGATCTCCTTGCCGCCCACGTCGACCATCTGCAGGCGACCGGTCTCGTCCACATGGCTCATCCGCCCCGCGCGTTCTCGGCTCATCGGGCCTCGGTCTCTCCACATCCGCCGCACACGCTCCGCTCGGCGGATGCGAATCCTACCCCTTCGGCGGCGCCGGCAGCCGAAGATCAGTCGGGCGGCGCGATCAGCCAGGGACTGACGATCAAGGGTCGCGTCACCCGATCTCCCAGTCCATCCGGGTTGTAGATTTCTTGCTCCGGACCGGAGGGATCGCCCCACCAGTTGCCCGAGGCGTCGATCCCGTGGACCTCGGTGCGCAACCCGTAGCCACCGTGGGAGCCGTTGTCGGCGAAGACGTTGCCGCTGATCAGGGGCATTCCGGCGTCGATTCGAGCTCCGTCGGTGTGGTTGCTCACGAGCGAGTTTCCGAGCGCGCTCACATCCCCGCCGGCCAACCACAAGCCGATGTCGCAGCTGTCGGCGGAATTGCCGAGCAGCTCGACGTCGGCATCGCGGCATTCGATCCCCGCCTCCGCCGCATTGCGGACCGAGTTGCCCACCAGCCGGGTGCGTCGCGCGTCGATCACCAGAATCCCGACGATGCTCGGCAGCACCAGATTCGAGTCGACCACCGCGTCGGCGATCCGTCCCACCAGGCGGGCACCGTGCTGCCGCCCATCCAGCGTGCAGCCGCGTACCACGCTCTCGAAGCCGCCCACCAGCACCAGCGCGTCATCGCCCTCGAGTCTCACCCCCACCAGCGTGTCGCTGCTGGCGTGCCCTCGGAACCCCGCGTCGTCCTCTCCCGCGATCGATCCTCCTGTCACGCGAAAGCCGCCCCCCTCGGCCCAGGCTCCGGTCTGGTCGGCGGAGAGGGCGCTCTGCGCGATCTCGATCCACCCCAGCTCGCTCATCACCGCGCTGATCGCGTGCGAGTCGATCACGCAGGTGTCGATGCGCGCCCGCGCCCCGCCGGTCACCCTGAGCCCGATCCGCGCGTGGTCGATGCGGGTGTGGGTGAGCAGCGCGCTCCCTCCGTGCACCGTGATCCCTTCCCAATCGCCGGGCCGCGGGACCGTGTCCAGGGTTCCGAAGCGGATCGGCAGCTCGCTGCTGCCCGGGGCCAGCAGCACCCCCGCCACGTCGATTCCGGCGACGCTGTCCTCGGTGTCGCGGAAGAGCATCGTGGTTCCCGGAGCGACCGAGAGCGTGGTGCCGCGGGCCACCTGCAGCATGCGGCGCACCACGAGCTCCCCGGTGAGCGTCGTGTCGTCGTCGAAGATCCCCGGCAGAGGGGTTCCGGCCTCCAGGGGGTCTCCCTCCGGATCGAGGATGGCATCGTCCGCCGCGGAACACGCCACCAACCACGCCAGGATCAAGGCGCTCAGAGACTTACCGAGATAGGGGGCACGTTCGTACATGGGCGGATCGAGAGCATCCCGTGCTCAATCCACCCATCGGCATTTCGGGTGCGAAATATCGAGTTTCAGTCGATATAGCCGAGCGCCTTGAGCTGTCCGCGCACCTCGGGCGTCATCTCCGCCTCGGCGGCCGCGGCGCGCTCGGTCTGCATCCACGAGAGCAGCGCGTCGCTCATCTCCGCCACCCGGGCCTCCTCCCGATCCGCCAGGTTGGTCGCCTCGCCCGGGTCCGCGCCCAGGTCGTAGAGCTCCACGCCGGGGTGCCGGTAGACCCGATCCTCCGGGTCGAGGGCCGGCTCCAGCAGCGACAGGATCAGCTTCCAGTCCCCTTCCACCAGCGCCACCGCCGAGCCGTTGGCGTGCTCGATGAAGATCGGCTGCGGCGGCGGCTCCGCCGGACCCCTCAGGGCGGGCGCCAGGCTCTGGCCCGGCAGGCCTTCCGCGGCATCGAGCCCCGCCAGATCCAGAATGGTCGGCGCCAGATCGATGGCCTGGACCGGCGTCGCCACCCGCTTACCGGCCTGCACTCCCGCCCCGGCCACGATCAGGGGCACGTTCACCGATGGTTCGTAGATGCCTCGGTGGTCGAAGTAGATCCCCCCCTTGCCGAACGCCTCTCCGTGGTCGGCGGTCAACACGACGATGGTCTCGGCGCCCTGCTCGCCGAGGCCGTCGAGCAGCTCTCCGATCGCGCGATCGGTCTGGGCGATCTCGGCATCGTAGAGCGCCCGGAAGGTCTCGACCTCCGCGTCGGTCCATCCGACCCCGTTGTAGATCAGCGCGTCGATCGGGATCTCGCGCCGGTAGACCGCCCGATAGAGCTTGCGCTCCATTTCGCTGAGATCGGGCTCGGCCTGGAAGAGATCGTCCGGCGTCGTCTCGCGCTCGTAGATCCGCTGCATCGTCCGCACCCGTCCGGCGAGATCGTCGACGAAGTGCTCGGAATAGCCGGGCTCGGGCGCGTAGGGCATGTGCGGATCGAAGAGGTGCAGCCAGAGGAAGTAGGGATGGTCGCCCTGCTCGCGAATCCACTCCAGGGCGAGCTCCACCGCGGTCGTCGCCGGACGCGTCCAGTCGCGGAACGCCCCCTCGGGCGTGTCGGTTCGCGGGCGCACCCCCATGAAGCGATCGAATCCACGCCCCAATCCCGAGTGTCCGCGATTCAGATGCCCTGAGCTGACCACGCAACCGGTCGCGTAGCCGGCCTTCTCCAGGTGTTGGGCCAGGGTCGGAATCCCCTTGGTGGTGAAGCCCAGCGTGTTGTCGCTCACGCCGTGGGTCTTGACGTGGCGCCCGGTCAGGATCGTGGTGTGGGATGGATTGGTGCTGTTGGTCTGGCTGTAGGAGCTCTCGAAGAGCACTCCGCGAGAGGCCAGCTCGTCGATGCGGGGAGAGGTCCGGAGCGGGTAGCCGTAGGCCGAGAGGTGGTCGGAGCGCAGGGTGTCGATGGTGATCAAGACGATCGACGGGCCCTCCGGGCGGCCGCAGGCACCGAGGAGGGCGGCGCTGAGCGCAACGAGCGCGAGTCGCGAGATTCTCATGATGGCGAGAGACCCTATCAGAATCGAGCGACCCCGATCGGTCGCCGGTTGCGTCCACGCGCGAAGCGAGTTAGTCCATAAGCACCAGTCCCTTACTCGCCTTCCAGCCCGGTCCGCAGTCGGAGCTCCGCGCCATGAGAATCGCAATCCTCCTCCTCTCGGCTCTCGTCCTCGCCCCCGCGGCGTCCGCCGCGATCGAAGATCCGGGCGTGTTGCCGGTCGGCTGGCGCGACATCAGCTTCGACGACGACATCTTTGGGCAGGGTACGATCCTGGCCCGCATCTACTACCCGGCCCTCGACGCGGGGCGGGACACCCCGGCCGATCCGAGTCAGGGTCCCTATCCGCTGATCGCCTTCCAGCATGGCTACCTGGGCGAGCCGCGCGACTACGATGACCTCTGCACCCACCTGGCGAGCTGGGGTTTCCTGGTCGCGTCGACCGGCACCGAGACCGGCTTCTTCGCCGACGTGGATCAGTACGCCCGCGACACCCGCTCGCTCCTCCACTGGGTCGACCGGGAGTCGGGCGACTCCCAGTCATGGCTCCACGCCATGGCCTGGGACGGCGACTGGGGGGCGTCGGGGCATTCGATGGGCGGCGGCACCCTCGGGCTTCTGATCGGCATCGAGCCCCGGGTGCGCACCATCGTGGGGCTGCAATCGGCCGGCCCCGAGGGCGAGGGTGCCGATCACATGCGCGCCTTCACCGGGATCGCCGCGCAGGTCGCCGGCTCCGCCGACTGGATCGTGCGCCCGCACACCGTGCACGACTGGTTCGAGCTGGCCGACTCGGCCCCGCGCAACCTCTATTTCGAGGTCCAGGGCATGGGACATACCGGGTGCACCGACACTCCTCCCGGCTGGGAGCCTCTGCCCGGCGCCGACCAGATCCGCCTGCACAAGCGCCTGGTGACCGGGCTCTTCCGTGCCGAGACGGGGGGCTTGGAGGAGGATCTCTACGCCGACCTGCTCGGCGAGGGGATGAGCCTGGAGCCGGTGAGGCGCGAGAGCGAGTGCGCCGATCCGCCCTTCTGGACACGCCCCAGCGCGGTCGAGCCGGACTGCTACGTGGCCGGACTGGGCGGATTCGCCGGCGCGACGGCGGCGATTGCTTTCGCGACCGAGAGCGGATCGATGCAGACCCCCTACGGCGAGCTGGGACTGGACCCCGATCTCATGCGCGTGGTTCTGCAAGAGGCGCTGGGCGCGGAGGGTTGGCGCGAGATCGTCCTCTGCCCCGGGCCCGAGTGGAGCGGCTCCACGGTCTACTCCCAGGGGCTGGTCGCCGATCCGCTCGGCGGCGCGCTCTCGCGGGTGGTCGAGACGGCTCTGCCCTAAGGGCCGGCGAAGAAATAACTCCCGTGTTTGCATCCCATCTGCACCGCGTCTCCGGCCGATCGGCGAGCCCCGAAATCCTCGAAATAGCTCTGCTATTCCTCCGGTTTCGGACCTCACCGATCGACCGGATCCACGGCACATCTGGGCGCAAACCCGGGGAGTTACTTCTTCGCCGACCCTAAGAGTCCGCGCAACGCGCAAACAGGTTCTCAAGTCGGTCGCGGAGGTCCGCCGATCGTAGGACCAGTACCCGACCACGCCGAGCCCCTCCATGCTTCCCACTTCCCCCGAGTCCCTGGCCAGTCTCAGCCACGAGCTGCGCACCCCCCTGACCTCGATCATCGGCCTCGCCGAGATGCTCGAGGAGGGCGCCGGGGAGCACGCCGGCTATGCCGAGCGGATTCGGAGCAACGGCGAGGAGCTGCTCGGTCTGATCGAAGACATCCTCACTCTGGCCCGCCTGGCCGGCGACCAGGTCGCGCTCGACTCTGGCCCGACCAGCGTCACCCAGCTGCTCGAGACCACGGCGCGCGACCACGCCCCCACGGTCGAGGCGGCGGGGGGGCGCCTGGTGGTGGGCAAGGCGCCCGACTGCCCGCCGGTCTTCGAGGCCGATGCCGGCCTGCTGCGCCTGGCGCTGCGCTGCCTTTTCGACAACGCGCTGAAGTTTGCTCCGGGAGGCACACTCTGGCTGCGAGCGGAGCTCGCGGCGGATGGCGGTGTGAGGCTGGAGCTGCGCGATGAGGGCGCCGGTGTTCCCGATTCTCTGGGGGAAAGGGTGTTCGAGGATTTCAGGCAGGGGGACGAGAGGATCACCCGCGAGCACGGCGGCGCGGGTCTGGGTCTGGCGCTGGCGCGCCGGGCGCTGCGCGCGATGGGCGGCGAGATCGCGCTGGTTCCTTGTGCCCGCGGAGCCTGCTTCGCGCTCAACCTGCCGCCGCTGTAGAACGAAAAGAACCGCCTCGCGCCGATCCGCGGGGTGCGGAGCGGTGAGCGAGGCGGCTCGATCGAGGGCTAGAAAAGGCGCGTCAGATGCCGAAGCGCAGCCCGATCCAGGCCGAGGGACCCGATGCGTCGAGGCGCGTGATGTAGATCCGGTCGTCGATCTGCTCGCGGCTGTGAACCACGTTGTGCGTGTAGCGCAGCTCGCCGATCAGACTCACGGTATCGCTGAGGTGGAAGCCGGCGCCGCCACCCGCCTGCCAGGCGACTCCGCCGTAGACATCGCGCTCGATCTCACCCTCGCGGTTCTGGACCGTCCAGACGATGCCGTAGCCCAGTCCGCCGGAGAGGTAGGGATTGAACGCGGTCTGCGAGAGCACCGGGAGGAAGTAGCGGCCGGTGAAGAGCAGGGGGACGTGATTCGACACGTACGAATCGCCCTGCTCGATGATCTCGACCGGGTTGCCGAGCTGATCCTCTCCGCGGAACACCGAGTTTGGATCGTGGATGGCGTTGCGGTAGTAGTCGACCGCAAAGCCGAACTCGAGGCGGCCGGTCGCCCCGCCGGCGAACTCGAGACCGAGCGCCACGCCGGAGTTCAGGTTGTCGCTGGCCGGCTTGAACGAGCCGAGTCGAAGGTAGGTGGAACCTTCCACGCGGCTCGGCGGATGCCGGTGCACGTGGACCCGAGTGGGATGCCAGCTTTCGGACAGGAGCAACGAGCTCGCGGAGTAGTCCTCGGCGGCGGCGATCGAAGGGGCCGCGGTGAGCGCGGCCGCGGTGAGTAGCAGCATCGATTTCATGAGAATCTCCTGCGGCGCCAAGGGCGCGACGGGTTGAAGCCGGTGAGCTTCGAGACGCAGGAATTGGGCCAGCGGCTGCTATGCGCGCAAGCGGTTGTGAATCGGCTGCTTGCGCGCGGTGTTCAGAATCTGAACACGGCGGCCGTGGCGGAACCGGTACGCGCGGGTGTCCCGAATCGAGGGTACCGGGACAGAGGGCCTCAGCGATCGAAGGCCGGATCGCGGAGCTCCAGCTCGGCGAAGGCCGCGCCGCGGATCGCGCAGGAGTCGCAGCTGCGGCAGGGCGCGCCGGTGGCGCTGGGTTGATAGCAGGAGCTGGTCAGCGAGTAGTCCACGCCGCAGGCCAGGCCCCGGCGGATGATCTCGGTCTTGTTCAGGTGCAACAGGGGCGCGTGGACCACCGATCTGGAGCGCCCCTCCACCGCCGCGGCGGTGGCGAGGTCGGCGATCGCCTGGAACGCGCGCAGGAACTCCGGCCGGCAGTCGGGATAGCCGGAGTAGTCGACCGCGTTGATGCCGAGATCGATCCGCGTCGCTCCGATCACCTCGGCCCAGGCCAGAGCGTGGGCGAGAAAGATGGTGTTGCGCGCCGGCACGTAGGTCGAAGGGATCGCGTGGCGCGCGGGGTCGGCCGCCGGGACCGGCTCGTCCGTGGTCAGCGAGGAGCCGCCCAGCGTGTCCAGAGGGACTCGGAGCACCAGGTGGCGCACGGCCCCCAGAGCTTCGGCCTGGCGGCGGGCGAAGTCGAGCTCGATCCGGTGCCGCTGGCCGTAGTCGAAGCTCAGCCCGAAGCACTCCAGTCCCTCGGCGCGCGCCAGGCCGAGCACGGTGGCGGAATCGAGGCCCCCGGAGAGCAGGACGATGCTGCGTTCCATGGAACGATCGTAGCGCAGGCGCGTCCGCCGCCCAATCGATGCCAGCCGCGCGGCTGCTGGAGGCCAATCCGGAATTCGGTGGTGGATTGCAGCTTCGCGTCGATCGCGAAGAGAGTCCGGACCGATCGAACGGATTCGCCAATCGAGACCCGAGAAAGCCCCGCGTGAACGGAAGACTCTGCTTCCTGTCGCTCAACGCATTGCCATACCTGTGCGATGCCGGACCCCAGTTCGTGGGCGGTGCCGAGACCCAGGAGGTCAGGATCGCCGAGGGACTGGCCCGCAGAGGATGGCAGGTCATTTTCCTGACCGAGGATCATGGGCAGGGAGCGCGGGTCGAGGGGCGGTCCTCGATCGCGGTGCGTGCGACCTTTTCCCCATCGGCGGGCCTGCCGATCGTGCGCTTCGTCTGGCCGCGCTGGCGCTCGGTTCGGCAAGCTCTGCGCGACGCCCCTGCCGACCTCTACTTGACCCGCACCGCTTCGATCTGGTCGTCGGTGATTGCCCGCCATGCGCGCCGCCGGGGAGCGGCTTCGTTGCTGGCCCTCTCTCACGACCGCGAGGCGACCGGGCATCTGCGCGGCTTCCTGAACGTGCGCGACCGCTGGCTCTATCGTCGCGGGCTGCGCCAGGTCGATCAGATCGTGACCCAGACCGAGGCGCAGGCGGAACTGCTGCGCGACTCCACCGGGCTCGACTCGATCGTGGTGTCGAACGGCATCGAGCCAGACACCGGGGTGCGCCGCCCCCGGGCCATTCGCAACGAGCGGCCGCGCGCGCTGTGGGCCGGAACGCTGCGTCCCTGGAAGCGCCCCGAGCTGATTCTGGATCTCGCTGCATCGTTGCCCGATGTCGACTTCAGCCTCGCCGGCGGCGCCGATCCGCGCTTTCCGGGACTGCTGAATTGGCTGGCGGACCGTGCCAAGGAGCTTCCCAATCTCGAAGTACTCGGACAGGTGGCGCCGAAGCGGATGGCCGAGATATTCGACGAGGCCGATCTCCTGGTCTGTACCTCTCGTTCCGAGGGGTTCGCCAACACCTTCCTCGAGGCGTGGGTGCGAGGCATTCCGGTGGTGTCGATGGGTCCGGATCCACGAAGAGCGATCGCCGAGGGTGGGGCCGGACTCCTGGCGCACGATCCGCGCGCCCTGCGCGAAGCGGTCGGGGCGTTGACCAGCGATTCTGCCTTGGCGGCCGAGATCGGCGCGCGGGCGCGCCGCCAGGTGATCCAGCATTTCAGCGCCGCGGCCCTGGTCGACCGCTACGAGAGAATCTGTCGCAGGTTGATTGGACGCGCCCTGTGGCGCGATCTGGAGTGCGCGCCGGGGCGCGCGCGATTCGCCGGGAGGGTCCATGCCGTCTCCTGATGCGTGGCTGGTACTCGGAGGCGCCGGGTTCATCGGCAGCCACATCGTCGACTTGTTGCTGGCTCGCGGAGAGCGTTGCGTGGTGGTGGACGATCTCTCGTCCCGCTACAGCGATCCGGGGAAGCGCGAGGGCGTGGAGCTGATCGTCGACGACGCCGCCAGCGACCGGGTGCTGGAGCTCCTGGGTGAACGCCGATTCGCGGCAGTGCTGCATCTCGCGGGCAGCGCCTATGTACCGCCCTCGGTCGAAGATCCAGCGATGGACTTCGATGCGAATCTGGTGCTGCCTCTGCGGCTGCTGCTGCGCCTGCGCGAGCTCGATGCTCCTCCGCCATTCGTGCTCGCCTCCTCGGCGGCGGTCTACGGCGATCCCTCCGAGATGCCGATCCGCGATGACACTCCTTCTGACCCCATTAGCCCCTACGGTGTGTCCAAGCTCGCCGCCGAGCGCTATCTCAGCGTGTTCGCAAATCTCTACGGCATCCGTGCGGCATCGCTGCGTCTGTTCTCGGTCTACGGTCCGCGGCAGCGCAAACAGGTGGTGTTCGACCTGATCCGCAAAACCCTGGCCGATCCCGGCGAGGTGGAGATACTCGGCGACGGCACCCAGTCTCGAGACCTGGTCTACGTGGGCGACGTGGCGCGGGCATTCGTCGAGGTGGCCCAATCCGCTCCCCTCTCCGGCGAAACCTACAATGTCGCGACCGGCCGTGCGGTGACCACCGCACAGCTTGGCCGGACCATCGCTCGCTGTCTGGGATTGAATCCGCGCTTCCGATTCACCGGGGCGACTCGCCCCGGCGATCCGCAGCACTGGCGCGGCGACGCGACCCGTCTGACAAGTCTCGGCATCGCCGTCGATGCGTCGCTCGACGGCGGAATTCCCCCGACCGTCGCATGGGCGCGGGACTGCCTGGCGGAGGTGGGCTCGGCGGCCGGCTGATGCGTGCGCGAATCCTCATCACCGGCGACTATCCGACCGAGATCTGTCGCGGAGGCGTGCAGGCAGTCACGCAGGCGACCGCCCGGGCACTCGCCGCCCACGACGATCTGGACGTTCATGTGGCGACGACATCGCCGCGCTTCGCGGGCAGCAGGATTCGCGTCGACCAGGGTGTGACAGTGCACGAGGCCAAGGTGGCGACGCTTCCAGCCAGCGTGCGCGCCTCCACCGTCGATGTTGCTGCGCTGCGTTCACTGATCGACCGGATTCGACCGCAGCTCGTCCACGCTCACAGCCAAGAAGGGCATGCGCTGGCGGCACTGCGCAGCGGGCTGCCGGCGGTGGTGTCGGTACACGGGTTGTTGCAGGCGCAGAATCGCCTCCTCGAGGGATCCTGGGTGGCCCGCAAGATCCGGGCGGCGCTGTGGCGGCGGGTCGAGGTCGAGGTGCTCGGTGGCGCTCTCGACGCGATCGTCATGAGCCGTCACGTGGCCGACGCGGTGCGCCGCGACAGCGAGGCCAAGCTCCACTGGGCGCCGAATCCGATCGATCCCGATTGGTGCCAGCTCGGCGACGATCCCGAGCCGGGTCGGTTGCTCTTCGTCGGCCTGATTACGCCGCGCAAGGACCTGGCGACACTGATCCGGGCGCTGCCGCTGCTGCCCGAACGAATGCACCTGCGGATCGCCGGGGCGGTCGACAACGCCGGCTACCTGGAGAGCCTCCGTCACCTGGCGCGGCAGCTGGGGGTCGAGGGGCGGGTGGTGTTCACTGGTCGGATCGACGAGCGGTCGCTGCGTGAGGAGTACCGTCGCGCCGATCTCTTCGTGCTCACCTCCCTCGAGGATTCGGCTCCCATCGCGATCACCCAGGCGCTCGCGGCGGGAACACCGGTCGTGGCGTCCCGGGTCGGCGGGATTCCCGATCTGGTCGTCGAGGGCGAGGTCGGCCACCTCTTCACGGCGGGGGATTCGCCCGCGCTGGCCTCCTGTGTCACCGAGCTGCTGGGCGACAGCCAGCGCCGGCTTCGCTACTCCCGGGCGGCCCGGGCGCGCGGTGCGGTCCACGCCCCCGCCGCGGTGGCCCTGCGGCTGCGTGAGATCTACACCGAGGTTCTCGCCCGACAGGGCATCGCTCTGCCGCTGCGCGAGCAGCGCCTGGCGCTCGCGGTGCTGCGCCGCCACCGCCACGGTCCTGCCACGGTCCCGCCCCGCGGGGAAGGCGCTGCCGCGAGCGTCGCGCTCGACTCTCCGGGAGCAGGGACTGTCACACCATGAGCGCCGCGGAGCTGCGCTGGCGCATGCGGCGTCTCGCGGTGATGTCTCCCGCCGAGGTCGCCACTCGGTCGATCCGCGGGGTGCGCGACCGCATCCGCGGCCGACTGTGGGCTCTCGGGCTGCTCCCGGTCGACTACGACCCCTCCCGGCGCGGCAATCGTCGCCTGCTGCGCCGCGGGTGCTCCGAGCCCTGCTGGGACAGCGGCGGTTTCCTGCTCGCCGATCCACTGCCCGATCCCCGGCGAGACGATCACGCGGATCGCGCGGCGCTGCTGCGGGTCGCCGGTGCCGCGCTTCGCGGATGGTGCCCGCTCTTCTCTCTGGCCTCCGTGGCGATTCACCGGCGCCAGGACTGGCACTCCGATCCACTCGGCACGGGAGTTTGGCCGCGGGCTTTCGCTCCCACCCTGAATCACCGCGACCCGTCTGGCGGCGGCGTTCGCTTCATCTGGGAGCTCCACCGCCTTCCTCAGCTCGCCCTTCTGGGGCGCGCCTACCGGGAGTCGAGAGAGCGCCGCCACGCCGATGCCGTGGCTGCCACGCTGCGCGCCTGGCTCGACGCCAACCCGCCCGAGACCGGCATCGCCTGGCAGTCCCCCCTCGAGCTGGCGATCCGGATGATCGCCATGCTGCACGCCGCCGATCTGGTCGCTGGATCCGGCGCCATATCGGCGCGATTGGGCGCGCGTCTCACGATCTGCGCGGCCCACCACGGCGCCGCGATCGCGCGTTCGATCTCGTGCGGTTCGTCGGCCAACAACCACGCCATCGGCGAGGCGGCCGGGCTCATCATCTTGGGATCCCGTCTGCCTGAGCTTCGCCGCGCGGAGCGTTGGGTCACGCGCGGCCTCTCGGTGCTCCGGCGGGAGCTGCGACGACAGTTCGCGCCGGACGGCTCGGGGCGCGAGCAGGCGCCTCACTACCAGGCCTTCGCGACCGGTTTCGTGCTGCAGGCCCTGTTGGCGCTGCGGCGCGGCGGCCGGCCGGTCCCGCGCTTTCTGGAGCGGCACCTGGCGCACTCCGCGCGCTTCCTCGGCGAGCTGATCCTGGAGGGGACGCACGCCCTGGAGCCCGGAGATTCGGACGACGGATTGGTCCACGGGCTCGCGGCCTCCCCGCGTTCGACCCTGGCGGAGACCGCTCAGGCCGCGGCCTTGGCGATCGGGCGGCCCGAGCTCCTGCCCCCGCAGCTCCGCGCTGCGGTCCTGCCGACCGCTCGGTGGCTGCTGAATCCCCCCGGCCTCGAGCCGGCGCCCAGCACCCCTCCTCGGGCCTCGTCGGTCAGCCCCGACGCCGGCTGGATCGTGCTCCGAGGCGGCTCTCCCCGGCGCAGCTTGCTCCTCGACGCGGGACCGCACGGCCTCGCGCCGCTCGATGCCCACGCGCACGCCGATGCGCTGGCGATCGCTCTGAGCGCGGCAGAGGCCCCCCTCATCGTCGATCCCGGCACCTACCGCTACCACTCGGGAGGACGCTGGCGCGACCACTTCCGGTCCACCGCCGCCCACGCGACGATCGAGATCGACGGCGTCGACCAGAGCCGGATGGCGGGCCCCTTCCTCTGGCACGGGCGCGCTCGAAGCGGGATCACCGAGTGCCACCTCGGCGGAGCGCTCGAGCTCGTCTCGGCCCGTCACGACGGCTACCAGCGCCTGGCCGATCCGGTGCTGCACAGGCGCAGAGTGCTGCACCTGGGCGATGGGCGCTTCCTGATCCAGGATCTCGTGGACTGCGCGGGTGATCACCAGCTCAGCCTCGCATTGCCGCTCCCACCGGGCACGGTGACGGTGAGCGACCTCCACAGCGTTCCGCCCGAAGGGCTGGCGCTGAGCGCCAGGACGCCCTCCGGAACCTGCCTCGATCTGTTGCTGGGCGCCGATTTCGCGGCCACCGTCGTTGTGCTGACGGGAGAAGACCATCCGCCCGCCGGATGGATCTCCGAGCGCTTCGGCGAGCGCGTCGCGGCACCGGTGGTGCGACTACAGGGGCGCATCCGCGCTCGGGCCCGGATCGACCTCTACCTCGCCACGGCGGCTTCCGGTCCATCGGGCAGCGCTGCAGCTCGGGGGGCGGAGTGGCGGCCGGTCGTGAACGACGAGGGCGTTCGCGAGGACGACGCGGTCGGTCTACGGGTCGACGACGAAGCCGGCACCCATTGGATCGCGCTCTCCCCATCCGGGTCCGCCGGGGTGGAACTGCGGCTGGGTCCGATGCGCTTCGACGGTGTCGCGGCGTCGCTGTTGCAGCCGCGCGACGGGGGCGCCGCCCGGCTGCGTGCCCTGGCCTCGCGCGCGGCCGCCGACGGGTATCCCTCATCGCCCGCTCAACCCGGCGGGCAATCGGCCGAATCCCCAATAGGAGCTCAGCCAACAGCTTCGAAAGCATGTCGGATTGGCGCCCGAAAAAGCTGACGCGCGCCGGCCCGACGCTCTGGATCTACGGAGTAGCGCCACCATGAGAATCGCCATATTCGGGCTCGGCTATGTGGGGACCGTTTCCACGGCATGCCTGGCGGAGGCCGGCCACGAAGTCGTGGGCGTCGACGTCAACCAGCTCAAGGTCGACCTGGTCAACTCCGGCGTCTCGCCGGTGGTCGAGCAGGGGGTGGCCGAGATGATCCGCGAATCCGTCGCCATGGGTGCGGTGCACGCCACCACCGACGGCGCGGACGCGGTCGCCATGGCCGACTGCTCCATGGTCTGCGTCGGCACGCCCTCGCGCGAGAACGGGTCGCTCGATACCGAGGCGATCGCCCGCACCATGGAGTCGATCGGGGCTGGCTTGCGGATGTGCCCCGGCTACCACGTGGTGATTCTCCGTTCGACCTCTCTGCCCGGCACCATCGACGGCGTGCGGGAGATTCTGGAGCTGCGCTCGGGCAAGCAGGCAGGCCGCGACTTCGGGCTCTGCGTCAATCCCGAGTTCCTGCGCGAAGGCACGGCGGTGGGCGACTTCCACCAACCCCCCTTCACGATCATCGGCGAATCGGATCGGGCCGCTGGCGATGTCGTGGCGGAGCTGTATCAGCACATCGAGGCGCCGCTCTATCGAATCCCCCTGGGCGCGGCCGAGATGGTGAAGTACGCCAGCAACGCTTTTCACGCCCTCAAGGTCGCTTTCGCGAACGAGATCGGAGAGATCTGCAACAGCCAAGAGATCGACGGCCGCCTGGTGATGGACTTGGTGGCACGCGACACCAAGCTCAACATTTCCCGAGCCTATCTGCGGCCGGGCTTCGCCTTCGGCGGTTCTTGTCTGCCGAAAGACCTGCGCGCCATCGCTTATCGAGCCAACCGTCTCGATCTCGATACCCCTCTGGTCGGTTCGATTCTGCCGTCCAACGAGGCCCATCTCGGGCGAGCGCTGCGCCAGGTGCTGAAGCACGAGGGCAAGCGGATCGCGTTGCTCGGGCTAGCGTTCAAGGGCGGCACCGACGATCTTCGCGAAAGCCCCATGCTTCGCCTGGCCGAGACATTGATCGGGAAGGGGCGCCAGCTCCGGATCTTCGACGAGGGCGTGCGTCTGTCGCGGCTGGTCGGGGCCAATAAGGCCTATCTGGAAGAGAAGATCCCGCATATTTCGTCGCTGCTCGTCGACAGCCTCCAGGAGGCGGTCGAGTTCGCAGAGGTGTTGGTGGTCGGGTCGGCATCCGACGCACTGACAACGCTGCCCGATCTGTTGGCGATCGAGGGGCCGCGCGAGATCATCGATCTGGGCGGGACCTTTCCTGCCGACGCCTTCGTGGAACAGTCCGCCCTCGCGGCACCCTGAGCGCCGGCGAAGCGATTGTGGGTTCGATCCACGCTCTGGTGATGCTGGCTCCCCGCCTGGGGCTCGCCTGCGGAGCCTTGGCGGCGGTCGCGGTCGTCGCAGACGCCGGCGCGAAAGAGGCGGTGGCGTTGTCTGGGATCGGCGGTGCGTTCCTCGGAGCGTTGCTGGCGGCTGCGGTGGTGGCGTTCGGGCGCGCTCCTGAGAGATCGGCCGGGCAGGGAATCGAGGTGGTGGGGCGGCTGCTGGCGCTGGTCGCCGCGCTGCTGGCCGCGGTCCTGGGGCTCGAATCGATTGCGCGTGCCGAGCAGCCTTCGCCTATGTCAATCGTGGCCCCCGTGGCGCTGGGATGGTTGCTGCTCGCCGAGGTCGCGGCGCCCGCCCTGCGCGTTTGGGTGGCTGGCGGCCCCGCTGCTCGCAGGCGCGTTCCACTCGTGCTCGCCTGTGTCGCGCCTCTGCTCGGTCTTTTCCTTATGTACTGGGACACATTGAAGCTGCAGGTCGCGGAGCCGCGCGACTCAGCATCACTTCTCGCCGCCGCCGCCGCTTCGAACACCCCCCTCCGCGTCGCCCTGATCGGGCTCGACGGCGCCGACTGGGAGCTGCTCGACCTGGCGTCGGCACGCGGATTGACGCCGCAGCTCGACCGCATGCGCGCCGCCGGCACCTGGGGGCCTCTGCGGGCCGAGGATCCCTTCTCGCCCCCTTCGTGGACGACGATCGCCACCGGGCTCTCCAAGTCGGAGCACGGCGTGGACGATTTCGTGCAGCGGGCCTACTCCGACGGTACGCTCCTGCCGGTCGCTCCCGACACTTGGCCCTTCGTGGCGTCGCGATCGCTGCTGCGCGCGGAGCTCGCCTGCGCGGCGCTCGAGGGCCGCAGCGCACGCGTCTGCTCGATCCCGGGACGCTGGCTGGGGAACTTCGTCGCTCCGCCGATCCTGAATGCTATTGCACCTCGCGTGGGCGAATCGTACCGGTTGATTCCGACCGGAGCGCTCAGCGTGCGCGCCCCTCGGATCTGGGAGATCGCGGCGCAAGCGGGCCGTCCTTCGGTCGCTTTGCGCTGGCTTTTCACGCTTCCCGCCGATGGATCGCCGGCGGCGGTCCTCAGCGGTTGGCAGGAAGGCTGGCGGACGCCGGTGGGATCCAACGATCCGGATCTGCTCGCGCTCGCCCGAGCAATGGCGGCGCGTGCCGAGCCGCCAGCCACCGCGTCGGAGGATGAAGTGGAGCACTACCTGGCGACCGCCGAGGCGGAGATCGAGGTCGGTCGCGGTCTGGCGGACGAAATCCTGGCGCGTGATCCGAGCGTCAACTTCTACTCGCACGTCTTCTACTTCCCCGACGGCCTCGGGCATCGTCTGGCCGACTCGATTGCAGCGATCGCGGGCACGAACTCCGCGCCCACGCCAGACGCCGTTGCCCGTCTGCTGGCGTTGATCGGCAGGGTAGATCGTTTCATCGCCGAGCTGCATGCGCGAGGGTTCGCCCCGGTGGTCGTTTCGGATCACGGCATCGAGCCTCTGCCGGAGCACCTTCCCGTGCCGGTGGTTTCGCAGGTCCTCACGATTCGCTGGGAGCGGCTCTTCGACGACCTGGGGCTGAGCGATGCGGCGGGGCACTGGTTTCAAGCCGACTCCCCCAAGGGCGCGGTTCTGCAGTGCCGGGACGACGCGCCCGCCGCTGCACCACAGGCGGCAAGCGACAAGTTGACTTCGCTCGCTCTTCGCGACGGCCGTCCGCTCTTTCGCTCGTGCCGCGTTGACGCCGCGGCGAAGCGGCTGGAACTGTTCGGTCCCGTCGAGCTGACCCTGGCGGAGCTGGACACCGCCCAGGTGCGCGGATTCGGTGGCCGGGCCAGGTCTCTTCGTCACTACGTGATCGACCGCGGTATTCGCGGCCTTCACGGGCGCCCCTTGCCCGCCCTGCGGCGCGAGCTCGGCCAGGAGGGTGTGTTCGCGGCACTCGCTCCGGGGCTGCGGACGGGGCATGTCCGGGGCGTTTCGACGCGAGACATCGCTCCGTTGATTCTGCACTTGCTGGATCTGCCGCTGGAGCCGGCGCATCGTGTCGAAGGTCTCGAAATCTTGCTGCGTGCCGATGGCATGCAAAGGCGGCCGATCCGCCGGCGTCGCCAACCGTCTCCCCTGCCGCAACTCGCCGGTGGCGAGACGGACGATGCCGAGCGCCGATCCCTGGAGGCGATCCGTGCCCTTGGATACCTCAACTAGAAGCACTGCAAGCTCGACACAGCCTGCCTCGCAACCAGGCATCGAACCCCCCCGCGCCGAGCATCCAAAACGCGTCTTGATTCTGGTGGAGAACCTCTCGGTTCCTTTCGATCGCCGGGTCTGGAACGAGGCACGCTCGTTGGTGCAGGCCGGGCATTCGGTCAGCGTGATCTGTCCCAAGGTCGTGGATCGCAAGACCTACGAAGTGAACAGCGGCGTGAGGATCTATCGCTATCCTCTGCCCTTGCTGCCGACCAAGGGCGCACTCGGCTACCTGTGGGAGTACCCGTGGGCCATCTTGATGACCCTGCTCTATGCCCTGATCATCTTCGCTCGCGATCGCTTTGATGCCATCCATGCCTGCAATCCCCCGGATCTGTTCTTCATGATCGGCTGGATCTTTCGGCCGTTCGGGGTCCGCTTCGTCTATGACCAGCACGATCTTTGCCCGGAAACATTCACCAGCCGATTCGGTCGATCGAGCGGGTTCCTGTTTCGCGCTCTACAGCTGCTCGAGCGTTGGACCTATCGGACTTCCGACGTCGTCATCGCCACCAATGAATCGTATCGGAAGACAGCGATCGAGCGGGGGGGGTGCGACCCGGACCGCGTGTTCGTCGTGCGCAGTGCTCCCGACGTCAGGGAGTTCCGTCCCGAACCGCCGGACGAGTCGTTACGGGCCGGGCAATCGCACCTGGTCTGCTATCTGGGGACGATGGCGCCGCAAGACGGAGTGGACTACCTGATTCGTTCCGCGCATCACGTGGTTCACGTTCGTGGCAGGAGTGACCTGCGTTTTGTGCTGATCGGCGGAGGGGACTCGATCGAAGATCTCCAGGCCCTGGTCGTCGAGCTGGATCTCCAGGGTGTCGTCTCTTTCACCGGCCGCATTCCCGACGCCGAGCTGCGTCGTTGGCTTTCCACGGCCGACGTCTGCGTAGCCCCGGATCCGGTCAACCCGCTCAACAACGTATCGACGATGAACAAGATCCTGGAGTACATGGCGATGGCCAAGCCCATCGTCTCCTTCGGGTTGATCGAAACCCAGAGATCGGCCGGCGAGGCCGCCCTATACGCGCGCGACAACGACTGCGGTGATTTCGGCGATCGCCTGATCGAGCTCCTGGACGACGAGCCGCGCCGGGCGAGAATGGGCAGGATCGGCAGAGAGCGCCTCATCGAGCGGCTGTCGTGGCAGCAGTCAGCGGCGGTCTTGATTCGAGCTTATGATGCTCTGGCGACCGGTCGTGCGCTGCGCGTGCCGGTCCCCAAGGCGGCCCACTGAAGCGGCGCGCCACAGGCTCCTGGATCGTGGGGCCGAAGCGCGCCTATACTCCCGCGCCGCCAGACACCTCTTCCCCACGCCAGGGAGCTTTCGCATGATTCTCGCCACCGGAGCCAACGGCATGTTGGGTGGCTACTTCCCCGACACCGTGTTCAAGACCGACATCCCGGAGATGGATGTCACCAACTTCGACTGTGTCCGAGACACCTTTCGTCAACACCGGCCGGAGCACGTGCTCCACCTGGCTGCCTGGACCGATGTCGATGGCGCCGAATCACATGTAGAGGACTGCTACCGGACCAACACCATTGGAACGCTGCATGTCGCGACGGCCGCCAAGCAAGTCGGAGCGATTCTCACCTATATCAGCACCACGCAGATCTTCAATGGCAAGAAGGACGACCCCTACAACGAGTTCGATGACACCGATCCGGTGAACACCTACGGCGCCAGCAAAGCCGAAGGCGAGAGGATCGTGCGCGAGATCTGCAGCCGCCATTACATCTTCCGGGCCGGCTGGATGCTGGGCGGCGGAGAGAAAGACCACAAGTTCGTTGGCAAGATGTTCGATCTCATGAAGCAAAGAGATCGGCTGATCGCCGTGAACGACAAGATCGGCAGTCCGACCTACGCCAAAGACCTGGCGGCGGGGATTCTGGGCCACATCGAGACCGGCCTCTTCGGCACCTACCACATGGTCAACGGAGGAGGCTCCTGCTCCCGCCACACCATGGCGCTGGAGATCGCCAAGGTCCTCGGGCGAGACGACGTCGTGATCGAGCCGGTGTCCTCGGATGCCTTTCCGCTTCCCGCGAAACGCGGAGCCAACGAGAGCGCCGTCAACCACAAGCTGAATCTGATGAATCGGGATCCGATGCGAAACTGGCGTGGTGCGTTGGCGGACTACGTCCGCAATGAGCTGGTTGCCTGCGGTCGCTGATCGAGATGACCGATACGCAACAGCCCCCTTGTTTTGACATCGGGTAGCACCCGTGCTGGAGTCCCCCATGGCGACTGTCTTGATCACCGGCGCCGCCGGCTTCATCGGCTCGCATCTTACCGACCTGTTCCTGAATCGAGGCCATTCGGTCATCGGCATGGACAACTTCATCACCGGGTCTCGGCGCAACATCGAGCACCTGCAGGACAACGACCGTTTCCGTTTCGTCGAGCACGACGTGACCCAGTACTTGGAGGTCGGCGGGAGGATTCACTACGTTCTGCACTTCGCCTCTCCAGCCTCGCCGATCGACTACCTCGAATTTCCGATCCAGACCATGAAGGTGGGCGCGTTGGGGACCCACAAGGTGCTGGGGCTGGCGCGCGCGAAGGGCGCGCGCGTATTGCTCGCCTCGACCTCCGAGGTGTACGGAGATCCCCTGGTTCATCCACAGACCGAGGACTACTGGGGCAACGTCAATCCGATCGGTCCACGCGGGGTCTACGACGAGGCGAAACGCTTCGCCGAAGCGCTGACCATGGCCTACCAGCGTTACCACGGAGTCGAGACCCGAATCGCCCGCATCTTCAATACCTATGGCCCGCGCATGCGCGCCAGGGACGGTCGGGTGGTGCCCAACTTCATCAACCAGGTGCTCGATGGCGAGCCGATGACCGTCTACGGAGATGGGTCTCAAACACGCAGCTTCTGCTATGTCTCGGATCTGGTCGAGGGAATCTATCGACTGCTGCTCTCGGACGAGCGAGATCCGGTCAATATCGGCAATCCCCGAGAGATGACGATCGCGGAGTTCGCCAAGGCGATCGCGAAGGCGGCGGGGATCCCCGAAAACATTAAAAACAAGGCGCTACCGGTCGATGATCCGAAGGTCAGACAGCCTGATATCACCAAGGCTCGCCGCGTTCTCGATTGGGAGCCCAAAGTGGAGCTCGAGGACGGATTGCGCGCGACCATCGACTACTTCAGACAAAGGTAGCATTCATCCAGTCCCCCGCCGCCCCCGATGCCCAACCGCGGGAGGGAGCTCGGGTTCTCACGGAACACCTCGGACGGCGCCAATGGAGCCGCCTGGCGGATCTGTGGGTGCCGCTCGTGATCGTCGTCGACATGCTCTCGGTATCGATCGCTCTGTTGGCGGCTTACGACCTGCGCTTTCAGACCGCAACACCTCCGTGGGCGTTGCCTCGTCCCGTGCAGCTCGGCATGTTCGGATCGTTGGTCACGCTCTTCCTCTGCATGGTCTACCTGGGCGGTTATCGCGTGGTGACCAGGCTCTCGTTTCAGCGTCAAGTCGAGACTGTGGCTCGCTGCGTCTTCATCTACTCGCTGCTGACCGCGAGCGTGCTCCTCTCGCTGCGCCTGGTCGACGGCAACAGACTCCTGGTACTGACAATCACGGCGCTCGTGCCCTTCGCGCTTTTTCTCGGTCGAATCGGCATGCACCGCCTCCATGTGCTGCTCAGCAAGAAGGGGATCGGAGTTCGGCGCGCGGCGGTCCTCGGGACGGAGCAGACCGCGTCGCAGGTGTTCCGTCGATTCGCCAGAGCTCCGGAGCTCGGCTACGAGATCGTCGGGATCATCGCCGACGAGGATCCATTCAGGACCCGGATCCCGAGTGACGAAGCCCCGACCTCTCTGGGAACCACTCGCGATTTGGCCGAGATCGCCGTCGATCATCAGCTCGATTTGGTGTTCACTCTGGAATGGAACGCGAACGACCCAAGGCACGTAGAGCTGGTCGATCGATGTCGGTCGGCGGGATTGAACCTGCGCTATCTTTCAGATCACACCGACCGTCTCTTGGAGCGAACTCGGGTTCACGACCTCACGGGAGTCTCGCTGGTCGTGGACCCGCCGGGCGCCAGGGAGTGGATGCACGATCTCCTCAAGCGGGGAGGGGATTTTCTGGGTTCGTTGTTTCTGTTGATGCTGGTCAGCCCGATCGCCGCTCTCATTGCCTTGGCGATTCGACTCGACTCGAGAGGGCCGGCACTGTTTCGTCAGGCCAGAGTCACCGCCGCCGGCCGAGGCTTCGACATGTTCAAGTTCCGGACCATGGTTGCCGAGGCCGAGCACCTGCGGGATTCTTTGGAAGCGAGCAACGAAGCCGGCGGGCTGATCTTCAAGATACGCAGAGATCCTCGCGTGACACGGGTGGGGAGGATCCTGCGCAAGACCTCGCTGGATGAGCTCCCGCAGCTACTGAATGTGTTGAGCGGTGAAATGAGCTTGGTCGGGCCACGACCCGCTTTGCCCGGCGAGGTAGCCGGGTACGAGGATTGGCAGCGCCACCGCTTGCGTGGAAGACAGGGCATGACGGGGCTGTGGCAGATCTCGGGACGCAGTGCGATCGGCTTCGAGGAGATGGTCCTGCTCGATCTGTACTACCTCGAGAATCGCTCGCTGCTCTTTGACATCGAGATCCTGATGGCGACGATTCCTGCGGTGCTCTTCGCCCGCGGGGCCTACTGACCGGGCGCAATTGGCTAGTGCAATTCACCCGTCAACACGTGACGCGACGGGCAAATCTGACTGCCCACCGTGAGCTGCAAGAGTAGGCAGATCTCGAAAGCGTCGGCCGAGCAGTTGCCCTTGCACCTCATCCATGTGAGGGCGTGATATTCAAACGCGGTCTCTGAATAGGTACCATCTCCGGTCAGCGAAAAGACACCAGTGCAGCCGGTTAGATCCGTATCTCCCAGATACTGCTCCGCCAATTCCGGATCGATCGACGCCGCCAAGCTGTCCAGATCGGCTTCGATCCGACAGTCCACGGTCAGTATTCCGTCAGCTGCAAGCGGAGCACATTCCTCCGGGAAGCCCTCCGGTGCCGCGAATTCCTCGACCGCGGCGACGGGATCGTCGAGCTCGCGGCACTCATCGACGATGACCTCCTCCGCCTGCAGACAGAGCTGACGGGTCTGCACCACGTGCCATAGCCCGGCATCACAGCTGAAACGCTTCTCTTCGCTGTCGCCACAGGCGGTCCACACGATCGCGCCGACGCACAGCAGTAGGACATGGCGCCAGGCTCTGATGCACGCGTTGCGGTTCGGCCCTCTGGTTTCTGCTGTGAGTTTCATAGCAGTATGATAATCAAATTCTGGCAACGATAAGGGTAGACGCCGATGTGAAATTGTCATATGTTGCCCGCCAATGTTACTCGCGTCACGGTCACGAGTAGATGGTCAACCGAGCTCGATCAGCCGATCGTGGCGTATCGGAGGCGATTCGAGCTCGCTGCAAAGGTCTCCAATCATCCGATTTGGTCTTCCCGGCGACGGGGTACGAATCGTTGCCTGGATCGCGATTCCGGAAGATCGGAGGTGCCGTGCGGAAGTGTCTGAACAGGAAGCGCCACGCGACGTCGTTTCACTGCGAGGCCGGATTTCGACTCGATCAGCCAGCGACTCGAGCCCGGAAGTGGTAGATCTCATCAGCCGCAAGTCCCGAAAAGCGCGCGGATCGATGAGCGACCCACGGAACGGTGCTCGTTCTGCGTTGGAACCACTGGATCGGCGCGAAAGAAGGTCGCGTTCGAAGAGGTGTCGCCAGAGCGTTTCGCCACGAATATCGGGCGGACCTATATCCGCCTAGAACTCAGGAGGAATCCACAATGGCTGCTGCCAAGGATGCTTGGTACAACTTGTCCGAGATGTCTCGCTTGACTGGGATCAATCGAGCGCAGCTTCATAAGTACGTAAAGAGCGATCCCGCCAAGTTCAAGACCCAGAAGATGGGGAAGCGGACTGTCTTCGCCGAATCCTGCGTGAAGGTCTTTCAGGGCATGCGTGAGGCGGGGCTGAAGAAGGTCGGCAAGAAGGTGACGCCGCGCCCGAAGGCTGCCGGCCCTGTGCGCCGCAAGCCCGGCCGCCCCAAGGCCGCTGCTGCCAAGAAGGCCACACCGAAAAAGGCCGCTCCGAAGAAGGCGGCCAAGAAGACGGTGAAGAAGGCCGTCAAGAAGGCCGCCAAGAAGACGGTGAAGAAGGCCGTCAAGAAGGCGGCTCCGAAGAAGGTCGCCAAGCGCGCCGTACGCAAGCCCCGGGCTCTCGGGAAGACCGCAGACCTGGCCCAGGTCGTCGCGGCGGTGAATGCACTGAAGGTCGCGGTGGCCGCACTCCAGAAGGATGTTGCCAAGCCGATCGTGCTTTCGATGCAGCTCAAGAAGAAGTAAGGGAGCACGCACGACCGCTCGCAAGGGCGGTCGTGCGGCCCTCTCGGGTCACGCTCGTACGCCCCGGTGGCGCGACCGGCACCGGGGCAGGAATCGGTAGAGACGGGCGCGGGCACCGCGGGAGGGTGTCAAGAATGAGTACAGCTGGCGCGTTTTGCACACTGTCGGTCGGGCTGCCTCGATGCCCGATTGTGTGTTTCCGGGGGCTCCAGGACGCGGCCCGAGGGGGAGCGCGCCGGAGCTATGCCTCGCTTCGGGTCATAACCGTTTTGTCTGCAACGAGATACGATCGAGATCCTCGCTGTTCGGGGGAGCGATCGGGGAGAGCCTGCGCGCCAGCGGGCAGTCGGAGCAGCTCCCGCCCGTAGGGCACATTTCTTGCAAGTCACTTCGGCGGACTGAAGAGCCCCGTTCTCAACCCGAGTCCGAGGGAGTCGATCATGGAGGCCTATCTCCAGTACCAGGCCCGAGTCATGAAGCGTTGGTGCCGGCTCTACGCCCGCTCCTATGACGACTTCATCTCGCAGTGCGCGGCGCGCTTCCGCCGCCGCCATGCCGGCATGATCGTCCCGGTCACCGCATCCCTCGGCGCCGATAAGGACATCTAGTCCTCGCGCTTCAGCTTTTTCAGCCTTTGGGTTGATTCGCGCGATTCCGCTGACTAGTGTTGAGAGTATCAGTCAACACAATGCCGGCGCGGCGGACCTCGATGGAGTGCGGCATGGCCGTCAGCAAGATCTGCGATGAGGCTCGACAGGTCGTCGAGATCGATCGACAAGTACGGGGGATGATCGACCTCTATCTCGCCCTCTTCCCGAACTACGAACGGGCAGCTTCATTTATCAGAGTATCGAAGGACACGCTGGCAAAGTACGTGGCGGGGAACTCGAACATGGCGCTCTATGTCTTCCGCCGCATGGCGGAAGTCGTTCGCCTTCGGTACCCCGAAGAGGAGATCCGGCGCCGACTGGAAGGAGCGTCGCTCAAGGAGTTGGCCGCCCGGGCACGCCCTTCGGATCTTCGACAGACCGACCACGTGATGTGCAAGATCGACGCATCGATTCGAATGCTGCTCGATCTGCACGGGGAGAGCTTCCGGAGTCGCAGCAGGGCCGCGCGCGCTCTCGGGACAAACCCCAGAACGTTCAAGGCCTATTTCAACGGACAGATCGAGAGCTTCCCGTGCGCGAAGCTCCTGCTTCTACTGGAACAGCTCAGAGAGAGGGGATACCGGGACGACGACCTGCTGAGGAAGCTCAATGCGGATCGCTGGGATGGCGTCTTCCAGACTCGGGCCCGAGCCAGGACCTTGGATCTCGATTCGGATGCGCTGGTCGAGAAGATCGCGGTCTACTTCGACGCCGGCGATTTGCGACCTCAGACGATCGATCGATCGTTGATCAACTTGTCCAAACGACTTCATGGTGGCTTCGGCGCAACACTCAAGCTGGTTGTGACCCGCCTGGTAAAACGACAGAAGCAGAGAGTCAAGCTGCACCTGCGCGACGCGAATGCCGACGCCGCCCGAGAGGAGATCCTGCGCTGGGAGCACTACATCACGATCTACAGCCACAAGCTGAAGTCGATCAATCGAGCCCTGCCCAGGGAGAAGAAATGGCCGTGGCGCGAAGACATCCAACGCCTGGTGGCCGAGAAAGAGAGCTACAAGGAGGAACTGAGGCGTCTCGATGCCAGGATCCTCGATCTCAGCGAGGACGACCCCGCGATCGGCGGCTCAGAATCCCCGCTGAGAGTGAAGCGTTATGATCCGGCGATGAGCTACGTCGAGGGGGATCGCATCTACCATCCGATGTTCGGGAGCGGATTGGTGCTCGGCCTCGAGCCGGAAGGTAGAATGCGCGTGGCCTTCAAGAGAGGCACCGGAGAAGTGATGCTGGCGGTGGAGAAGTCGCAGGATCGCTCGGTGCCCGCGCGCGTCTCGGTTCGAGTAGCGCCGAGCAGGGCCAGCCGGCGACGCAGCGCCGCGGGATAGGAGACGGCGCTCCCCCATGCTATACGTGACTCGGCGAGCGGAGTTCTCCGCCGCGCATCGGCTCTTCTGTCCAGAGTTGAGCGACGAAGAGAACCACGATCTCTTCGGCCCCTGCTCTCATCCCAGCGGCCACGGCCACAATTATGTGCTGGAGGTGACGGTGAAGGGCGAAGGCGACCCGGCGACCGGAATGGTCATCAACTTGAGAGACCTCAAACAAGTGATGCAAGAAGAGGTGTTGGACCAGGTCGACCATCGTCATCTCGATATCGACACGGGGCTCTTGGACGGGAAGGTGTCGACCGCTGAGAACCTGACGGTGGCCATATGGCGCCGTCTCCAGAATCGCGTAGGCCCGGCGCTGTTGCATCGCGTGAGAGTGTACGAAACAGCCAGGAACTTCGCCGATTACTACGGGCCTGAGTCCCGGTAGCCTGCCGTCCTTTCCGCCGACTACTCCCCGCCCAAGCGCAGGTACAGGTCGAGCGCCTGGTCGGCATAGGGGCTTTCGGGAGACTCGTCCACGAAGCCGCCCAGATCCTCCGCGGCGGCGCCCATATCGCCGCGCATCACCCGCAGCAGCGCCAGGCGAAAGTGCACCTCAGGATCGATGATGCCTCTGGCGATCGCCAGCTCGAAAGCGATTTCGGCCTCGACCAAGTTCCCGAGCAGATTGTGAGCCAGACCGGCGACTCTGAGGGCGCGCGGATCGACGTCGATGACCGACTCCTCGATCAAGGGCGCGATCGCCGCTAGCGCCAGCGCTCCGTCCTTGCGGTTGGCGTGGATCTCTCCCAGCAAGATCCTGGTGGCCTCGTCTCCCGGCTTGGCTGCCAGGGCCGATTCCAGCACCACCAGTGCGCCCACCGTGTCGGCTTGGGCCAGGAATCCCCGCGCCGTGCGCGTGCTTCGGTCTCCGCCCACACCGGCGGCTTCCGCACGATCCTCGATCGCTGTTGCCAGGCGCCCGAGGCGTCTCTTCGGTACACCGTTTCGCTTGGCGTTGCCCAGCTCCCTGCGAGCCGCGAGCAGCTCGCCTCGCGAGACCCGAATCCAGCCCTCCCAGTAGGCGCGATCCGGACTTCCCGGAGACAGCTGCACCAGCTCCTTGGCCGCGGTTACGATCATCTCGCGATCGTCGGCCGCCTCCGCGACTTTCAGGCAAAGCACCCACGCGTGCGCAGAATCCGGGAATGCCTCTCCGAGAGCGAGCGCCGCGCGCAGGGCGGCCCGTGTATTGCCGGCGGAGCTCAGCGCCTCGACGTAGTCCTCACGCAGCGCGAATCGATCCGGCGCCGCTTCGATCGCCTCTTCCAGGAGCACCAGCGCCTGGTCGGTTCTTCCGAGCGCCAGCAGATCGGCAGCCGCGGTTTGCCGGGCCTGCCACTCTTCCTTGTCTTGCAGCAGCGGCGTGATGACCCTGATCGCGTCGTACTTCTCTCCGGTCTGTCGCAGCAGCTCCGCGTAGCTCCGTCGCGCCTCCTCGGTCAGCTCACCGCGCGCTTCGACGATCGCGTAGACGGCGAGGGCGGATTCATCGTGCCCCAGCGCGGCCTCCGCCTGCCCCCTGAGCATCAGGTCCTCCGACGTTCCGGTCTCGGCGATGCCATAGAGCAATAGACTGACCTCATGGGGTCGAGCCGGGCCGAGCCGGCGGGCTAGCGCTAGACGCGCCTCTTTGAAATCTGGAGCCAGCTCGCAGGCGGCACGGAATGCAGCCAGAGCCTCCCGTTCGTGCGCCTGGAGCGGCCCAGAGGGTTCTCGGGGCTGCGGGCTCAGCTGCTCCAGGGCCCTTCCCCGAGCAAAGTGTACTCTGGTGCTCTGCGGGGCGATCGCGAGGGCACGATCCGCGGCCAGCAAGGCTCGCCTCGGCGAGGCCGCCTTGCGCTCGAGACGACTCAAGAAGAGCAGCGGCTCGGCTGCATCGGGCTGACGCGCCACCAGCTGCCGCGCGAACTGCACCGCCCGGGTCTGTTCGCCTCGCTCGTCGATGAGCTCCGCGCAGGCCAATCCGGCCTCGAGCGCCGCGTTGTCGCGGCACAGTCCCAGCTTTGCTGCGGCGCGCTGCGCCTCTTCGTTCATTCCCAGGGCCGTCATGGCCCGCAGTCGAACCCGGGTCGACAGCGGATCCAGCTCCGCGCCCGGCCGTTCCAGTGCATCCAGAGCACGCTCGGGATCTCCCAGCTGAAGCCAGGCGCGGCCGCGAAGCGAGGCGGCGTCCCGGGCCAGGAGCCGTGGCGACGCCCCCAGCACGTCCAGCGCCGCACCGCTTTCGAATCTTCTCAGGTGCCATCGGGCCCTGGCCCTGCGCTCCAGGGATCGGCGCGTGAAGTCGAGCCCCCGGAGGAAGATGTCCTCGGCCGCCCACTCGCCGGCATCCTCGAATCCTCGCGCGAGGATTCTCAGCGCTTCCAGGTCGGCGGCGAAGCGCCGCGCCAAAAAGCGCGCCAGCAAGGTGGGATTCAAGAAGGGGCTCAGCTGCTCGGTGCGGCCCTGCCCCGGGGAGACGCTTCTCTTGGCGTTCACCCACCGCGACAGCTCGCGCCACGCGGTCTTGTAGGCACGCCAGTGCAGCGCCTCGACCGCCCGCACGAGATCCCCGTAGGGTCCCATGCCGCCGATGACCTCGTTCGTCAGGCTGTTGCCCAGATCGGCGCAGATGAGCGCCAGCGCGACACCGACCCGCCCTCCGGGGTCGTCGGGCCACTTCTCGGCGAACTGTTGATGATCGTGGAGTAGGCGCCGGGGTGCCGCATCCAGCGATGCCAGGTACAGCGGCACCGCCTCCCAGGCGGCCGGAGGTGCCCAGTCGACGCGTTTGGAGAGGTCGAAGTCGGTCGATTCCGGAGCCCGACCGGCATCGAGCTCCAGCAGCGCGAGCATCAGATCGGTCTCGGGAAGCCCCGCGACCGGAAGCAGCGCGAAGCGACAAGAATCGGCTCGGCCGGTGGCCCTCCAGGTCAGAGCGAGATCGAGGTGGCGCTCCGGAGCGGCGTCTGGATGCACACCGGAGCTAGCCACCGCCGCCGCCTCCCACGGCAGAGCGGCGCGCAGCAAGACCTCGATCTGCAGGGCGCGCAAGGCAGGATCGTCGGGATCGCTTTCCCGGACCTTGGCGACCAGGCGCCTGGCTCGGTCCACATCGAAGGGCCGCAAGCTCTGCTCCACCGCGGCTCCATCACCGGTGTCCCCGCGTTGCGTGCAAGCGCGCATGAAGTAGTCGGCCGCGAGCTTGTGGTTGCCGCGCGTGGCCTCGAGACGCCCGAGGGTCAGGAGGCGGTCGATCGATTCGCCGAGCAACTCGATGGCCCGCAGCTGAGTTTCGATGGCGCCGTCGACGTCGCCGGCTGATGCCTGCAGCTCGGCGCGCAGATCGAGCTCATCGGGCAGCGCTTCGTGCGACCTCTCTCCCCCGGCATCCGCCTGTCCCGTGCGCAGCGCACGGAGCGCATCGGAGAGCTCCGAGAGCGTCCGCGCGCCTTCGCTCTCGATTTCCGGTCGCCAGCTCGCGGCGACGCTGTCTGCGGAAGTCGCTTCCTGTGCTCGGGCTGCTCGAGGGGCGAGTGTGCCGATTCCGAGGGCAGCCAGCGTGGCGGCCAAGGTGTAGGGCGCGGTCTTGCGTTGCGTGCCGGTCAACTCAGCAGCTCCTCGAGTTCCGCCTCGCGGTCGCGACGGAGCTCTCTGCGGCGTCTCGCGAGCGCCAAAGCTCTCCGCCCCAGCTCATTGTACAAGGGAATCGCCTCCGGCACCGCCGCGCTGATGGCGTTGATGTGCGAGCGGACGACTTCGACCTCCCCGCGCACGATCGGCCCAGTGAGCGCCCGGACCGCGTCGCCCTCCGTCGTGATCGACTCCATGGCGCCTCGCGCCAGGGGCAAGAGCATGTCCAACGCCTTGTCCGAATCGAGCCCGGCTGCGCTCAATAGCTCCACGGCGGTCGACATGACCGCGACCAGGTAGTTGGATGCGCACACCGCTCCCGCGTGGTAGAGCGCCCTGGCGTTGGTGGGAATCGCCATCGGCCTTGCTCCGACGCGCGCGGCGAGGCCGAAGAGGTAAGTGCGGGTCTCTTCGTCCGGAGCCTCGATCCCGATCGTCGAGCCCGGGATCAGCTCACGGCCGCGCTCCCACGATGCGAAGACCTGCAGGGGATGAAACGCCCCGATCAGCGCCCCCGTTGCCTTGAGCGGTTCCAGAGGCTCGAGCCCGAACGCGCCGCTCATGTGCACGACCCGACACCCCGGGCCCACCGCCTTGGCTTTCGCGAGGCGCTCGGCGAGCTCGGCGATCGTCTCGTCGGGCGTGGTGATGAAGACGTTGCGGCCCAGCCGGGCAGCCTCGATCGGGTCTTCCACGACCTGCGCGCCGCCGAGGATGGCTGCCGCGCGCCGGGCCGAGAGCTCGCGGCGACTCGCCACCGCGCGGATGGTCATGCCCTCATCGCGGAGCAGCACCGCCATCGCGGTTCCCACGGCGCCGGCGCCGATGAACACGAAGCCCTTCCGCTCCGCCCGATCTCGGCTCACCGCAACACCTCCAGGGGGCTGCGACCCAGCGCGTGCTGCAGCTCCAAGCTGGCCAACGTGGCACGTGCACGCGCCGCCACGGCCTCCGCCCTCAAATCGACCACCCCCAGCTCGAACTCGTGCAGCTCATCCGCGGGCATGAAGCCCTCGGCTGCCTGCTCTCGCGCGATGCGCGCGTTCTGTTCGGCGAGAGTCAGATTTCCCGCGCTCAGCTCCAGGAGGGCAAGCGAGGTCTCGAGCTTGCGCCGAAACGCCGGGATCTCCATGGTCGCTTTTCGCCGCGCGAGGTCCAGCTCGATCTCTCGCGACGCCCGCTCGGCCCGCAACCCATCCAGCGTCGCGTGCCTGAGCCCGCCATCGAAGATCGGAAAGGTGGCCCCAATGCCGAGCTCGATCTCGTTGAGGCCCCAGCTCTCCGTGGCGGCATCGAGATCGGCTCCGAATCCCGTGAAAGCAAGGCTGCCGATCATCTCGAGCTTGAAACCGAGGCGTTCGACGGTCTCCTCCTCGTTGAGGCGTTGCGCTTCGATTCGCTCTTGCAGCAGGGCAAGATCGGGGCGACGGCCCGAGTCTCCGTCGCCGGCCGCGATCGCCGGCGGGTCGGTTTGGATCGCTGGAATCGTATCGGGTGCGATCGGCAGAGGGAGACCGGCCGGCACACTCAGTGCGACTCGAAGAACGTCTTCCGCCTCTTTCAGGTTGGCGAGCGCCTTTCGCACCTTCACCTCCTCTCGCCCCAGGGCGAGCCGCGCCTGCTGCGCTTCCAGCAGCGCCGCTCCCCCGTTGCGAACCTCGTTTTCGATTGCGGCGAGCCGTGATTCGGCAAGGTCACGGCGCAGAGTTCGGCCGGCGAGCTCGGCATGTCGGGTTTGATAGGAGAGGTAATCGGCGGCGAGCCGCAGCTGTGCCCGGCCGCGCTGGAGGTCGAGCGAGAGCTCCGCCTCACGCTCCAAGACTCTGGCGCGAGACCGCCTGAGCCGGTACTCGTTGCCTGCGAACAGGGGCTGCTGAATCGTAACCCGCACGTTTCCATCGAGATTGCGCGTGTCGACCTCGAAGTTGCGGTCGAATTCGTCGCCGATGGCGAGGTCGGCGGGGAGTGTCGTGGTCTGGTCCAGGTCTGTCTGGATCCAACCGCCGCCCATCCGCAGCGCCCCGCCCCACGGGGTTCGCTGGTGATAGGAAAGCGCCGAGCCGTAGCCCAGCACGGTGGACTCGGTTCTCACGTAGTCGGCACCTTCGAAGAGGGTCTGGCGCCGCTCCAGCGTGGCGTAGCTCGGGCCGGTGGCCGACCAATCCAGACGTGGACCCAGGGCGCTCCGTTCCAGGTCGGCGGCGGCGCGGGCGGCTCGATATGCCTGCTCGATCTTGGCCAGCTCTGGACTGCGCTCCATCGCCAGCCGCAGAAACTCGGCGAGCCCGCCCGTCGCTTGTGCCGCCGTCCCCGAGACGGTGGCGACCCACACCGCCAGCGCTGGGCGCCAAAACGGGAAGTTATTCCTGCGCGGTCCCAAACGGCGCCTTCCTCGCGCTACTCGAACGCTCCGCAACAGGTTTCGATGAGCAGTCGGGTGACGATGTAGGGGTCCATGTTGGCATTCGGGCGGCGATCCTCCAGGTATCCCTTCTTGTCTACCGCACAATGCCAGGGAATGCGGATCGAAGCGCCTCGGTCCGACACTCCGTAGCTGAACTCGTCCCAACGCTGGGTTTCGTGCTCGCCGGTCAGGCGGTTCCTGATTCCCGCTCCATAGTTTTCGATGTGGAGGTCCTTGCGTCGCCCCAGCGCCTCGCATGCGCGAGTGATCGCGTCGTACGATTCGCGCATTTCGCGGGTCGAGAAATTGGTGTGCGCCCCGGCTCCGTTCCAGTCACCCTGCACCGGCTTGGGATTCAGAGTCGCGGTCACGTTGTAGTCCTCGGCGATGCGGTAGAGCAGCCAGCGAGACATCCAGATCTGGTCCGAGACCTCGACCGGTTCGAGGGGACCGATCTGATACTCCCACTGGCCGATCATCACCTCGGCGTTGATCCCGGCGATGGCCAGATTCGCGTTCATGCAGGCATCGGTGTGGTCTTCGACGATGTCGCGACCGAAGATCTCGTCGGCGCCGACGCCGCAGTAGTAGCCGCCCTGAGGGGCGGGGAATCCTGTCTCGGGCCAGCCGAGGGGCCGGTTCCCCTGGAAGAAAGTGTACTCCTGCTCGATCCCGAACATCGGCTCGTGCTCGGAGTAGCGCCGCGCCGCTTCCAGGCAAGCCGTTCTGGTGTTGCTGGGATGGGGAGACATATCGGCGTGGAGGACCTCGCAGAGCACCAGCTTGTGGGGTGCGCCGCGCAGCGGGTCGGGGCAGGTGAAGACCGGACGCAGAACACAGTCGGAGCTGCTGCCGGGCGCCTGGTTGGTGCTCGATCCATCGAAACCCCAGATCGGAGGCTCCGTGCCCTGCGGGAGGATCCTGGTTTTCGATCTGAGCTTGGAAGTCGGTTGGGTGCCGTCGATCCAGATGTACTCCGCTTTGTAGCTCACAGCGGTTTTTCCTTTCCCGCCGGCGACCGCGATCGAACACCGGGCGGAATCGAGGGGTGGCCCTCTTCTCGTGGGCAGTGCGCGGGGTGCTCTCCCATCGACCATGCGCCGGCGTCAGCGTCCGAAGTGTTCGAAACCGAACACCGGCAGCCCGCTCAGCGCTCCCTCGGAGGTCCGGGTCCAGGCCCTGTGCGGGGCCGGAGCCTGGTGGGATGCCGGGAGGATCTCGCCGATCACCGTCAGTGAGGTCGCGGGGTGGAGCACCTCGAATTCCTGTTTCAGCGCAGCATAGTCCCCCGGGGAGACGGTTAGAAGAAGCTCGGAGTCCTCACCGCCCGCCAGTGCCAGCTCCACGGCGCTGGCTCTGGTCCTCGTCGCCTCGGCTTCGACGCCTTCCGAGATCGGGATCTGGTTCCGGTCCACGACGAAGATCAACCCGGGCTCGACGCGGGCGAACGACACCAGCTCGGCCGCGAGACCGTCGGAGACGTCGGTCATCGCGTGCACCTTCGATCGCGCCAGGTCTCTGCCCTCGCGGATTCGGCTCTTCGGACGCAGATACTGCAGCTCGCACGGGCTTGTTGAATGCGGGCGCGAACCGCGTCTGCGCAACGAGGCCAGACCTGCCATGGCCCCTCCGAGCTCGCCGGTCACCACCAGGAGATCCCCGGGTCGCGATCCGGCGCGGTCGACGTTCACGCCGAGCGGGCGATGCCCCACCACCGCGATGTCGAGGAAGATCGTGCGCGGCGACGCCACGACATCCCCACCCACCAGGTCGAATCCTTCGCGCTCCCCCAGGGAGTCCAGGTTCTGGAAGAGCTCATCGACTTGGGACACCGCCAAGTCGTCACGGAGGCCGCAGCTCAAGAGCACCGCTCGCGGCTCCGCGCCGACCGCGGCGAGATCTCCCAGCGCCCCGACGGTGGCCCGCCAGCCGGCGTCGGCGAGCGACATGAAGCTCAGATCGAAGTGCACGCCTTCGACCGCGGCATCGGTCGAAAGCGCCAGCTGCCCACCCTCCTGCGCCAGGATCGCCGCGTCACCTCCGGGACCTCGCAGCGTCGTCTTGCGCCTGGTGTGCAGCCGGGGCAGCACTCGATCGAGCAGAGCGAGCTCCCCCAGATCCCGCACCCGCTCATCGGCCACGGCGCGACTCGTCGATTTCGCGGATCGCGAAGGGAAGCTCGTCTCGCAGGTCGCGCGCCAGCATGCCGATTCCCAGGCGCTCGGCCGCGCGGTCTCCGGCGTGCCCGTGGAGCCATGCCCCCATCCAGGCGGCTTCGGTGACCCCCACGCCCGCGGCGGCGAGCGCGCCGATCACTCCCGTGAGCACATCGCCGGATCCGGCTGTGGCCATGCACGGGTTGCCGGTGTCCGAGAAGATCAGCTCGCCCGCCGTGGTGCCGACGATGGTCGGGCTCCCCTTCAGCAGAACCGAGATCCCCAGCTCGCCAGGAGCGCGCGACGCGGCGGCGAGGGGATCGTCTTCCACCGCGGCTCGCTCGAGTCCGAGCAGCCGCGCGAGCTCACCGGCGTGTGGCGTCACCACGTCGCATTCCGGGCGCAGCAGTCCAGGTCGCGCCGCGCGCAGCCCGTCGGCGTCGAGGACGCAGGGGCGGTCGGGACGCTCGGCCAGAAAGAGCTCGAGGAATCGTTCGGCGGCTCCCAGCCCTGGCCCTAGCGCGATGGCGTCAGCCCGTTCGGCCAGTTCGACCGCGGCGGGCAGCGCCCGCGGGGCGAGCACGCCCGCATCGGTCTGGGGCAGGGGCTTCAGCACCACCTCGAGGAGCTTGGCGGCCAGCGGGTCGATCAACTCCTCGGGGGCGGCGAGGACGACGTACCCGGCGCCGGTGCGCAGCGCCGACTCGGCGCTGAGGCAGGCCGCACCCAGCATTCCCCGCGATCCCGCCACGACCAGCAGCCGGCCGACCTTCCCCTTGTGGCAGTCGGGGGCGCGAGCCGGCCATCGAGCGCCGACGTCGAGGGGCCCGATCCGTCTGCGCGCTGGGAAGCATGGAGCTCCCTGCTTCGGGATGCCGATGTCGGCGACCAGGATCTCGCCCGCCAGCGAGCGACCGGGTTGCAGCAGATGGCCGACCTTGAGCTGGGCCAGCGCGACGGTGTGGTCGGCCTGCACCGCCTCTCCTGGAGCGCGTCCCGTGTCGCCCTCCACACCCGAGGGTCCGTCGACAGCCAGCACCGGCCGGGCGGCATCGCAGATCGCCAAAATCGCCTCTCTGATCGCGCCCCTGGGCGCGCCCTTCAGCCCGGTGCCGAAGAGCGCGTCGACCACCAGCTCGGCCTCTTGCAGCGCCGTTGCCAGCGCCCCCGCGCCGCCGCCGGGGCCGAGCACCGGAACCCCGGCGTCACGGGCGCGCCGCAGGTTGACCTTGGCGTCGCCCGAGATGTCCTCTTCCGGGCTGACCAAGAAGACCTTGGCCTCTCTGCCCCGGGCGCGAAGCAGCCGGCCCACGACCAGTCCGTCCCCGCCGTTGTTGCCTTTGCCGACCACCGAGAGCACGCGCCGGACTCGGGGATAATGGGAGAGCAGGGCATCGGTGATCGCAAGCCCGGCGTTTTCCATCAGAGTCAGCGAGGGGATGCCGCGCTCCTCGATGGCCCAGCGGTCGAGCTGCTGCATCTCCTTGGCGGTCAAGATCGGCTGTGCCATGGGGGTGTCCTCGTATTCGGCGCGCCGGAATCTCTGCGCGGCAGGCGGCCCATATCGGCATCGAAGAGCCTAGCGCGGAGTCCTCCCGTGTGCACCAGGGAGGACAGCGGCGCGCTCTCGACAGTACGGGCGGCTCTTGTCGCCAGTCATAACGCGTTCCAGAACAACAACATCTCCAATTGGCACACGTGTTGCTAATGGTCTCCACTGCCACCCGTTCCAGCCACCTCACAGGAGACCGAAAATGAGCATCTCGCGCCTGACCCAACGAGTCATCCTCACCGCCCTCGCCGCGACCTTCGTCGCTGCCCCCAGCGCTTTCGCGCATGGCGGCCACAGGCACAAGGCCAAGGTCTGTGTCGTCCGCAAGCCCGCACGCCCCGCGGTGCGCGCTTCGGTGAAGGTCGGACCGGTTCGAGTCACCGTTCCCGCTCGTCGCGTGCACGTTCGCCGGCCCGTAGTCGTTCGCTACCAGGTCCATCGGCATCGGCACGACGCCTACGCCTGCCACCAGGACCATCCCGCCTACTACTACGACTGGCGCCATCAGAATTGTCGCTACCTGGGCGACGACTTCTTCGAGTCCGACGACTTCGGCATCCACTACCACCTCTATGACTGATGTCGATACAGCTCTCGACCGATGGCAAGCGGCTCCCGCCCGATTCCAGGCGCGAGCCGCTTCTTCATGTCTTGAGCTTCTTCTTGCGGGCGGCGGGAAATAGAACATTGTTGAGAATCAGGCGGTAGCCGGGACTCTGGGGATGGAGATCGAGATCGGTGGCCCTGTCGTGAACCAGATGCTGGGGGTCCTCCGGATCGTGGCCGCCGAGGAAGGTGAAGGTGCCGGCGCCGCGGTTGCCGTGTAGGTAGCGGACTCGATCGGTGCCGGGGGCATCGGCAAGGATGATCACCGAGCTCTTGATTCGGTCTCGATAGAAACTCGTGGTCTGTCCGTAGAATCCGCGAATTCGAGAGACATGGTTTTGCACCAGCATGGCGGGAACGGGGTCGTGGCGAGGAGCGAAATCGAAGAGCCGGAAATCCGCGGTCTTCTTCTTCAGGGCGGGGTGATTGACCTGCTCTACATCGACGTTCGAGATCGAGTTTACCTGTGGATTGGTTTCCACGCGAAAGCCGGTAAAGGCGAAGGTCTGGTCGAAATCGAGCTGCTCGTTGGCCGACGCCCTGGGCGGGGAACCGTCGAAGAGAGCAGCGGTGATGTCCACCTCGAGCGCGGCCAGGGCGACGTCGAGGGTCTCGGTCGCCGAGCACATGGCGAACAAGAAGCCGCCACCTTCCACGTAGCCGCGGATGGCGCGCGCCACCGCCTTCTTGAGGAGGGGGACCGAGTCGAACCCCAGGCGGTCGGCGGTCGCGATCTGCCGATCCTTGTCCTCCCGGTACCACGCGGAGCCCGCGTGGCTGGAGTGGAACTTCCCGAGCTGTCCGGTGAAGTCCTCGTGGTGCAGATGCAGCCAGTCGTAGCGATCCAGTCCACCGGCCAGTACTTCGTCGTCCCAGACTGTCGCGTAGGGGATCTCCGCGTAGGTCAGGGCCAAAGTGACCGCGTCGTCCCAGGGGCGCTTGTGCGGCGGGGTGTAGACGGCGACCTGGGGTGCCTTCTCCAGCAGGATCACCTCGTTGTCGGAGCCTTCGATCGACTCCACGAGAGCGATCGATTCGGCCGCCGTGAGTGGGATGGTGGTGACGCCGCGCAGTCGGGCCTGGGCCTCGATCTCTGGTCTCGACTCGAGCAGAAAGGAGCCTCCTCGGTAGCCGAGTAGCCAGCGCGCATCATCTCCCTGTGCCAGAGCGAGCCAGGCGACTCCGTACGCCTTCAGGTGGTTGCGCTGGGTCGCGTCCATGGGGACCAGCATCCGGCCCGCCGAGGCGCTGAAGGGGGCGATCGCCATCGAGAGTGCCAGGAAGCCCCTCGCAAGCAGTCCGGGGAGAGGTCCCAAAGTGTGCGCCTTTCTCATGGAGTCGCCGGTCGAGAGCGAGATCTGCCCGGCTCGGTTCCGAAGTGAGTTGCGGATCATGGTGTCGCGCAGGAACTTGCAGCCGCCTCACCAGGGCCCTATAGTAAAGGATTCGCGAGCTCCGGTCTTTCGTCCGGGCGGACGCGACCGCTCGAGTCCCTGCTTTCCTCTTATGGAGAAGTCGCCCATGGGTGCTGTCCCCAAGGCCCTCGTCTTCCTCCCGGCCGCCGCCGTGGCTTCGGCCGGAGCCGCGGCCGGAGCCGCGATTCTCGATCCCTCTCTGGACGCATTGCTCGCCCGAAGGGCCCCCGGCGACTTCGTTTCCGTGCACGTGCAGTTGGCCGAACAGCTCGATGCCAAGGCGCTCGACGCACGAATGCGGGCGGCCGGGCGGAGCTTCCCGGAGCGGCACAGCGACCTGATCGTCGCGCTGCGAGATCATGCCAGGGCGGCCCAGTCGGGTTTCCTTCCCCTGCTCGCGGAAGAAGAGGCGATGGGCGAGATCACCGGCGTCAGGCCGCTGTGGATCAGCAACGCGATCGAGATGCAGGCCAGCCCCAGCGCCATCGCGAGGCTGATCGAGATCTTCGACGGCGCGGTGATCTACCACAATCGAGTCTGGCTCCACGAGCCGGTGGAGAGGGACTTCGGTGCCCGGAAGCTCGGCGATGAATCCAGAGAATGGGGGCTCGAGCAGATCGAAGCGACGACGCTCTGGGAGATGGGGATCTTCGGGCAGGGGTCGATCGTTGCCAACCTGGACACCGGCGTGGATGGGGCCCATGTCGCACTGGTGGAGAAGTGGCGCGGCAACGAGGAAGGCGTCCAATGGTGGCACGCCTGGAAGGCCGAGGATGCGTCGGATTTTCCCTTCGACCATGATTCGCACGGCACCCATACCATGGGATCCATGGTGGGGAGCGTCCCGGGCGACACCGTTGGCGTGGCGCCGGCGGCGAAGTGGATCGCCGCTCGAGTCCAACTGACCACGCCCGGGGTCTCCATCACCACCGCCTTCCAGTGGTGCGCCGATCCAGATGGAGATCCGCAGACTACCGACGATGTGCCGGACGCGGTGAGCAACTCCTGGGGCGGCAGCTACGGCTGCTCGAGCTATTACTGGAGCGCCATCGACAACATGGAGGCGGCGGGACCCGTGGCCGCGTTCAGCGCCGGAAACGACGGGCCGTGGTCGGAGACGATCGGCTCGCCGGCGAATCGGGCCACCACCCATGTGAACTGTCTCGCCGTCGGGGCTACCAACAGCTCGGAGGGGATAGCAAACTTCTCGAGTCGGGGGCCGACCAAGTGCAACGTCGCCGATTCACTGAAGTTCAAGCCCGACGTAGTCGCGCCTGGCGCCAGCGTTCGTTCCACGATCCCCAACGACAATTACGCGTCCTTCTCGGGAACGTCGATGTCGTGCCCGCACGTGGGCGGCGCGATCGCTTTGCTGCGACAGATCATGCCGGAGCTGCCGCCGCAGGAGCTGAAGACGCTTTTGTATCGCACGGCTCGACATCCGGTCAATCCCGGCAGCGACGACAACTCGTACGGGCGCGGGATCATCGATCTCGAGGCCGCCGCCAACTACCTCTTCGACGAGTTCGATCTCGATGGCTACCTGGAGGGCACGATCACCGACCACGGCTCGGGATCGCCTCTGCCGGAGGCCAACGTGGCCATGATCGAGGCCAAGCTGGCGCGGTCACCGGAGCAGAATGGGGACTACCAGTTTCACACCCTGGCCGGTGACTACACGGTCGCCACCACTCTCTGGGGCTACCATCCGGACACCACGCTGGTGACGATTCCGGGCGGCGGCACGCTTACCCATGACGTGGCATTGCGAGAGCTGCCCCTCGGGACCATCTCCGGAACTCTCAGCAACTCGATCGGCGCCGGCATCGACGCGTCGATCTCGATCTACGACGAGAGCAACGATTCACTGGTGGCGGCGATCCAGACCGAGCCGGACGGATCGTTCTCGCAAGCCGCGAAGATCGGTAGCTACCGAGTCATCGTGGAACCGGCGCCGCCGGAGATGTTCTACCAGGTGACGAGCGTGGGCGTCGATTCGGCCCAGGTCTCCGATCTGAGCGCGACCGTGTCCGCGGCCGACGTTCTGTTGGTGGACGCCGACGGGGACGCAGAGGACTACGCCGAGTACTTCCTGGCGGCGATCGACAGCGCCGGCCGGTCCTACAACTACTGGGATCGCGTGGGGCAGGGCGGCGCCGAGGGCGCGACCGCGGCGATGCCGACCAGCTCCAAGGTGGTGTGGTTTTCGGGCGATGCCGAGAGCGCGATATTCTCCGCGGCGGAGCAAGACTCGGCCGTCGCTTTTCTGAACGCCGGCGGCAAGCTGTTCTCGAGCGGCCAGAACATTATCGAGTCGATCGACGGCGGCGCGCTCGCTCTTCATCTCGGGATCGGGCACGAGGGCAACACGATCGAGCATTTCGTCGATCCGGTCGACGGTACGGCGCTGGGGAACGCCATCGAAGGAGAGATCTTCACCACGGGGATGGAGCCGCCGGTGAACCAGATCTCGCAGGATCTGTTGTCGGGCGGCGTCGCGGCGGCTCTCTACGGCGGAAGTGACAGCGAACGGGCCCTGGTGACATGGGACAGCGGTGCGGCCCGGGCCGTGGTCGCGGGCTTCGGCCTGGAAGGCGTGCATGACGACTTTCCGGGCGCGGTCGATCGCGGCGCGGTGATGGAGGCGGTCCTGGACTACCTCGACGGGCTCCTGAGCGTGGCCGGCGACGACGGCCGGATCCCGGGTCCGGTCCGAAAGCTGGAGCTGAGCCAAAACCATCCCAACCCCTTCAACCCTTCGACCATCATTCGCTTTGCCCTGCCCCGACGAGCGACGATCCAGCTCGCAGTGTACGACGCGCGCGGCAATCGGGTCGCCACTCTGGTCGATGGTGAAGCCAAAGCGGGTCGCCACGCCGTGCGCTGGAACGGACGGAACCTCCGCGGGCAGCCGGTGGCGAGCGGGGTCTACTTCTACCGACTCGACACCGACGATCAGACTCTTACGCGGCGCATGATTCTGGTGAAGTAGTCCCGCGGCAGGATTCGACACCTGCCATATCGGACTCGATTCTTGGCTCTCTTCCAACTGGTCGACGCAGAGCAGCGCGAGATCGGCCTCGAGCCGGTCGCGCTGTCAGTGAGCGGGGCGTTTCGCCAGCAGGCGTGGACGCCCTTGGCGGCGCTGGAGTGCGCGGTGCCGCCCGACAAGATCATGGTCGGCGGGCTCTTCTACGCCGGCCGCTTCGATCACAGCCTGCCCGAAGAGCTGACCACCCTGAGCCGCTTCCCGCAGTTCTGCTGGTTCCGCATCGAGCCTCAGCCCCTGGAGGATGGCACGACCGCGATCCCCGCCCTCTACACCGGAATGCCCTTGATGGCCATGGAGCGGGACGGTCGGGCGCAGGGACTGGTCTTCCCGCCGCTGGTGGGCCGATCGCCTCCTTTCCCGCTCGCGTGGAGACTCAGCGAAGATCGGCGGCGGCTCGAGCTGGGCCTGGTGCCGGAGTGGCGAGTGCTGAGGAAGAAGCCCGAGGACTACGATGCCTGGAATCTCGAGCCCCTCGAGCCGGCACCGCCTCTCACTCCGCCGGCGCGGCTGTCCGCCGTCGAGGTGCAAGGAATCGATGCTCAGTCGCTCGACGCGCTCGTGCTGCGCTACCTGAACGAGATCGCGGTGCCGCGCGAACGCCCGATCGACATCGAGACACACGCGCGGGAGGCTCTCGGCGCCCTCTACCAGTGCTTCGACCGCAAGACCGGGCTCTTCCTGGAGTGGCGCCGCAGGGACGGGCGCGGCTTCAACTCCGGCTACTACGGACTGCCGACCTTTCACACGTTGATGGCCGATCTTCCGGCCTTCGAGCGCGCCGGGGGGCGTCCGGCGCGGCGCATGGACGCGGCGGCCGTGCGGACTTTCGCCGATCCGCGAGCCTCCGAGAATGTGGGGGGCGGACGCGTCTGGCACAACACGTTTCAGCGGCCATGGGGCAGCAAGACCGTTCAGTTCTTCACTCACCTGGGCACCGGGCTGGCGGGCTACCCCGGCGGACAAGCGACGATCGTGGGCGCGGCCGCCGAGCGCCTGATCGCGCACCGGCGCGATCAGAGCAGCCTGACGCCCTTGGTGATGGCGGGGGCCACCTGGCTGCGATCGGTTCAGTACGCCGACGGCTCCTGGGGCCGGACCTACCGGGTGATGGCGGCCGAGCTGCCATCGATGGAGCTGGAATCGGGCTGGGGGAGCGCATCGGTGGGCGCCACGGCGGAGGGGGCCCTGGCTCTGATGCGTGCCTCGGCGGCTCTTTCGGGGCCGGCGGGAACGGCCTCGCGGGCGGCCGCCGAGCGGGCACTGGTCTGGATCTCCGACGCGCTTTCGGAGAGCATCACCATGGGTGGCTACCTTCGCGACAATCGGCTCGAGGAATACGACGGAATCTCCGCGGTGCCGGTGATCGAAGCCAATCTGCTCGGTCACGAGATGGGACTCGAAGGAGCCGATCCCGAACTGGCGGACCGTGCCGCGATCTACCTGGCGACCTGGCAACGGTGGTGGGAGCGGGATTTTCCGTCGGTCGATCCACTGCAGGTCTCCTTCAAGCCCCGGATCGCTCCCTGGGAGACGGTCCTGGCCGCCAGGGCCTACGCGCTGCTTCATGCCAACACCGGCAGCGCGCTGTGGCGCAGGATGGCCACCGAGGCCTTTGCGCCGATCGAGGTCGAGCGTTCGCTGGAGGGATACTCCGAGGCCATCTACTACGATTCCGATTGGGGGCTGCATCCGCACCCCATGGGCACCACCTACGTACCAGCGGCCGTGCTCCGCTTTCTGCGTACCTGGTCGCAGGTGGCCAGCACTCCGATCCCGCGGGTCCGGGTCGGAACTCATCCCCACACGACCGGCAGAACGCCCCGCTCCGTGGCCCGCGGCCTCGTCAGGCGGCTCTCCGCGTTTGCCGGCAGGACGCACCAGACATCCGGGCAACAGTGACAACAAAGACCAAGGCGTACGACGCCACGACCTTCGCTCCAGGCTTTCCCCTCGATCGCTTCCAACGGGATGCCATCGACGCCATCGACCAGGGACGATCGGTCCTGGTCTCGGCCCCCACCGGCACCGGGAAGACCGTAGTCGCCGACTTCGTCGTCGCCAAGTGCCTGGCGGAATCGAAGCGGGCGATCTACACCGCCCCGATCAAGGCGCTGTCGAATCAGAAGTACCGCGACTACACCAAGATCTGCGATCAGCAACGGATTGGACTGGTCACCGGGGACCTGGTCATCAACCACACGGCCCCTGTGTGCATCATGACGACGGAGATCCTCCGCAACATGCTGCTCCAGGATCGCGAGCGCCTGCTCGACCTCTCCCATGTGATCTTCGACGAGATTCATTTCCTCGCCGATCCCGAGCGCGGAACGGTCTGGGAGGAGATCCTGATCTACCTGCCCAAGCAGGTGCGGATCCTCGGTCTTTCGGCGACCATTCCCAACGCCGAGGACTTTGCCGCCTGGTTGGAATTCGTGCGCGAAGAGCGGATCGAAGTGGTGCGTGAAACGAAAAGAGCCGTGCCGCTGAAGATCCACCTTTTCAATCGCAACACCGGCATGGTCACGCGGCGTCAATTCGAGGAACGTGCTCGCCGTCACAGATCATCGCTTCCTGCCCGTGCGCGGCGCGACAGGGGCCGCGGGCGCCGGCATCAAGACCGCACACGCCACGATCAGATCGTTGCGGCCATCACTCCTGATCTTCTTCCCTGCCTCTACTTCGTCTTCTTCCGACGCCTGACCGAGACCTTTGCCCGCCAGCTCTCCGACGGCTTGCGAGAGTCGCTGCTATCTGAGGAGGAGCGCCGGCGTGCCGACCAGGTGCTGGAAGAGCGCTGCTCCGAGTGGCCCGCCGAGCTGATGCGCGACCGCGAGCTGTATCTGAACGGCGTCGCCTATCACCATGCCGGTCTGAATGTGATGTTGAAGGCGCTGGTCGAGGAGCTCTACGAAGAGCAGCTCATCAAGGTCTTGTACTGCACTTCGACCTTCGCCCTGGGCATCAACATGCCGGTCAAGACCGTGGTCTTCGACGGCATACAGAAGTTCAACGGTCAACGCATGCAGCCACTGACCGTTCAGCAGTTCATGCAGAAGGCGGGGCGATCCGGGCGCCGCGGAATGGACGAGGTCGGCCACGTCATCGTCAGTCAGGAATTCGCCGACTTCGATCAGAATACACGCTCTTTCGACCGCTATGCGAAGGGCAGGTACGAGTCCGTTCATTCCGCATTCAACCTGTCGTTCAACTCCATCGTCAATCTGCTCGACGCCTACGAGATGATGGAGATCCAGGATATCGTCAACAAGTCGTATCGCAACTTCCATCACCGCAAGGCGCTCGATGAGATTGCCCGCAAGATCGACGGCGTCAAAGAACAGCTATCCGCGGTCAACGGGGCGCGCACCGACGATTCGGCTGTTCGAGACGCAGCGCTCGACAGCGGCGAAGACGCCGATGGCTATCTGGACGATACTCAAGAGCTCAAGCGGCAGGAACGCAAGGTCTTCCAACGAATATCCGAGCACATCCATGGGCGCAGGGAGTGGCTGGGAACGTCGCCGAGATGGCAGGCGGTGGTCGACTCGATCGAGGATCCCGATGCGCTGCTGAGGCTGGTGGCGGAGGAGCTCAACGAAACACCCCGCCACCGAGCGGCCCGGGTCCGCAAGTTGCGCCGAGCCATCAAGAGTGACCTGTTGGAGCTGAGCAACATCCGATCCGCTCATCAGCGGCATCTTCACGGCGGCCACCCATCCGACTCCCGGGCTGGACGCTCAGCGAAGCTGGAGAAGCGTCTCGGGACCCTCGACAGGCGCTTGCGACGGGAGCGACGTAGACTCTATCAAGGGCTCTTCGAGAAGGTACACTTTCTCCAAGAGGTGGGGTATCTCGGACAGGACAATCAGCTGCTGGCGGGTGGCGAGATCCTGAAGCACATCCATATCGAGGAGATATTCGTTACCGAAATGTTGTTGGCGAACCTCTTCGAAGGGCTCGACGACGCGGCGCTCTTCGGCCTGCTGGCCGCGGTCTGCTCGGATTTTCCTCGCCGGGCGACCCTACGGGCGAGGGTCCCGGGGGAGCTGCGATCGCTGACTCGCAGAGTGCTCAAGATCAGACGTTCGTACGTGGTCGTCGAGGCGGAACGCCTGAATGGGGTGCGCACCAGCTTCTCGCCAGAGCTGCTCTGCCTGGGGCATCTGTGGGTGGAGGGCCGAAGTCTGTTGGAAATCATGCTGCTGGTGGACAGCGCGTCGGATGTGAGCGGCGATTTGGTGAGTGCCTTCCGGCGAGCGAAGGACCTGCTGAAGCAGCTCAAGGACGTGTACCGAGGCGAGGCCGGGATGATGGAGCAGCTGGGTGGGATCCTGCGGACGGTGAGCCGCGACGAGGTCGAGGTGTTGGATTGATGGCGCGAGCCTCGATCAAGCGCTTTCCTCGATCCGCTCCAGGAGCACCCGCACATCGGGGATCTTGAAGGGCTTGGTGAGCAACAGATCGGCGTGCTCGGGAAGCTCCCGCGGCTCCTCACGAGACCAACCGGCCGTCAGCACGACCACAGTGTCGGGGCTGCGGCTCTTGACCTCGGCCACCAGCGCCGAGGTGGATTTGCCGGTGCGCTCGAGAGCGACGAAGACCACCCGGTGGGCGCCGGGCTCGAAGTGCGCGAGGGCATCTTTGCCCGAATCGACCTGCGCGACCTCGCAGCCGTGAAGCTGCAGCATTCGAACCAGGACCGCACGCATGGCCGGGTCGTCGTCAATCACCAGCGCGCCCAGTCGCCGCGCGCTTTCGACAGGCGCGGGCGCTTCGCCCTCCGGTCGCGCCAGCGCCGGCAGCACGATTCGAAACACCGTGCCCCGGCCCATCTCCGACTCGACCTCCAGCGTGCCGCCGTGACCACGGATGATCCCCGATGAGGTCGACAGTCCGAGACCAGTCCCCTGCTCACCCTTGGTAGAGAAGAAAGGCTCGAAGATGTGCTCCAGGGCATCGGGCGGGATGCCGGTTCCGCTGTCTCGAACGTCGATCTGAACCGTTGCGGCACTGACCCGGGCGTCGATCTCGAGGTCGCCGCCCGCGGGCATCGCATCGAGTGCGTTCAGCACCAGGTTGATGAGGGCCTGCCGCAGCTGGGAGATGTTGCCGCGGATCTCCGGCACCTCCGGTTCGACGGATGTGATGACGTTATAGGTCCGCCCCGCGGCGGCCGCATCGATCTTCCAGCGGGTGCGGGTCATCGCCACCACATCGGCGATCAGGTCGGCGACCACCAACGAGGTTTGAATCGGATCGGTGCGTCGCTCGATGAAGGATCGAATTCGGTCGACCGCCTCGGTGCCGTCCTTCGCGGCCTTCTCGATGATGCCCAGGTCGCCCTGGATGCCGGGCTCGCGCGAGGCCACCTGCGCGACCTGAGCCCTGCCCAGAATCACCGCCAGGAGGTTGTTGAAGTCGTGCGCGACGCCGGCGGCGACCATGCCCAGATCGGTCAGATCGTTGCGCCGGACCAGCATCCGCTCGACACGCCTGAGCTCGGTGACGTCGATCGCGACGGCGACCACGCCCGCGGGTTCGCCTCCGGGCGCGTGCAGGAGGTTCGACTCCATCAGCAACCGTTTGGTGCTGCCGTCGGGCCGCGCCACCGCGTACTCCCCCTTGACGCTGCCCTCGGCGACAGTGCGCGAGACGAAGCTCTCGGGCCCCGCATCGGTTCCGACCGGGCGCAACGAGCTCCAGATCTCTTTCTTGCCGATCGCTTCGGCGGCAGACACGCCGAAAAGCTGCTCCGATGCCGCATTCCAGGTCGACACCCTTCCGTCCAGCTCGAAGGTGTTGACCGATACCGAGGTCTGCTCGACCACCTGGCTGTGAAGCTCCTGGGTGCGGCGCAGCTCTTCGGTGCGCTCGGTCACCAGCTCTTCGAGTTGGCTGTTGAGGGCCCGGATCTCCTTCTCCCGGCGGCGCAATTCGTCGCTCAGGCGGGCGTTTTCGATGACCGATGCGGCCTGCTCGGTGAATAGCTCCAGCACCTCCTCGTGCTCCGGAGCGAATCGCTCCGCCGCGCTTCGGTGGTCGACGTAGACCACACCATGAACGCCGCCTTCGGGGCTTCGAAGGGGCGCGACCATGATCGAGCGCAGGTGCAGCTCGACGACGCTGGGCGCGTTGCCGAGCTCGCGATCGGACGTGGCGTCGTCGATGCGCACCAGCCGCTGCTGCTTCAGCACGTTGTCGATCACCGTGTGGCTGATCTGAAACTCGGGCTTCTCGATATCCTGGCGCAGCAGATTGTGGGCGACGCGGACCTTGAGGGCACCCTGGGGATCGGGCAGCATCAGAAAGCCGCGCTCGGCCCCGGTCAGCTCGATGACCTGGTCCATGACGTACGTCAAGAGCGCGTCGAAGTCGCGCGTCGACACCATCTTGCGCAAGATGCCCAGGAGTCGGTCGAGAACTCGCGCCCGCCGGCCTTCGCCGATCAGCGCGTCGACTTCGTCTAGGTCGTCGAAGAAGTGAGTGTCTGGTTCTTGGGACATCGGATCGTCCAGGGTCGGCGACCCTTAGCTGACTTTGGCTTCACCGCGCACCGCGGATAGCGCCGTTTTGAGCTCTCGCCGCAGCGCCCTCCTGCGGGGCGCCGTCAAAAAGCCCTTTCCGGACTGGGTCCCCAACGCCTGCCAATCCTGCTTCAGCGATTCCATGGCGGCGTAGAGCACCGCCGCGGCCTTGCGAGGCCTGTTGGATCGTAGCAGAGCGCGGGCGTAGATCCGTCTGGCGTCCCGATTCTCCTCTTTGAATCCTAGTCGCTGGGCGCGCCGAATCACCTCTCTGGTCTGTCTCAGGGCGGTGTCGACGTCTCCTGCGTCGAGAGTCAGCCAGCAGCGCCAGCGCGACGCGATCAGGTTGTTGATCGAGTGCTCGGCTTCCTCGATTCGGCACAAGCGCAGGGCGGCGCGCCGGATTCGCGCCCGGTCGCCCGCGATCTCGTGGACCTCCAGCGCGTAGGCCAGAATCAACCCCGCCAGGCGCTCGTCGACGTCGTCGCTCAGGTGCGCCAGCCGGCGCTCGACTCCCCGGGATTCGGCCGATGGGTCGCCGCCGGCGCGCGAGGCTCGGACCAATGCCAGGCCGATCTTCCCGTGCAGGGTCCGACCCTCGTCGTCGGGATCGAGGGCGATGGCGGCTTCGAATGCTCGCGCCGCGTCGTCGAGGCGCATCAGCCTGAGGTGGGCGTCGGCGCGCAGACTGATCGCTTGCCAGCGCTCCGGCAGGGGCAGAGCCCGACTGCGCTCCAATAGCTCCAGGGCCTCGAAGGCGTTGCCCTGCTCCAGGCGGTAGGCCGCGATGTTCCGCAGCACCCAGGCGATGGGGGGTGTGGCTCCGGCGGCCTGGTAGGCCGCGAGAGCCCGCTCGAGCAGCTCGATCGCGCGCTCGACGTGACCGCCGTTGCGCTCCGCCAGGCCCCAGTTGTTGAGCGCCGATGCCTCTCCCTCGCGGTCGCCGATCTGCTGGAAGAGCTCCAGTGCGCGCGCGAAGGCCTGCAATGCCTCGGCACCTCCGCTGAGCTCGGCGCGCGCCATGCCGAGCCGGTTCCAGGCGCTCGCCTGCAGAGCCAGGCAGACGGAATCGGAGATCGACAGGGCGCGCTGATAGTGGTCGCGCGCGCGCGCCGAATCGTGCTGCATGAAGGCCAGGTCGCCCCGAATCAGCCAGGTGCGCGCCAACCCACGCCAGTCCTCGGCCTCTCGAAAGAGCTCCGCCGAATCCTCCAGGTGGGTCGCGGCTTCATCGAAGCGACCTTGCGACTTCTCGATCTCGGCTCGCTCGCTGGCGATCGCGCCGCGGCGCGTCAAGGTGGCTCCGTGCGTCGCGGCGCGCTCCGCTTCGCCGATCAGCCGCAGTGCCTCGTCGGCGCCGCCCTGCCAGCGCGCCAGCTGGCTGAGCGACCAGAGCGCCTTGCTCTCCCCTTCGCGGTCCTGGATTCGTCGCGACTCGCGCACCAGGCTCTCCAGCACGGTCGTCGCCTCCTGATACTCGTCGCGCGCGATTCGTGCTTCGGCGAGCAGGGCGAGGGCGCGGCGGCGCTCGGCGGGGCGCTCTTCGTCGAGCTCGGCCCAGACCGCTTCGATCTGCTCGGCGGCGCGTCCAGGGGCATGGGCCTGGAGCGATTGCTCCGCGGCGCGCAGACTGGCGCGCACCGCCAGATCAAGCATGCCGCCGCGCAGTGCGTGGTGCGCGAGATCGCCGATCGGCCCGTCGGAATCGAGGGCCGGCTCCAGGATCCGTGCGACGCGGGCGTGGAACTGGCGCCTTTCACTCGGCCGGGTGCGCCGGTAGAGGGTGCTGCGTATGGCGCCACTGCGGATGGCGAGGCCCTCGCCGGTCTGGCGAACCAGTCCCGCCGCTGCCAGCAGCACCAGGTCCTCGGCCGACTGGTCGGAGTCGGTGGCGGCGCCGATCTCCGCTGCGCTCAGGGGAGCGTTCAGCACGCTCATGAATCGGAGCAGCTTGCGGGTCCGCGGCGGAATGCGCCCGAGCCTGGCCAGAACCACGGCTTCCAGCGACGCGGGGAGTCTGGCCACGTTGCTGCGGAAGAGTCCCTCCGGCCAGGGGCCGGACATCTCGGCGGCCGCGTTGCGGACCGACTCGCGAACGAAGAGCGGCAGGCCGTCGGTGGCTTCCAGCAGCGAGTCGGCGAAGCGCGCCGGGACCTGCTCGGGCTCCACGGCGATCATCTCGCCCAGAAAGGCCAGAGTCTCGGTGCGATCGAAAGGCCGGAGCGGGATGTGCAGGAAGCCCGCGGGGCCTTTGCGGCCGGCGGCCGACGACCAGAGCGCGGGAGCGTCGTCCGGCGAGTTGACCGATGCCACCAGGACGATCGCGCTCTCGGCGGTGGCCTCGATCAGGTGGGCCACCAGGTCGATGGTCTCGGCGTCGGCCCGGTCGAGGTTCTGCAGGACGAGGGCCGTGGGAGCCTGCTCCGCGATCCGACGCAGGAAGCGTGCGAGGCGCTCGTGAAGCTGCCTGGGCGCCTTCGATCCGTAGCGTTCGTGGTCGGCGATCCGCGCCATCTCCTGCTCTACCTCGGGACCCACGGAGCCTTCCCCGGACAGCGGTCCGAAGGCTGTGGACCTGCGGTCGCGAAAAGCAGCGACGAAGAGCCCATGAGGAGACAGATCGCCCGATCGTGCCGTCGCGAGGAAGACCCTCAGCCCCATCAGGCTCGCGTCCGAGGCGATCTCCCTCAGTAAGCTCGACTTGCCCACTCCCGGCGTTCCGGTCACCAGGATCGGGCCCGCGGCCTCGCGCTCCGCGATCGCCCCCAGGCGCGCTCCGATCTCATGGCGCGGCTCGTCGCGCCAGAGGTAGACCGGCTCATGCAGATGGAGCGAGGGATCGGTCTCGGCCTCGGCGTCGCGCTCGCCGATGCCGGCGATCTCGATCAAGGCCGCGAGTGCGCCCGAGGGACGCATCCTTGGATCCTTGGAGAGCATCCGCAGCACGAGGTCTCGAAGGGGGCCCGGGAGGTCTTCGGCGGTGTCCGGAAAAGCCGGGCGCGTCTCCAGGTGCGCGCGCAGCACGGCGGCGGGCCCGGGCCCTGCGAAAGGAGGTCGGCCGACGATCGCCTCGTAGAGCACCGCCCCGAGCGAGTAGAGATCGGCGCGCTCGTCGGCCACGCCGCCGCGAATCAGCTCGGGCGCCACGTAACCGACGCTGCCGCGTGCATGGCTGGTTCGGCCAGCGCCGATCGGGCCGGCCAGACCCAGGTCGACGACCTTCACGCGCGGCTCGCGGTCGCGGTGCTCCTCGACCAGCAGGTTGGAAGGCTTGACGTCGAAATGGACGAAGCCGCGGGCGTGGATGTGTCGCAGCGCTCGCAGCGCGCCGACGAAGAGGCGCAGCAGGCCGGCGAGCGGCAGGTCGCGAGCCACCTGGTCGATCGGCCGGCCCTGGACGAGGTCCATGGTGAACCAGGCGTGGCCGTCGGATGCGCGCCCGAAATCGCAAACGCGAGCCAGATTCGGGTGGTTCAGAGTGGCCAGCAGTCGGAACTCGGGAGCCCGAGCCCGGTCGCCCCGCGGGTTCCGCACCAAGTGCTTCAGGGCGAAGGCCCGGCCGTCGTGCTGCAGGTCTTCGACCCGGTAGACATCCGCGGTCGCTCCGCTTCCGATCAGAGACAGTCCGCGAAAGCGGTCACCGAACAAAGAAGAGATCATGGATGTGCGTACGTGGCAGACCGGCTCGTCCCATGCGCTGGCGCGTTGGCGGGAGGGTACGCAAGAGTAACCGCTTCTTGCGACCGGGTCAGATCAGCTCGCGCAGCAGCTCGGGCGATGGCGCCGGGATCACCACCCGGCTGACCAGGATCCCTTCGCTCGCCGCGACCTCCGTTCCCGCCGCGACGGCTGCCTCCGCGGCCGCCACCTCGCCGGAGAGGAGCACGAATCCCTTGCCGCCGAGCGCCATTGCCAGGTGGATGCGCAGCAGCTTTACGTCGGCCGCCTTGGCCGCCGCGTCGGCCACCTCTACGATGCTCGAGGCCGAGAAGGTCTCGATGATGCCCAGCGCGCGCAGCTCCGCGGGCTCGATCTCGACGGCCATCGAGATGGCGGGGAAGACGTCGGGATGGATCCGGGGGATGATGCGCTCTTCGATCAAGGCACCGTGGGCGGTGGCCGCTCCGGCTTCTACGCTGGCGCTGACCGCCGCGACATCGCCGCCGACCACCACGAGGTACTTGCCGGAGCAGATCGTGCGCGCCACCAGGAGCTCGACGGCGGCGGCCTTGAGCATTTCGTCCTCGGCCAAGAAGCCGATGCCGATGCTGGAGGATTCGATCAGTCCGATCGCGTTTAGCTGGTTTCGAGGAGGCACTTAGCGGTCCGTTCCGTCGATCATCACGCTCTCTTCCGCCACGCTGACGACGCCGGAGATGCTGGCGTGGATCCGGGCGCCGAGCTGGTCCGCGGGCGGGGCGGCGACCAGGTCGCCTTCGCGCACGATCTGCCCATCGCGCACGCAAGGCTCGGCGGGTGCGCCTATGTGCTGGCGCAAGGGCAGCGTCACCGAATCGACCGCCAGCGGCTCGGGGCGCAGCGGTCCCACGTTGTGGAACTCGGCCAGTCCGAGCCTGCGAATCAACCTCTGCATGGGGACTCTGCGGCCGTCGATCAGGGGGTGAGCCTCGATCTCCTGCGGCGCGCCGCGCCAGCCGAGCCCGCGCTCCCGCGCCAGCGGTTTCTGACTGACGCAGACATCGCGCGGATCGAGATCTTCGGGGCACGAGTAGAGGCTGCAGAGATTACATTCACAGCAATAGGTGCTGCCGGCGATCCAGGCGTCCTTGTCCGGGGCGAAGCCCAGGGCGCGCATCGCTTTATGAGGCTCGATCGGGTGGCCGAGCAGGTAGCGTGGGCAGAGCTCGGTGCAGAAGCTGCACTGGTCGCAGGCGGCGCGGCCGATGCGGTCCACCGCGCGCGCGCCGCGCCGGTAGCGGGCGATCAGCGGGTGATCGGCCGGCAGTACGATCAGCCCGCCGGTGGTCTTGGTGACCGGCCGATCCAGGTCATCGACCAGCTGGCCCATCATGGCGCCATTGAGCAGCGCCGCCCAGTCGTCGACCGCGGCGCCGCCGCCGGCCTCGACCAGCAGCCTGAGCGGCGTTCCGACCGGCACTCGGAGCGAGATCGGGCTCCGCACGGCTCCGCCGACGGTCAGGTACTTGTGCGTGACCGGCCGCGCGAAGCCGATGTTGGCCAGGGTCTCGACGTTGCTGACCAGCGCTCCGACATCCAGCGGAAGCCCTCCGGGCGCGATCACCTTGCCCAGGATGTCGTAGACGAGCATGAACTCGTCGCCGGCGGGGTAGGTGTCGCGCAGGGGGAATATCTCGACGCCGGCGGGCAAGGCGGGGGTGAGGGCGTCGATCACGTGCCCGTACTTCTCCTTGATGCCGATGACGCCGCGCGTGGCCCCCACGCAGCGCATCGCCACTTCGAGCCCAGCGAGGACCTCGCCCGCGTGGTGCTGCAGGATCTCTTTGTCCTTGTGGAGCAAGGGCTCGCACTCGGCGGCGTTGACCAGGACGGCCTCGGCCCTGCCCTCGAGCTTCTTGGCTGTCGGGAAGCCGGCGCCTCCGGCACCAACGATTCCGTATTCGGCGACCTTCTGGATCATGTTGGGCTTTTCGCGAGGCTCAGGGTGCCTTTCGCGGAGAGCGCACGATACCACGCCTCGCGGCGCTCAGCCGCCGCCGGACGCGGCGAAGAAGGCCCGCACCGAATCGATCTCGCTGCGCCGCGCCTCATCGACGCTTCCCTCGAATAGCACGCGCCCCCGCTCCAGAAAGAGCAGACGGTCGGCGATGCGGCGGATGCTGTCGACCTCGTGGGTGACGACGATCAGGGTGGTGTCGAGGTCGTCGCGCAGCCGCAGCAAGAGGTCGTCGAGCCGGCGCGCGCTGACCGGATCGAGGCCGGCGGAGGGCTCGTCGCAGATCAAGAGGGGCGGATCGAGGATCAGCGCGCGGGCCAGGGCAGCGCGTTTGCGCATGCCACCCGACAGCTCGGCGGGAAGGCGGGAGTCGGCCCCTTCCAGTCCGACCTGCCGCAGGCGCAGCCGCACCAGGCGCTCGATCACCGGGGGCGGCAGGTCGCTGTGCATCTCCAGGGGCATGGCGACATTTTCCGCGACCGAAAGGGATCCCAGCAGCGCGCCGTTTTGAAACAGAAAGCCGATGCCCAGGCGAGCCCGGTTGAGCTCGGACTCGTCGAGGGTCGAGATCTCGGTGCCCTGGAACACCACCCGTCCACCGATCGGCTGCTCCAGCCGCAACATATTTTTGAGCAGGGTCGACTTGCCCGATCCGCTGCCGCCGAGGATCGCCACGATTTCGCCGCGCTCGACCTCGAACGAGATCGACTCGAGTACGCGCATGGAGCCGTAGCCGGCCTCGAGACCGCTCACCGACAGCAGGCATCGCCCCTGGCTCACGCGCGGCTCCTCATTCGAAATAGAGCAGCATTCCCGCGGCGGCATCGACGATGATCACCGCGAAGATCGATGTCACCACCGCGGCCGTGGTGGCGCGGCCGACCCCTTCGGCTCCACCTTTCACTTTGAATCCCTGGTGGCTGCCGAGGAGCGCGATCACCCAGGCGAAGACGACGCTCTTCGCCAGGCTGGCGACCAGGTCGCGCGGCTCGACGGCGGCGATCAGCTCGGTGGCGAAGACCTGAGGAGCCAGATCGAGGTAGCCGATCGCGGCGACGAAACCGCCGAAGATGCCGATGCCGGTCGCAAGGAAGGTCAACAAAGGTGTCACCAACATCAGCGCCAGAAACCTCGGCACAACGACGAAGCGGATGGGGTCGAGCCCCAGGCTGCGCAGGGCGTCGGTCTCTTCGGTGACCACCATCGTGGCCACCTCGGCTGCGATCGCCGATCCGCTGCGTCCGGCCAGCACGATGGCAGTCATCAGGGCGCCCATTTCGCGCGTCATGGAGATGCCGACCAGGTCGACGATGTAGATGTTGGCGCCGAAACGCCGCAGCTGGGCAGCGGCTTGCAGGGCCATGACCAGGCCGACCAGAAAGGCGATGAGCAGCACCACCGGCATTGCATCGACGCCCATTGCCACGGCGACTCGGGAAAAGGTGCCCTTCCTGGCTCGCCCTCGCCCCAGCAACGCCGCGCAGCCGAAGGTGAAGACGTTGGAAGTCAAGAACAGGAAATCGCGGGCTTCCGCGACATGACGCAGGCCGTGCCGGCCGAGCGACTCCAGCCAGCGGTTCCAGATCGACGAGTCGGGCGGCGACGGAGCGCTCGACACGAAGCCGGCGGGGGGAGCTGCCTGGAAGGCGAGCAAACGGCCTCTATGCGGCTCTTCGAGACCGAACGCGGGGTCGTGGTCGGGCGGCGAATCGAGCCGAGCGGCGAGCTCGAGCACGAATGCGATCCCGGCGGAATCGAGCTCGGTGACCTGGGCCAGGTCGAGCGCCGCGGAGACGCTCGGCGCCTGCCGCTCGAGCTGTGAGAAGAGGCGCGGAACGGTCTCTTTGGTCAGCGTTCCGCCGAGCGTCACTCCGGATGTGTCGATCCGGGCCCACGCCTCGGTCGGCGCATCAGAAGACATAGGAGAACCGCAGCCGCGCCGTGCCGTCGATCAGCGCCTCTTCGGCGATCGCCGCGTCGTCGAGATAGCGCAGCGAGTAGTAGAGCGAGATCCCTTTTCCCAGGCGGAAGTTCACCGTCCCTTCGGCATCGACGACGTTCTTTCCTCCGCCCTGGGGAATCAGTAGATCGGCCTCGGCGCCGAGAATGATCCTGCGCCCCAGCCGGGCTTCGAACACCAGCGACTCTTCGAGTCCGTAGAGGCTGGCCGATTCCAGCTCGGTGTACAGATTCGCGCTCTGTGGATCGGCCAGCAGAGTGTCGGCACCGACCGCGTCGAGCAGCGCCTGCGTGGGCTCTTCGGTGGCGAAGACCGAGCGGTTGATGGTCTGCCGAAATCCGTATCCGGTGCGCAGGAAGAGACTCGAACGCTCGCTCTTGAGTGCGATCAGGTTGACACCCAAGCCCTCTTGCAGCGTGACCGGCAGGCCCGCCGGAGAAATCTCGATCTCATCGTCGCGGCCGTAGTCGACCAGCTGCATGTCGCGATCGATCTTGAGGAACTCGGCGGGATCGTCCAGGTATACGCGGCCCGAGAAGACCTTGTTCTCCAGCAGCAGACGGGCGTAGAGACCGACCCGCGGCCGGAGCTCGCGTATCAACACACCGCGCGCCAGGAAGCGGTCGGTGATGATTCGCCAGCCGAGCTCGGGCACGCGGCTCAGGCCCTCTTCGCCCAGCCCTCTGATCAGAAGAGAGTAGCGATCGCCTTCGTAGACGTGGCGCAGCTCTGCCGTGCCGCTGAACGACAGGTCTTGGCGAGAGACACCTTCGGCGCCGCCGCGCTGGTGGTCGAAGAGCAGGTTGGCATGACCGGCGGCATAGGTGCGCGACGCCCGCCCGCGCTGGCTGCGGGCCAGCGCGAGGGTTCCCGCTCCCAGAAAATCGCCGGTGATCTCGTTGATCACGACGCTCATCTGGGTGAGCTCGCCGGGAATCAGGCGCACGGTGGCGAAGTTGACGATGGTGCTGTAGTCCTCGCCCACCGGCAGGATCTTGTAGAGGCCGGGCGGCAGGATCCAGGTCAGCTGGTGCTCGCCGAGAGCCTCTTCGGCCGATCTTCCGACTCCGTACGAGGCGTAGCCCGGCAGGCGCACCACCTCGTAGCTGTAGCCCACGGTGGTGCGGGTTTCGTCGATCACCTCGACGACCAGGGCCGACCACTCGGGCTCGATCACGCTGACATGCCCGCGTTTGACCTCGACCTCTCGCCGCAGACGCTGGGTGAGGTCGCCCGAGCCCCAGCGGACTTCGTAGCGACCGGGTTCGAGCACGGCGCTGCGCCCGGTGCGCCGCACCTGCACCAACTGCTCGTCGCGATAGACCGCATAGGATGGCTCGTAGTCGGGGTCGGTCATCGCCGGAAGGAAGACCGTGCCCGCGCCCCAGGGAATGACCAACGCTTCGCGCTCGATCTGCGCCAGCGGATCGGGGGTGTCCCAGGTGTCGGATCCGACGTTCAGGTCGGCGGGCTGGACGCCGAGAGCCGCGCCCGCGAGCAACGCCGAAAGCAGCAGCTGGCCGCTCATGGTGTGTCTTCCTGCTCCTCGATCCGACGGCTTCGAGGCAAGGGGATGATTCGATAGCCGCTGTCGTCGCGCTCCGCCCCGGGGACGGGAGGGGCGACACCGGGCAGTTCGCAGTCCACGCCGAAGCGCTCCCAGATTCGCTGCAAGAAGATCGCGGTCTCCTCGGCGAGCAGCCTCGAGATGGTCTGCGCGAAGAAGGTCATCGACGCGGTGTGCAGGCGTGCCTCGCGGTCGAACTCGTGGTAGGCGAGCTCCTTGGCGTCGGTGCGCCGCATCAGCCGCAGGTTCATGGCCAGGTGCGCGGCGCCGAACTCGCCACCTTCGAGGCGCTCCAGAGCGTGCAGGGCGCCGCGGATCTCCAGATCGGGTTGTTTCTCGGTGAACTGGCGCCTCACTTCTTCGAAGACTCCGGCCGCCGCCACGTGCCTTGCCAGTACGTCGCTCACCATGGTGCGAGGGGGCACCGCCCACTGGTGATAGCGGTAGTAGTTGAGACGATTGGGAGAGTGCCGATAGACGATGCGATTGCGGTCCAGTACGCGCGGGAACTCGACATCGCGGATGCGCACCCGGTAGGGCAGCGGGTCGACTTCGTCGGGCACCTCCGGGAGCAGCGACATGGGATGGTCGATCAAGTACAGAGATGGTGTCGCCTGCGAGACGCTCAAGCCCAGGCAGCTCCCCAGCAAGACCGGCAGGCAGAGGATGGGGAAGAAGCGGCGCAGACTCATCTCGGTTCCTCCTCCCAGGGTGCGTCGATCTCCAACTCGCTGGTCCCGCGCAGGATTCGCGAGGGGTCTTCGGCGATCAGGCGCGCGAACTCGTTCATGTGGTCGGCTCCTTCGCGCAGGCTCTCGGTCGATCGCAAGATGTCTTCGCGGCTCTGCACCAGAACCAGGTCGAGATGGGTGAAGGCGCGCTCGGCCTCGGAGAGCGCGGTGGTGGCGACGCCGGCCAGGGAATCGAGGTTGGCGGCGTCGAGGTCGCGGCTGGCGGAGGCCAGGTTCGAGAGGGTCTGCGTCAGGTCGGTGCTGCGCAGGATCGAGTCGGCGTGTGCGATCAGACCTTGGGTGCTGGTGGTCAGACCTTCGGTGCGATCCACCAGGTGCCGGAAGCGGCCGCTTGCCCGGCCCAGGCTGTCGGCGGCTTCGTGCAGAGTCAGCAGCAACGATTCCATGGTGCCGCGATTGTCGGCATCGACCACCCCGGCGAGCCCCTCGAGCACCAGCTCCAATCGGTCGGCGATGCGCTCGGCGCGCTCCCCCATGCGCTCCACCAGGGTGGTGCTGGCGGGAATGGTGCTGCCGGACTCCAGGGCCGGACTGAGCGGATCTCCGGCTCGCAGCTCGATCATCTTGAGACCGGTGATTCCCTGGAACTGCAAGGTCGCCTCGGTGTCGACCCGAATCGGCGTGCCCGAGCGTAGCGACAGGCTGACGATCACGGTCTGCAGATCGGATGTGTCGATGGTGATGTCTTGCACGCGCCCGACCCGCACGCCCTGGTAGCGCACGTCGGCTCCGATCTCCAGGCCGGCGACCGACGCGCCGGTGAAGCGGACCGTGTACTGGTCGCGGTCTTCGAGGAACCGGGCACCCGACAGGATCGCGAGCGCGGCGACCAGGAGAGATGTTGCCACGACCAGAAAAAGTCCCAGGCGGATGCGCTCTGAGCGACTGACCAAGAGAGTCCTCGCGAGGTGGGGCGGCGTCGGCGATGGCTGGCGGCGATTCGCCAAGGCGTGGCAAGGGTAGATTCCCCGCGTGATGGACGCCAGCCCGCATTTCTCCCGTGAATCGCCGCCGCTGGGCGGAGGAATTCGATCCTGCCCCTGTGCGATCGCGCTATGCTGGCGCCGATACTGCTCGAAGCCGGCGCCGAGCGACAGGACGCGTTCTCCCCTTCGATCTCGGCGACATGGAGGCGCGATGGACGACGTACTTGCAGTGATTCTGGGCGGCGGTCGGGGCACCCGCCTGTATCCCCTGACCCGCGATCGATGCAAGCCAGCCGTCCCCCTCTGCGGCAAGTACCGTCTGATCGACATTCCGATCGCCAACTGCATCAACTCGGGGCTGCGGCAGATTTTCGTGTTGACGCAGTTCAACTCCGCCTCGCTGGTCACGCACATCCACCGCGCCTACCGATTCGATGGCTTCATGCCCGGCTTCGTGGAGATCCTGGCCGCCGAGCAGACGCCTGAGTCGGATGCCTGGTACCAGGGCACGGCCGACGCGATTCGCAAGAACCTGCGGCGCATCGATCGATCCAACTACAGACAGATTCTGGTTCTCTCCGGGGATCAGCTCTACCGCATGCGCGCCGAGCACCTGATCGGCTACCACCGCGAAACCAAGGCGGACATTACCTTGTCGGTGATCCCCGTCGGTCGGGCCGACACTTCGCGCTTCGGGCTGGTCCGGGTCGGCCGCGGCGGCCTGGTGCGGGAGTTCGTGGAGAAGCCGCAAGATCCCGCCGTGCTGGAGCGCTTTCGAGTGCCCGCGGCGTCGCTCTCGGTGCTGGGGATTTCCGATCCGGGCGAGGAGGTCTACCTGGCGTCGATGGGGATCTACGCCTTTGATCGAGAGGCGCTGGTGGCGATCTTGCAGGACGAGGCCAAGCTCGATTTCGGCAAAGACATCTTCGAGGGGGTGCTCTCGGAGATGGAGATCGCCGCGTATCCCTTCGAGGGTTACTGGGAAGACATCGGAACCATCGGTGCCTTCCACAAGACCAATGTGTCGTTGGCCTCTGCGAATGCGCCCTTCGACTTCTTCGATCTGCGCCGGCCGGTCTACACCAGTCGGCGCTTCCTGCCGGCGTCGAAGGTGTTCGATTCGCGCATCGACAACGCTCTGGTCGGCGAAGGCTGCCGCATCATGCGGGCAGACATCACCAGCTCGGTGGTGGGGATCCGCTCCATCGTGCGCTCCGGAGCCAGGATCCAGAACTCGGTGCTGCTGGGAATGGACTTCTTTCCGGCCGAGCGCCCGCCGCGCGAAGTTTCCTACGGGATCGGGCGCGACTGCGAGATCGATTCCGCCATCATCGACAAGAACGCTCAGATCGGCGACGGCTGCATCATTCGCGGCGGAGACGATCGACCCGACTTCGAGTCCGATACCCACGTGGTGCGCGATGGCGTGGTGGTGATCCCGAAGAACACGGTGGTGCCGCCCGGAACGGTGATTTGATCGAGTGCCCCACTCCGCAAATGCGGTGGCATTCGGCCGCCGTATTTGGCGGAGTGGGGCACTAACGCACCGGCCACCAGGCGTGACGGGCTGGAACCGAGACCAGGCAGTCGCGCTCGATCCAGTAGCCGGTGAGGCGTCCTCCATAGACGCAGCCGCTGTCGAGCCCGATGGCCCGCGCTCTGCCGTCCCGGTCGCGGCGCTCGACCAGGCCGCCGATCGCATCGTGGCCGAAGATCACCAGCTCCTCGCCGCGATAGAAATCGTGCCAGTGGCGGGAGGGGTTGCCCGCCGGTGGCCACAGGCGGATGGTGGTCAGGGTCTTCGGCTTGCACTGCGGCGAAAAGCCGGTGAAGGGGTCGACTCCCGCGTGGACCACGACCCAGGGATGCGCGGGAGCACCTGGCGTCGAGCGGATCCAGAGCGGCAAGGCCCGAAGCTCGGTGAGCACTTCCTCGAGGCGTCCGCCGAAGTGGGGGTCGGCCAAGAAGCCGTTGCGCAGCGGCGCCCGATCCCGACCCTTCTTGCCGGCGTCGCTCGGCAGCAGCTTCAGCAGGTGGCGTTCGTGGTTGCCCACAACGCACTCGATTTCGTGGCGCCGAACCAGGTTCCACACCCCCATCGGATCGGGGCCGCGGGTGTAGAGGTCGCCGACCTGAATGCAGCGGTGGCGGTTCCGGTCGTAGCCGGCCACGCGCAGCAGCTCCTCGAGCTCGGCCGCGCAGCCGTGCACGTCGCCCACGACGAAAGTTCCTCGCGCCGAGCGAGGGGGGCTAGAATCCAAGATCCGAGATCACCTTCCGAGCCGCTATCCGAGAGGTCACACCATGCACGTCACGATCACCTACTGCGGTCAATGAAACTACCTTCCACGCGCCTCCAGTTTGGGGGCCACGATCGCCCGTGCGACCGGCATCGAGGCCGAGCTCATCGAGGCGGGCCAGGGGATCTTCGATGTCGCGGTCGACGGCAAGATCATCTACTCCAAGTACCGGACCGGCGAGTTCCCGGCCGAAGAGCACATCGTCGCGCTCTTGCGCGCGCAAGGGGGTTGAGCGTTCCGGCGTTCGGCCGAGTCTATGATATGGCCAAGAAGCGAATGCGACTGAACACTTTGGGGACGGCGCTGGCGGTGCCGGGGGTGTGGGCCGTGTGTATGACGGGGGCGGTCGCCCAGGAAGGCGCGGCGAGCGCTGGAGCCGAGGCGGCCACGATCGCACAGGAAGTTGCGCCCGCGGTCGCGCCCGAAACCGGAGACGAAAGCGCGAGCCCCGCTCCCTCAGGCCCCGAGGAGCGCCTTCAGGCGCTGCGCTCGGCGGCGCCGGAGGAGCGCGAGGCTCTGATCGCGGAGGCGCTCACCGACACTTCGGCCCTGGTTCTGGAGCAGGCGATCGAGCTCGCGCGCGAGAGTGGAGCGCCGGCCGCCATCCCGCGGCTGGACGCGCTGGCGCGCGATCCCGCCAGGCCGGGGAAGCTCCGCTCGCGGGCCTTCGACACGCTCGGCGAGATCTCGCCGATTCACGTGCTGCGCTTCCTGTCGAGCGTTCCTTCGGAAGATCCGGTGCTGGAGCTGGCGCGCCTGCGATGGACCGGGCAGCTGGGGGAGGAGCTTCGGGTGTTCCGGGCGGCGCGCTCGTTTCTCGACTACCTGGTCCGTGGAGACGGTCATGGCGCCTACCTGATGCTGATCGCGGAGATCCGACAGGGGTTTACGCCCGAAGAGCTGGGGCGCGGCGATCGCATCCGTTCTTACCGCATCAAGTCGGTCCACCGCATCGGCCCCGGCGCTTTCGGCGTCGACGTGCGCGTGGTCACCGAGAGCAAGGGGGGGGAGCAGCTCTTCTTGCGCCTGGACTACCTGGTGCTGCAGCGCCAGGAGGAGCGCTTCAAGGTGCGGCGTCGAGTGCTCGGGACGGCCGCGCCCTTCGGCTGATCCGGCGCCGCAGCCGCTCCGCGCGGCGGCCGCGCCGATCCCCGAGGGCGGCGATGGCCTGCTCGAGCTGGTCGGCCGTCGAGGGGGCTCCGGGCAAGGGGTGGAACTCCAGCCGCGGCCTGCGACCCAAGACGTCGCGGCAGCGTCCGCAGACCAGCCGTGCGCGCAATCGGTACGGTGAGCCGGAGCCGCAGCGCGGGCAGAGCGCCAACCACCGCCAGGGAGGGGAAGGCTCGTCGCCCTCCGGGGCACGGGCGTGCAGCAGCGCCCCGACCCTGTGGGCCTCGGTCTTGAAAGGGCGGTCGTGGCGCGGGTGCACCAGGTGGATCATCTCGTGCAGCAGCACCGGCACCAGGTCGGAGGGGTGGCGGCGCAGGTAGTGGGTGGAGAGCCGGATCAGGCGCCGCCGCGGATAGCAGAGGCCGGCGGAGCGGCGCATGCGGCTCGACCATTCGACCACCGCGTCCGGCAGACCGCCCGGGAAATGGCTGCGGCGCAGCGACTCGAAGAGCTCGGCCAGCTGCGCATCGCTCGGGAGTCGGCTCAGTTGTCCGGCTCCAGCTCCGCGTCGATGGTCATGAAGCCCCGGTCGTCCCACTCGTCGGCACCGAGCGCACGCAACGCGGCGCGGCCGGCGTCGACCAGTGTTGGTTCCAGCTCCTCGGACGCGTAGGCCGCTTCGAGCACTCGTACGGCGGTCTCGATCTTGCGCGACGCGAGATCGCTCAAGGCCTCGACGGCCCGTTCGCGGACCTCCATGGCAAAGGAGGCCTCGTCCCAGATCACGCGCTCCAGAAAGAGGACCGTGGCCTCGTTTCCGACACGTCCGATGGCGGTGATGGCTGCGGCCGCCTCGTCGGCGTCGTGCCGGCTCTCGACGAAGAGCGTGAGGGAGCCGAGCGCTCCTTCGTGGTCCAGGTTGCCGAGTCCCTCCAGGGCCATGCCGCGCATCGCCTTGGAGGGGGACTCGAGGAGCTCCATCAAAACCTCGAGCAGGTCGTCGTCGCGGCGGAACCACTTGATCGCCTGCACCGCGTCGAAGACGCGGCGCGCATCGCCGGAGCGCAGCCCCTCCACGCAGGCGGCGCGAAGCTGTGACTCGTCTTCTTTCGAGATGCTTCGGAAGTCGATCGGGTCCATGGTGGTCTAGAGGAGGTAGATGATCGCGCCCGCGGTGCAGATCCAGAGCACCACGCAGGCCAGAATTCCGCGATCGGTGAGGAAGATCATCTCGGGGCTGCCGCCGAGATGGCGTCGATGCACCAGGTACAGGTAGCGGAAGATGCCGTACATGACGAAGGGGGTGGTCACCGCGAGCCAGGGCGAGCCAAAAGTCTCGACCGTGCGCTCGTCGAAAGTGTAGAGCGCGTAGGCGACAATGGTCGCGGAGCTGATCGCCGCGGTCATCTGGTCGAGCAGCGGCAGGGTGTACTCGCCCAGCACCGCGCGGTGCGCGGCGGCGTCTTTACCGGCCCGTTCCATGCTCGAGATTTCGTTGCGACGCTTGGCCAGCGCGAGAAAGGTGGCGAGCAGGAAGGTACAGATCAAGAGCCAGGGAGAGATCGCCACCGAGGCGCTGCCGAGGGCCAGCACTTCGACTCCGGCCACCGCGCGCAGCACGAAACCGAGCGCGATCGCGAATACGTCGACCACGACGATGTTCTTCAAGCCGAAGGAGTAGGCGCCGACCAGCAAGAAGTAGGCGGCGGCCACGACCGCGAACGCTGGTTGCAACAGGAATCCGCCGATCAGCGATCCGGCCGCCAGCAGGATCGCCGCGCCCCACGCCCGAGGCACGCTCAGCGCGCCGGAGGGCAAGGGACGTTTGCACTTGGCGGGGTGGCGCCGGTCCTTGTCGATGTCTTTGATGTCGTTGATCAGATAGACCGAGCCCGAGAGCAGGCAGAAGATCAAGACCGCGGCGGTGGCGCGCAACACGTGCTCGCTCTGGTCGAGATTGCGCGAGAAGATCAGTCCCGCGAAGACCACGCCGTTCTTGGTCCACTGCTTGGGACGCATGCTGGCGAGGACGGCACGGATCATTGGTCGACGATTCCGGGGCTCAATAGGACTGGAAGAGCCGGCCCCACTCGGTTTTCATGATCGCGGCGACGCGGCGCTTGCCGATCAGCGGGAACCACAAGCCGTCATGATAGAAACGGGACGCAAGATAGGACCAGGGAACCAGGGGTGTGCGCAGCAACAGATGCTCCAGCGGTTTCAGCCCGCCGTGGTAGATCGCCTTCTGGCCGCGCGAGGCAAAAGTGTCTTTCTTGCCCTCGAAACACCAATTCACACCGCTGATGTCTTCTCCCACGATCTCGATTTCGGCCGGATCGCCGCAGCCCAGTCCATCCTCGTGCGCCATGCGGATGAACTTCAGGCTCATCGGGTCGAATCCCATCAGCTTGGCGCTGATCGAGTCGATCGCGACCTGGTCGGAGGAGGCCAGCAGCACGTTCTTGACATGGGGCTGCATGCAGCGGGGGCCCGGGCCGTCGCCGGCGATGGTGCCGTCCATCACCGCGAATACCCCGGAGTGGATCTCCTTCTGGATCGCCAGCAGGTCGACCAGGGTTTCGTGGATGACCGCATGGGTCCAGTGGCGGCGGTTGTTCAGGAGTCCGCCGAAGGCGTTCTTCATGGCGCCGGTCATGGTGGTGAAGACATGGGTCTTGGCCGTCGGCAGGTGGATGATCGACTCCCCGAAGAACTTCTTGGGGATGCGCACGCCTTCCGGATAGACCTCGTTCAGCACGTGCAGTTTGGTCTTGGGCTCGACCCGCACCCATTCGACTTGCGGCTCGTTGAGGTAGGAGTACTCGAGCCCGTGCTTGGCCACCACCGGGTCGATCTTGTTGCGCTTGGCGCCGACGTAGGGGTCGACGACGACGGTGCCGTTCTGGCACGCCACCAGGGTCTCGCGCGGGTAGCCGTCGGCGAGCAGCCTCGAGATCACGCCGTCGAGCTGCCAGGGCGTGGTCGAGCAGGCCGGGTAGTAGTGATGCCAGGAGATGTTGATCTTGAGATTGACATTGGGGCCGACCGGAAGGGCGCTCCGGTGGCCGGCCATCTCCATGACTCGCCCGATATCCTCGACCACGCTCTCGGGGCGCGTGAAGAGGACCGCGACCTTGGATCGCTCGGACGACGTGGACGGTGCGCTTTCGGTGCTTGGGGAAGGTTGGGGCATGGTGGGGGGCTCCGGAGGCGAGAGAGAAGCGCTCATGGTAAACGGGGGCGGGGAGGGGGCACAAGGAACTGGGCGGCGGCTCCGGAATCCAGGGGCTCAAGCTCTCCCATCGGGAGTCGATCTCGTTCCGATGCGGGCGGGCCTTGGATATGGCGGCTCTTTCCGAGTACTTGGGTCGACCGCGCGACAAGAACGTCAAACCGAGTCCCTCTCCGTGCGCGGACTGTCAAGCTCGATGACTCCGTGCGATCACTCGGCCGAATCGGGTGCAGGGTGGGGCTCGGGCCCGGGGTCGGGTCCAACTGATCGCGGCCGCGCTCTCCCAAAAGCGACACTTTCGACTGGCGATGACCTGCCTGATCCTCTGCCACGTGGTGGGCTCGCTCAATGTCTATCGCTTCACCGATACCGGCGCCTACGATCTCGATGCCGAGATCGCGTATCCGAATATCACCTCCGTCCGCCGTTGGGTGATCGAGCGCCAGGCGGTCGTCGATTCCTTGGTGGAGCGCTTGAGCGTCAACCTCGGCGAGTGATCAGCCCCCGCCCAAGCCCGGCCAGCGAGAGCGCGAAGGCGGCCGCGATGGCGGGCAGCCCGAAGAAGAAGGCCCAGCCCGCCAGACCGTGGGTCGAGAGGCCGCCGGCCAGCGACCAGGCCAGGGCGATCGCCGGGCTGGCCAGGACCGCGCCGACGAGCGCACCCAGGCCGGCGAGCCGCTCTCGACGCCGGCCGATTCCGGCCAGCGACGCGGCCACCGGGGCGACCACCAGGAACACCAGGGCGAGGCAGGGAACGAGGGCGTAGCGGGCGGGCAGCACGGAGGGGACCGGCAGGGCGGCGTGCCGGATGCTCCAGAGCAATGTGCAGGCGAGGATGAGCGCGGCCGGCAGGAGGCTCTCCGGGGTCTGGCGCGCCGCGGTCGGGTGATAGCGGAGCGCGCGCTCTTCGCGCCAGGCGTGAAAGAGGAGGAGCGCGGCGAGGATCGAATGCGCCAGGGCGTGGGCGGTGAGCACACCCGCGGCGCCGCCGCGCTGGGAGGCCAGCACCAGCCCGCCCGCGGCCGCCAGGCCGTTGGTGGTGATCCACAGCCCCGCGAGACCTCGGGCACGCTCGGCATCGGCGGCGATCAGGAGTGACCAGGAGATGGTGAGGGCAGCGCTCAGGAGGGCCGCGGGTCCGACCAGCTCCGCCTCGCCGGTGGCTCGTGCGATCAGCGCCATGCCTCCCCCCACGCTCAGCGCCGCCAGGGCGGCCGGGGCCAGGCGCGAGGGGATCGATCGATCGTGTGCCCCGCCGGCGAAGAGGCGCAGCGCGAGCGCCGCGTGTACCAGGGCGCCGGCGTAGAGCAGGGGGAGCAGTCCCGCCACCCGGCGCAGCTCTGGTTGGGCCAGGTGCGGCGCGAGCACGAGCAGGCCGAGGGCCAGCCAGGCCGCGCAGGTCGGCCCCGGGGCGAAGAGCTGGATCGGCAGCGGCGGCCGGGTATCTGTTGATGTCAGAGCCAAGTAGCACTCCGCCGCGACGCGTCCGCACGCCGCGCGACTCCTGCCCCCCTCTCGCTGATCGGCCGATGTGGAACCGGCTTGAAGCCCTCGCGACAAGGAGGAGTAGACTGAGCGGCTGTTGCGAAAGGAGCCTCTATGGGCTGGTTCAAGACTCTCGCCGGAGGAGCGATCGGATTCGCGATCACCGGCGGTCCGCTCGGTGCCGTGCTGGGGGCGATGGCGGCCGACGCGATGTTCGGCGGCCGGCGCCGGGAGCCGGCGCCGCTGCTGAGCGACGGCGAGCGCCGTCAGACCATCTTCTTCGCCAGCACCTTCTCGATGCTGGCCAAGCTGGCACAGGCCGACGGCCGGGTCACGCGCCACGAGATCGATGCGATCGACGCCTTCATGCGCGAGCAGCTGCGGCTGGACGATCAGACGCGCGCCTTCGCGGTCGGCGTGTTTCGGCGCGCGAAGGAGTCGGAGCACGACTTCGAGGAGTTTGCCCGGCAGTTCGCCGATGCCTTCGCGAACGATCTGCCGGTGAAGGAGATGCTGGTCGATCTGCTGCTGCGGGTGTCGATGGCCGACGGGGAGCTGCACCCCAACGAGGAGCGGATGATCGAAGAGGCGGCCGCGATCTTCGGCTTCGGGCGCGACGACTATCTGCGCATGCGCGCCCGGGTGGTGCCGGACGTGTCGCCCTACTACCGGATCCTGGGGTGCTCGCCGGACGATTCGGACGAGGCGATTCGCAAGCGCTACCGGCAGCTGGCCAAGGAGTACCACCCCGACCGCGTCATCGCCAAAGGGATGCCCGAGGAGTTCGTCGAGCTGGCCAAGCGCAAGTTCCAGGACCTGCAGCGGGCCTACGACGAGATCTCGGCCCAGCGTGGGATGGGGTAGCCCCCCGGCGCGCTACGCGTAACGCTCTTCCAGCTCCAGGATCGCGGCGGGATCGCCGATGATGGTCAGCCGGTCGCCCTCGCGCAGCACGGTGTCGCCGCGGGGGATCAGCACCGCGCCATCCCGGCGGATCAGCGCCACCAGGCTGCCCTTGGGCATCGGCACCTCGCGCAGACTGTGGCCGATCAGCTCTGCGGTAGGGCGATCGGCCCGCAGCGCCAGCGGGCGGAAGCGCTCGTGGCGGATCAGGACTTCCTTGAGCTCCTGTTCGTCCGCGGCGGCAACCCAGGCATCGATGAAATGGTCGTCGTCGACCCGGCCGGCGAGCTCGGCGAGAATCCTGAGATGAAGTGCGGGCTCCAGGTGGGAGCTCACCAGGAAGAACATGGCGCGCACCGTCTGATCCCCGTTCTCCCCCTCCAACAGCGGATCCTGCACCAGGATATGGGCACCCTCCGCGGCCCGCACCAGAACCAGCGAGGGCGGAATGTCGGATTCGATGCGCAGATGCGGCAGCGCCACACCGCCGGTCACCGGCGTCGCGCCGAGCCGGGTCCCCTGCATGAAACGGTCCTTGAGCTCCGGCGCGGCGACGCCGGTGCGCTCGGCGAGCCAGCCCACCACGCGGTCGACCACGTGCTCGAATTCCACGGCGTGCTCGATCTCGACCACCAGGCCCTCGGTCACCACCCGCTCGAAGGGATCGCCGCGCCGCAGTCCCTTCTCCTTGAGGATCCCGCGCATCTCCGTCTCGAGGCCGTCGAAGCGGCGCTGGCCCAGGCGCGCGAAGACGTGGAAGATCGCCCCCTCGCGCACCACCCGGTGGCTCGCGTAGGCGAAGAACCAGATGATGCCGAAGCTCACCAGCCCGAGGGTGAAGAGCAGGGGCACCATGCCCATCTCGGCGATCAACCAGGCCGGCGCCAGCATGCCGTAGACCTGCATCCACGGGTAGAGGGGGGAGCGGTAGCCCGGGTCGTACGAGCCGATGCCGCTCTCGCGCATCACGATCACGGCCAGGTTGCAGAGCGCGAAGAGCAGGAGTTGGAACGAGCTGGCCAGCTTGGCGATCTTCGTCGGGTCGAAGGCGCTGACCGAGAAGACGACCAAGGCGGTGGTCAGGATGACGCCCGCGACCGGCACCGAGCGGCGGCTCAAGCGGCTGAAGATCGGCGAGATCAGCTTGTCGCGTGCCATCGCCAGCGGGTAGCGCGAGCCGCTCATGATGGCGGAGTTGGCCACCGAGAAGAAGCCGAGCAGTGCCGCGATGCTCATGAAGATCGCGCCCTTGGGACCGGCCACGATCTCGGCGGCGGTGGCGACCGGATGGTGGTCGCCCACGAGCTGCTCGGCGGGGACGACTCCCACCATCATGGTGGTGCCCACGGTGTAGAGCACCAGGGCGGTGGCCAGCGCAAGGAACATGGCGCGCGGCAAGGTGTGCTCGGGGTCGTGCACCTCTTCGGAGATGCTCACTACGTTGGTGAGCCCCATGAAGCTGACGTAGACCAGGCCCCCGGTCGCCACCATGGCCTCGGCGCCGGCGTCGAAGTAGCCGTGGAAATGCCCCACCTGCATCTCGCCGAGACCGGAACCGATGAACCAGGCGAGGATCGGCAGCAGGCCGCAGACCAGGACCATCTGCAGCTGGCCGGTCTTCTTGGCGCCGAAGAGGTTGACCACCCCGAAGAAGAGCGCGAGGAAGACGGCCAGGTTGCGCACCGCCAGGTCGGGCACCAGGAAGGTGAGGTAGGCGCCGATTCCGACCAGGGCGAAGGCCGACTTCAGCACCAGGGAGAGCCAGGTCCCCAGGCCGCCGATGGTGCCGAAGAGCGGCCCCATAGAGCGATCGAGGAAGTAGTAGATCCCTCCCGAGCGGGGCATCGCGGTCGACAGCTCGAGCTTGCTGAACACCGCCGGGATCACCGGGATGGCGGCGATCAGGTAGCTCAGGGTCATGGCCGGCCCGGCGCCTTCGAAGGCCATTCCGGGCAGCAGGAAGAAGCCCGAGCTGAGCGTGGCGCCGGTGGCGAGCACGTAGACCGGGAAGAGCCCGAGCTCCTTTTTCATGGTTGCCGCTTTGGCCATCGATCGTCTCCGTTCCACGGCCCGAAGGCCTGGAGGCAGACGGATCGTAGCGCAGGCGTCTCGCGAATTGTCTAGGGCGCATGCACTTGTGCAGGTGCGTCATCTCTCTCGGCGGAGGGGGAAAAGCCCCACGCAGGATCCCGGGGGATGAGCGCACTGTGTTGGCAGACAAAGGGTTGCGCAGCGAGCGCGGTTGGTCTCGAACTTGCACGCGAAGCGGTCGCCGCGCTCCCATACGTGCGCGCCCCGCCTCGCCCCCCCGTCCTCACCCGGAGCCTCCCGTGCATCGCTCGATTCCTCTCACAGCCTTTTCTGCCCTGTTCGTCGCCGCCGCCTACGGTGAATCGGTCCGCCTGAACATCGGCACCCTGGAGCCGGCCATGGTCGACCAGGTTCGGAGCATCGTCGAGGACGCCCACCAGGGCGCGCTGGTGCGCGCGTTACCGGGGCGGCGTTTCTTGACGGTGTCGGTCCCCGAGTCGCAGCTGGGTGGGGCGCTCCACGACTCGCGCATCGCGGCGCTGGCTCGCTACGTGGAGCCCGACCAGACTCTTGCGATCCCCGAGCTCGGGGAGTGGATGGGCCGGATCGCCGCCGGCGAGCCGATCTCGCGCCCGCGGCCGGAGGCGGGGCCGGTGGCCGCCGGCGCGCCGAACGATCCGCACTACGGGAAGCAGTATGGCCCCGCCTGCGTCGACGCCGAGGCGGCCTGGGACCACGTTCCGCCGCGTCCCGAGGTGCTGGTGGCGATCATCGACACCGGCATCGACCTCTCGCACGTCGACCTGAAGGCCAACATCGATCGTGACCTGGACTGGGACTTCGTCGACAACGACAACCGCCCCAAGGACGACATGGGCCACGGCACCCACCTGGCCGGCATCATCGGTGCGGTGACCAACAACGGCAAGGGGATCGCCGGCCACGCTCAGGTCACCCTGGTCGGCCTCAAGGCGCTGACCCAGTTCGGGCTCGGCAAGACCTCCGACATCGTCGCCGCGATCTTCCACGCCGGCGACATCGGCGCCGACTTCGTCAACATGAGCCTGGGCGGGAACGGCTACATCGCCTCGATGCACGACGCCATTCAGCAGGTGAGCGCCGAAGGCACGCTGGTGATCGCGGCCGCCGGCAACTCCGGCAATCAGCGCAAGGTCTACCCGGCCTCGCTGCCCGAGGTGGTGGGGGTCTCGGCGCTGAACAAGCAGTGCAACGACCTGGCCGGCTTCTCGTCTTACGGCGCCGACAACGTCGAGATCGCGGCTCCGGGTGACGCCGTCTTCTCGACGCTGCCCGATCACAACACCTGGTGGAACCTCTTCGGCCTGCTGCCGAGGGACTACGGCGAGATGAGCGGCACCTCGATGGCTTGCCCGGCGGTGGTCGGTGTGGCGGCCGGCTACAAGGCCTACGATCCGTCGCTGACACCGCACGAGATCCGCGATCTGCTGAGTCTCTACGCCGACGATCTGGGCGATCCGAACAAGTTCGGGGCGGGACGGGTGGACTACTTTCCCTTTGTGGATTGAGGGGGGGGCGGATCAGCCCTTGACCTTGTGTGACCGGTCATCAATACCGGTCATATGAGGACCCTCACCGCCACGGACTTCAAGGCTCGCTGCCTGGCGATTCTCGACGAGGTCGTGGCGACTGGCGGATCGTCCAGGCCGGAGTCGTTGCCACGGTGACGTGATCGGGCGTTCGGGGCGGGCTGTCGCATCTTCGTCCCCGGTCGATACTGGCCTCCATCGCATCACGATCAGGTCAACGCGAAAGTCAGGAGAGACCATGTCTGAAATGCAAGCGATCCCCGAGGGGTTCTCGACCGTGACGCCGCACCTGGTGGTCGACGGTGCCGCCGCGGCCATCGACTTCTACCGCCGCGCCCTGGGCGCCGAGGAGCTGGGCCGCCAGACGGTGCCGGGAGGCGAGAAGCTGCTGCACGCGACGATTCGAATCGGCGATTCGATGCTGATGCTCTGCGACGATTTCCCGGAGTTCGGCGGCAAGTCCTGCCACCCGCGCGCGCTGGGCGGCTCGCCGATCACTCTCACCCTCTACGTGGAGGATGTGGACGCGGCGATGGCGCGCGCGATTGCGGCCGGAGCCGAGGAGACGATGCCGGCGCAGGATATGTTCTGGGGCGATCGTTACGGTGTCGTGGTCGACCCCTACGGGCACAAGTGGGCCTTTGCGACCCACCTGCGCGATCTCAGCCAGGATGAGATCGAGGCGGCGGCGCGGGCGGCGTTTGGGGGAAGCTAGCGCGCCCCCCTCCCTTGACTCCCACCTCCCCACTCCATATCTTCCTGCTACGGTGACGTAGTGCGTTGATTATCAACGAATTGTGAAGACTTGGAGAGGGGGCCGAATGATCTCGGTCACGATTCGCGACGAGGAGTCTCTGGAGTTCGCGCTGCGCCGTTTCAAGCGCAAGTGCAAGAAAGAAGGGATTCTCCAGGATGGACGCCGCGCCAGCTACTACATGAAGCCGAGCGAGCGTCGTAGGATCAAGGCGCACGAGGCGCGAGCACGCGCCATTCGTGAGATGAACTGATCCAAACCGGCGATTGCCTTCGCCGGTAGCAGAGAGAAGCCGTCCGGGCTCGATCGGCCCGGGCGGCTTTTTGTAGTCGCTCGGCGGCGGGTTCGAGCGGTAGCGTTGGACCCCATCCCCAAGGAGACGCCGCAGTGACCCCGACCTCCGACAAGATTGCTGGACTCGCCTACACCTTCGACGATGTGCTGCTGCGGCCGGCGCGGTCCGCCGTGCACCCGAACGAGGTCGATACGGCGACCCGATTCTCGCGCGCGATTCGGCTGAACGTGCCTTTCTGCAGCTCGGCGATGGACACGGTGACCGAGTCGCGGATGGCGATCGCGGTGGCGCGCGCCGGCGGGATCGGGGTGGTGCACAAGAACCTGGGGATCGCGGAACAGGCCGAGCTGGTCGACCGGGTGAAGCGCTCCGAGAGCGGGATGATCGTCGACCCGGTGACGCTGCCGCCCGATGCGTCGCTGCGGCGAGCGGTCGAGGTGATGGAGCGTTTTCATATCTCGGGGGTGCCGATCACACGCGAAGGGGAGCTGGTAGGGATTCTGACCAACCGCGACCTGCGCTTCGAGAGCGACCTCGACCAGCCGATCTCGGCGGTGATGACGGCGCGGGGACTGATCACGGTGCCCCTCGGGACGACCCTGGAGCAGGCCCGGGAGCTGCTGCACCGCAACAAGATCGAGAAGCTCTTGGTAGTCGGCGAGGGGCGCCGGCTGAAGGGGCTGATCACGGTCAAGGACATCGAGAAGAAGCGGCGCTATCCAAGCGCCTGCAAGGACGATCTGGGGAGGCTGGTGGTGGGGGCGGCGCTGGGGGTCGGCGGCGACCTGCTAGAGCGGGCGGCGGTGTTGGTGGAGCACGGGGTCGATGCGCTGGTGCTCGACTCGGCGCACGGCCACTCCGAGGGGGTCATGGAAGCGGCGGAGCGAGTGCGAAAGGCGCACGGCGAGGTGCAGCTGGTGGCGGGGAACGTGGCGACGGCCGAGGGAGCGCGCGATCTGATCGACCTGGGAGTCGACGCGGTGAAGGTGGGAATCGGTCCGGGGTCGATCTGCACCACGCGGGTGGTGGCCGGGGTGGGGGTGCCGCAGATCACGGCGATTCTGGAGACTGCCGAGGTATGCCGGGCGGCGGGGGTGCCGCTGATCGCCGACGGTGGGGTGAAGTACTCGGGAGATGCGGCGAAGGCGGTGGCGGCGGGAGCCGACTCGGTGATGATCGGATCGCTGCTGGCCGGCTGCGAAGAGAGCCCGGGCGAGACGATTCTCTACCGCGGGCGGACCTACAAGGAGTACCGGGGGATGGGATCGGTGGCGGCGATGAAGCGTGGATCCGGGGACCGCTACTTTCAGGAGGGCGAGGCGGCGGCGAAGAAGCTGGTGCCGGAGGGAATCGAGGGACGGGTGCCGTACAAGGGGCGGGCGGCCGACACGCTTCACCAGCTGGTGGGGGGGCTGAAGGCGGCGATGGGCTACACCGGCTGCGCCGACATCGGATGCTTCCAGCGCGACACCCGGTTCGTGCGCATGACTTCGGCGGGATTGGTGGAGAGCCATCCGCACGACGTGGCGATCACCCGGGAAGCGCCCAACTACTCAGACGATCGTTAGGGTCCACGATGCATTCCGAGCGTTTTTCACTGCAGCAGTCGGAGCGTCTCCTCGAGCAGGCACGGGGGTGCATGGTCGGCGGAGTCAACAGCCCGGTGCGGGCCTTTCGAGCGGTGGGGGGGACGCCTCCCTTCGTGGCGCGCGGCGAGGGGGCGCGGATTTGGGACGTGGACGGGAACGAGTATGTCGACCTGGTGGGGTCGTGGGGACCGTTGATCCTGGGGCATGCGCGGCGCGAGGTGGTGGAGGCGGTGCAGCGGACGGCGGGGCGCGGGATGAGTTTCGGGGCGCCCTGCGCGCAGGAGCTGGAGCTGGCGCGGCTGGTGGTGGCACGGGTGCCGTCGGTGGAGAAGGTGCGTTTCGTATGCAGCGGCACCGAGGCGACGATGAGCGCGATCCGGCTGGCGCGGGCGGTGACCGGGCGGTCGAAGATCGTGAAGATGGCGGGGCATTACCACGGGCACGGCGACTCGTTTCTGGTGGCGGCGGGGTCGGGGGCGCTGACGCTGGGGATGCCCGACTCGCCGGGGGTGCCGGCGGCATTGGCGGCCCAGACGCTGGTGGTGCCCTTCAACGACGCGGCGGCGGTGGACCAGGCGCTGCGTGACCACGAGGTGGCGTGCGTCATCTTGGAGCCGGTGGCGGGAAACATGGGCGTGGTGCCGCCGGCGCCGGGCTACCTGGAGCGGCTGCGCGGGGCGACACGGGCGGCGGGGGCGCTCTTGGTCTTCGACGAGGTGATGACGGGGTTTCGGGTGGCGGCCGGCGGGGCGCAGGAACGCTTCGGGGTGGAGCCGGATCTGACGACGATGGGGAAAGTGATCGGCGGCGGGCTGCCGGTCGGGGCGTATGGGGGGGCGGCGGAGCTGATGGATCGGGTGGCGCCTCTCGGGCCGGTGTATCAGGCCGGGACCTTGGCGGGGAATCCGCTGGCGATGGCGGCCGGAGCGGCGACGCTCGAGCGCCTGGACGGCGAGGTCTACGAGCACCTGGAGCGGATCGGGGAGCGGCTGGAGCAGGGGCTGGCCGAGGGGGCGGGGGACGTAGCGAGGGTGCAGCGGGTCGGATCGATGCTGACGCTCTTCTTCGGCGATTCCGCGGTGACCGACCTGGAGTCGGCGGCGGACGCCGATCACGAGCGTTTCGCGCGCTACCACGCGGCGATGCTGCGCGCCGGGATCTACCTGCCGCCTTCGGGGTACGAAGCGTGGTTCCTGTCGGCGGCGCATGGCGACGCGGAGATCGACCGGATTCTGGAGGCGCATCGGGGGGCGGTTGGGGTGGGTTGAGGGAGCGGGGGGACTGGTGTTGGCGTCTGACGTGACTCAGAGGCCGGGAGCCGCGAGGAGTGGGCGCGCATCGGCGTCGCAGTCCTCCGGCCCGAACTCTGGCGGGATTGCGCCGATTCCGAGCGGAATCCACTTCCGGCCGTTCCACGCGCAGGGTCGCGATACCTCCCGGCGCAGCCAGTCCGCGGCGGCCTGGTAACGGCGATTCGCCGGAACGGAAGGCGCCACGACGATCTGCAGGTCTCCGCCAGGCTGACGCGCGGTCCATGCGAGTGTGCCGTGCACACGATTGAAGTGGTAGATCACCGTGGGCCTCAGGGATGGGAAGGTCGGGTGCTTGCCCTCGAGAACAACGGCTCGGTACCCGGTAGGTCCACTGAGCTGCACCGTTTCGATGGCGTTGCGCAGCTCGTCCTGCACCCACGGGGTCGATGGAAATGTGATGTAGGCTCGGTGCCGCGCGGCATCTACTCCCTCGAAGGCATCGAAGGGCGGTGCCTGACCCCACAGATCGTCCGGATCGAGCACGGCCCAGGCGGCGCGAGCGACAGAATTGTTGGTTCCGGCGACGAGAATCTCCTCGTTGCCGTCACCGTCGATGTCGACCGTCTCCACCACGTACAGCACGCCCGGATGCCAGTAGACGCCTTGGATTCCGCCGGATCCATCGGACAGAACGAGCTGGCAGGGGTAGTAGATGTTCCGGGTGACTACCGCCAGCAGGAGGGGAGGCTCCACGGCTCGCTCGACCAGTCGCAGAAAGCGCGACAGGTACTTCCGCTCCGCCACGTTCTTCCAGCGTCCGATTCCGAGAGCGTGGCCGAGAGTGCGGCGAGAGATGAGGCTTCCGTCGTCGTCGAGGATTACGAGCTCAGCCGACATCCCTTCCGCGTCGCCGGCCTCATGGAGCAACGCAGCTACCTCCTTCCCTTCGTCCCCATCGAGATCCTCGACTTGCAGGAGGTCGCTTTCGAGGCGGCCTCGAATCGTTGGATCGATGGGAAAGGGGAGAGGCCATGCCCAGGTCGGCGAACCGTCGGCGGCGCGGGCCACGATGCGATTCTCCTCCAGCGCGGCTTGGGCTACGGCCCTGCCGCCCCGGGCGCGCCTGGTCCCGGCGGTCACGGCCAACAAAGCCGCGATGAGGGCACAGACCGTCCACACCACCCAGCGCCCAGGCAATGGGGCACGGCGAGTGACCCGCGAGTCGGTCCACGCCGACTCGACCCTAGCTACTCCGATCAGGGCGAGGTGGCGACGAGGATATCGCTCGCGAAGTCGCTCGAGTGTCGCGTGAGCTTCATCGACATCCGCCTGAGGCACGAGCAGCGTGGAGGCCGAAGAATGGAACACCGCCTCCACCTTGGCCCCGATCCCGACCACGCGCTCCAGCTCGCGACCGGGGAGGCGCTCCACCATCGGAACCAGCACCTCCGTCCCATGAGCCGGGCGACCGCGTCGGTCGCGATCGGAGGGACCGTCGCCGGCCAGAGCGGTCATTCGCCGGACTCTGCCCTCCTCGATGCTGGCCTCGATGGCGTCGAGCTTCGAGCGCTCGGCGGGGAAGGGCTGGCAGGCGGAGTAGCGGCCCAGGATGTCGGCGGTCGTGGTCGCGATCTCATCCGGAAGCCGCGCCCAATCCGTCGTCACCAGGCCGTCCAGGAGCTCGGGCAAGAGACGTTCCAGGGCATAGCCTTGGCGCACGGGCGAGCGCGCGAGCTCGGTCTCACGCTCCAGGGCATCGGCCAGCAGGAGCAGAGCGGCCGGCGGCGTGTGGTGACGCAGCTTCCGGCCGACGTCGGCCAGACAGCGATCGAAGTCCGTGCTTGCCCTCATTCCATCGAGAAGATCGCACCGGATGCGCCCGGCTCGATCTCCAGATCCCGAAGCTCGGCCATTCCGCCGTCCAGCTCGGCCAACCACTGTTTGCCGGAGGGTGACTCGATCAGCAGGCGGAGCGCGCTCTCGCTGTCTTCGGACCGCGGTGCTCGCAGAGACAGACGCCATCGATCCCCGTCGCGCAGTATCTCCACCTGGAGATCCTCCGTCGAAGCGCCGCGCAGGATCCACCGATCTCGATCGGGCTCCGACTCGGCGCTGGCGGGCTCGAGCTCCAGGACGGCGGTCGGCAGCACCAGTTCGACACGAGTCTTGTCACCGACCTCTACTCCATCGGGAAAGAGTGTTCGTCCGCGCGGTCCGACGGGAAGCTCGATGTCCGGTTCGTGGAGCCTGAGCAGATAGGGGCCGGATCCCGGATCTGCGTCGACGTGGGCGAGGAGGTGATTCTCTGGTCGGTAGCGGTCGATCCAGACCGTCGCGGAGCCGTCCGAGGTGCTCAATGTCGCCACACGTTCGTAGGCGGCGCTCGACGCGGACGCGGCCAGTTTGCCGCGGGTTGCCCGATTCGGTGCTGCGTCTGCTTCGAACGGTTCTCCGACTCTGACGAGATGCAACACACGCGGCGCCTGGCCGCGCCGCCGCAGCTCGGATTCGAGGGCTTTTCTGGCCCACGATGGGAGCTCCGGAGGCACCCCGCCTTCGGCCGCGACGAGCTGCCGCAGTTGCTCCAGCGATTCGACGCCGCCTTCGGAGGGCGCGCATTCTCGTGGAGCGCTGGGGTCCTTCTCTTGCAGCTCCTCCACGAGCCGCAAGAGCCACTCGCGGGCAAGGTCGCGTCCTTGTGTCATGGTGTCATCCCTTCCTCCGTGGAGTCGCCTGGACGCAGAAAGAGGCGGGCGGGTCCCAGTCGGCGGCGTATCCGCTTGACGACGTTGCGCACGCGCTCCAGCTCCCAGCCGAGCTCCACCACGAGGTCTCGCGGTCGAGGAGGGGGCGCTCCCTGGTCGATTGCATCCAACATGTGGATCACCGCCGTCTCGGCGTCGTCGTCTCCGCGGACGAGGTCGATGATCGCGGCACGCAGCAGCGGGTCCGGGCGTGCGCGCTCCGGAGCGTCAGGGTCGAGATCGGCATTGGCGGAGCGCCTCGCGCTGTCGCCTCCGGGTGCTTCGTGTGCCGCGGGCCCGTGATTCGAGCCCGGCCCATCGATCGAGACCAACCGGATCCCTCGGTCCTCGCGGGCCCTCCACTTCCGATAGAGCGCCATTACATCGGTTTTGACGTCACGCTTCGCGACGACTTCCAGGGGGAACTCGGCGGGCCAGCTCCTGCTGCCGGAGGCGATCGCCAGAAAGACATCGTGGACGAGGTCGTCGGAGGAGATCGTTCCCGGCATCTTGCTGATCCACCCGTAGTGGCGCCGCGCCCAGAGCACCACGCGCAGGTAGGTTCTCTCGAGCGTGTCCCGAGCGCCGCCCGAACCCTCTGCTGGGAGATCGCTCATGGCCCCCTCTCTCTCCGCACCCGGCGGAGTGGGATCGGGTCGTTTGATGGGTACGACTTGGCTGTTGCGCATGATAGCGCGCCTCTCATCACACGGAGGACTGGCCTTGCTCCGGCCCGCGGCGCGCGGCCGACCCTTGTCGGGAGATGTGCTCTTGCACGGTGGAATTTGCCATGGCCAGAGCGAATTCGTCGCCGAGGCCGGGCGACGCGGGAATCGGCTCTGTCTACCTCGGTTCCGCGATTGGATGGCAAGAAAGGGGGCGGTGCGGCACATACGGGGGTAGATCCGCGCAGCTGGCGGCAGCGCAGAAGAGCGTTTCGCGAGCCTGCGCATGAGCCCCGACCGGGGGAGGAGAATTGGACATGAGTTCAGGAATGAAGAGGCTTGGATGTCTGGGCGTGGCAGCGATCAGCGCGCTCGGGATCGCATTGTCGCCTGTTGCGATCGGATCGGATCTCGCCGCGGAGACCGAGGAGCCGCGCAGTACGACACCCTTGACGGTGGCTGCGGGATTGGGGATGGACCTGTCGGTCGACGAAACTCTGGTCTGGAGGCAGGACGTTCGCCACCCAGGCAGCGATTGGGAGGTGATCGATCTTGCGGGCCTCGTGCCGGCCGGGACGATTCTGATCTATGTCGAGGTGGACGCGCGCTACGAACACGCGGAGCCGGGGGAGGCGGTGAGCTGGGAGATCCGTCAAGCGGGGGTCGCTGATACCCACCGCCACGTCGACCTCCAGGGCCAGCTCTTCGATGAGAAGACCTTCGGCTCCTTGTACGCGTGGCTGCCGGTCAATCCACTCGATCCCCGCATCGAGTACCGGGCATTCGACATCGACAGCGTGGACGGGTTGGCGAGTGCCTACATCAAGCTACGGGGCTACATCGTCCGGGGGTGAGAGTCGGACTGACGGCCGACCTCAAAGGGACCGGACGGCCGGCGATCTCGCCGGCCACGACAGTCAGGCCACGGGTACCCCTTGGCATCTCCGAGCACCTCTCGAATCTCATCCAGATCAGACTCCAGATCATCCACGATCTCCTGCGCCAAGATGTGCGGATCGGGCAGATCGGCTGAATCCTCCAGGGACTCGTCCCGCGGCCAGAAGAGTCGAGGCTCATCTTGTCGCGATTGATGATCCTGTCGTAGCCAGAGGCCGCCAGCGACCGTCGGGATTCTCGTCGCACCACATGGCAACACGCTTGTGGCGATCGCCGGGTCTGAAACACACGAGGGACTTCTTACTCCACCTTCACCTTGTCAGCGATTCCCAGCTCCTCGAGGATCTGGCGGATTTCGGTCGTCAGGCCCGCTGCCATGTCGGAGCGGATCGTCGCCGAGAAATCGACGCCGACCTCGAGCTCGGCGCCACCGCTCCTGAGCTTCGGCAGCAGCTTGGTACCCAGCCGGTTCCAGATCTCCGGCGGGATGTTCCCGGTGACACGAACCGTGCTCGTGGTGGGGCCCGCGGGTGGCTCGGGTCCCGGTGGCTCGGGTGGTTCCGGTGGCGGCGGAGCGCCAGCCTTGAGGGCCTTCGCCTTGTCGCGTTTGAGCAGGAACACGTCCGCCTCGAACGCTACCTCGTCGCTGGAGACCGCCTCCTCGTACCAGAACCTGTCGTACGTCCCGTCCGGCTGCTTGCCGGAGGCGAGACCGAAGTCGCCGCTATCCACGAACTCGACGACCTTCGTTCGCAGGACCTTGTCCGGATCGAGCAGGCGTGTCAGCGACCCGTCGAGGAAGCTCTGCCTCAGGCTCAGCAGTGACCACGCGCCGGACGCCTTGAGGGCGGGCGGCCAGTTGCGGTCGATGTAGCCGGCGCCCACGGACTCGTTCAGCAGGGCCTCGGACTTGAGCGCCCCGATCACGCGGCCGCACAGGGTCTCGGATCCGCTCGAATGACCTGCGCCGAGGTCGATGACTCGCAGGTCGTCGGGCTCGTCGTTGTCCGCGACCATTATGAAGCGATAGCCGGCCCAGACCTCGTCCTTGGCGTCGGTTTCCGCCTCGACCACCTTGGCCTGAACGTCCGCGCGATCGGACCGATCGAACTCGGTGCCCAGGACGCCCTCGTTGATCTCCTTCTGGACGCGCCTCCACGCCAGCAGCAGCTCGACCTTCTCGCGCAGGTCGCGCCCCGGTTTCCGGCCGCACCACACCAGCGAGCCCGGATAGAGACGCGGCGACTTGCCCCGCTGCTTCGTCCACTCGGCGATCTGCTCCCGCACGGCGCCGGTGCCGGTCCACTCGACGTCGGGGTCCGTGACCAGGACCGTGAGCTTGGGCGAGTCCGCGACCGCGGACCCGTCCGCCGGGAACGGCAGGAGCGGCACACTCGCGCCTCGTTCGAACTCCTTTTGCACCAGCGAGCGCAGGGTCGGCAGGACCTCCGTCTCCTCGTCGAGGGAGGCTCGGCGATCGCTCACCACCTTCTTGAGTGTGGGCTGGTGGTGGATGCGGAAGCCGTCGGAGCCGGCGCGCCGGATGTAGTAGGACTTGGCTTCGAGCGCTAGGGCAACCGGTAGATCGGGATCTCTGCACCGCAGTTGGCCGATTCACACCGAACGGTCCGAGACCAAAGGTAGGCGACAGGCTTCGCGCCGTCTTCGTCTGCCCGGTAGAACTGGCCGATCCGCTGCTTCGCGATCTCACGGACGCGCTTGCCGGCCGCTTCCACTCGATCCACGAAGTCCGGATCACTGCGTGGCATGTCCTCCACCATCACCTTCAGGATGAAGGCAGCGACGGGATTGAGGTCACTGGCGAACACCTCACACCCGAGCCGGAGGACCTCCAGGGGGATGGCACCGCCTCCGGAGAAGGGGTCCACGACGAACGGCACGTCGTCCCCGTGGGCTGCCGCGATAGGCTTAGGCGCTCGCCAGAATTGACCCACCTGTGCTCGTGAGAAGCGACCCACTT